>PNLE01000174.1 GCA_013822855.1 Planctomyces sp.
GGCCCCGCCGTCGGCGAAGGCCACCTCGTCGTGGGCTCTGCTTCGTCGGACGGCAGGCTGTGCTGCTTCGGCAAGAAGTAGACGAAGCAGGTTGCATGTGGAACAAAAAGAGCCGAGAAAAAGTGGGGCCAAGTCGCCCCCTTCGTGTCTTGGCATAGCCGCTGGCGATGGACGAAAACGTGGTGGAGGCATCGCCCCGCACGATGATTCACAACCTCCCAACAACGGGAATGCTGTCTCTCAGAATGGATGAAGCATGATTTGGCTTTCCATGATTCCGTTTATGGTTGTGGGCGCCGCCATGCTCATCACCACCGCCGCGTGCCTGCCCGTATTTAAGCTCGCCCGCATAATCCCTCTTTCCTGGGGAGGTGTTGGCGGCATCTCCATCACATTGGCCCTGCTTTCTTTCGGCCTCGTTCATCTGGCTTGGGATATCGCCAGCAAGATATGAACTCGAATGGGCTGTCATTCGTCCTTCTGGGGCCCGAAGCAAGTGAAGGAATAGCCCGGTAGTTTGGCACCGTAGTAGACGGCGCGGTGGCGGTTGTCGTCGTAGGCGAAGTGGAGGTAGCCGTCCTCATCCACGAAGCCGTCGGGGTCGTTGAGCCGTTCTTGGGGACTGTCGGAGGATTCCTTCACCAGCACCCGGCGGTAGGGCCAGGTCTTTCCGTCGTCCGTTGATTCGGCCATGAAGAGCACTCCACCAGACCTTGCCGTTCCACGAGGCGGAGAACGCCGCCGAATGGGGGGAGATTCCTATAGCTGTTCGCTAGGGCGCGGTGCGACTTGCCAGCTTCCATGTTGATCGACGCTGGCCGTAAGGCGTCTTCCGGGGGGGCGATGGGTGAGAGCCTGGAAGACGATTTGGAGAGGCTGTCGGGGCCGATTGCGAAAGAATCGCCTCCTTCCAAATCGCACTCATGTGGTTGCCGAGAAAATTGGTTCGTAAGTATTTGCACTCATTACTGAAAGTGTTTTCTCCTTGCTCCTTTGCCCGTCAACAGATTCAAAGCTGATGCTCTACTCCTGAAGAGACGTCTTGATCGATCAACAAGCCGGATTTTCAATTTCGAGAGCAAGTATCAATCGACTTATGAGAAGTCGAACATATGATGTGTCTGTGAATCAACTTTGCGGCTTGTACGTCGCATGACTTGGTTCCTCCGTCGTTTTCACTCGTTTTTATCCGGATGCAATTGTGAACAAGGTCAACAACAAAAAATGCGGCGCGGCTCCGCGGAATGGTTTCACGCTGATCGAACTGCTGGTGGTGATCGCGATCATTGCCATCCTGATCGCATTGCTCCTTCCGGCAGTCCAGCAGGCCCGTGAAGCCGCTCGCAGGACGCAATGCCGCAACAATCTCAAGCAACTGGGATTGGCGCTACACAACTATCACGACACACACAGCATCTTTCCGAAAGGACACACCGAGACGGCCAATGGAGCCGGCAGCAAGGATTACCGCGGCTTCAGCCCGCACGCGATGATTCTGCCCTTCATCGACCAGGGGCCACTCTACAATCTGATCAACTTCAACATCGTCTCGGATACCGGCACGAACCTCGCCCTGAACAACACGACCATTCCGGCGTTTCTCTGCCCCAGCGATCTCCAGTTTGCCCGTGGGAGCATAACCAGCGCCCAGACCAGCGGGTCGGGCGTGAACTATGCCGTCAGTGGTGGCTCGAACCTTTACTACGGTGCGAACACGACCGATGCCAACGGCATGTTCAACCGCATGGCCAAGGTGAAGATGTCGGATGTCACCGATGGTACCTCCAATGTGCTGCTCGCCTCGGAGCAGCTGATTCCCAACTCGGATGCCACGGGCAAGTTGGCGGCCACCATCCAGAACGGTTCGATCGGAACGATGGCGACCACCTTCGCCTTGGCGGGATCTCTGGACGCATTCGCCACCACCTGCGTCGATACCAATCCCACCTGCGACAGCTACTACCGCGAGAATTCCAAGTGGATGACCGGTGGTGGAGGGCAGACCCTTATCACCTCAATGAATCCCCCCAACTCGCGACGGCCCAATTGCATCTCCGGTTGCAGCGGCTGCTGGGCCGGGACTGGCAGCGGAGTGTGGACGGCGCGCAGCCGGCACACGGGTGGCGTCCACGCGGTGCTCGCGGACGGCTCGGTTCGATTCGTCTCCGAGAATGTCGATCTGCTGACGTGGCAGCGACTGGGAGCCCGTGCCGATGGTGCCCCGCTGGGTGAATTCTAAGCCGCGGCATGCTCTCACTTGTCGGATATTGTACTGCATTTCCGCGACCGCCGAGTTTTGACCGGCTCCCGTCCGATCATGACTCAGCCTCTCGACGCGGTTGTGGCATCCCGTCGATGGGTGTCCGATGGCAATCCTTGTCCGCGCCACTCCACTGAGGCGGGAAGCACAGAGAAACTGTTCATCTTCATTCGGGGAAGACCGTTCCCGCCTGCTTTCCGCCTTCCGAACGATCGATGAGTCAGCCTTGGACTCCATCAACCCGCTGTTCGTTTCCCTCCAGGATGAAAATCTCCATGACGCGATCTCTGCAATCTCTGGTCGTGATGACAGCTTTGTCGGCAGTCCTGGGCTGCGGCCCTTCGGTCAAGCCCCTCCCTATGGCCGAACGGGAAGCTCCCGGTTCCGTGGGGCAGCTCAAAAAGGATCTGGAAGGCATTGCGGAAAGCGGTTCTGGCCAGAGTGCCCTCGAGCCTGTGGGAATTGGCATGGAAGCGCTCGACAAGAGTCATCCGCAGCATGGCAAACTGGCAGCCGCTCACCGCAAGCTGCTGGCAGCCGCGACACCCGATCAACGGAAGACTATCGCCAGGGAGATGATCGGGTTGTTGGAAACCAAATGACCTTTCAAAATCAACGGGTTCAACAGGAGAGTCGGCGCGTGCCAGCGATGGCCCGCAGCACACACCGGTTCTCTGTCATGATGGTTGAGAGCATTCCACTATTGTGGAGTAGGCACGAATGCCGCAGCACTTTGGGTTGCGGGCTCCGTCTGCCAGACCGGGGTCATCCGGAGGAGTGGATAATCCGATCGCTCCAGGATGGGTGTCGTCGCATCGACATGCTTCAGTCCTTCCAACCCGGATAATGATTGTGGCAAAACGCTGGTCGCTGCGGAGGGCGTGGCCGTAGGTGAACATGCCGTGCAGGAGGTGTGTCCGGTCATAAGGCCTAGGCGGATCAGGATCGGCCCAAAGGCGGTCTCCTTCTTCGTCGTTCCCTCGGTGATGGTGAGTTTCAACTCGACCCTCAAGGCGATGGGTTGGTCCGACTGAAGGAGCGAAACGTTTGTCTTGTCGTCCGCCGCTTTTGCAAACGAGCTTTGAATCAGTTCATCGAGTTTGAGCGCCAGCAAGTCCTTTCCAATATCTCGAAACGGTTTGTCGGCGACTTTCGCGGGATTGAGTTTCAGCTCGCGGCCAGTCGACAAGAGTGCTGTGACAGTTCCATCCAGTGACGCGGTTCCTGACGACGATGGCAATTTATTGATGGTCACATCGTTGCCCAAAGTGATGGTGCTCGCGGCACAGTTGACGTACCCAATGCACCCCTGGACTTCCCGGCTGCTGATCTCAATCGCCTTGGCTTTGGCGGCTCCACGATAGACCGGGATCATCAGGTGGCCGGAAACACCATAAGGCGTGGCTACGTGGGCATCAACCACTTCCCTTGAAACAAGCATGCCGTCGAGGCGTTCTTCGATCATCATGGTCATGGCTCCCTTGGGAACCTTCACCTCCATGACATCCCGGCTCAGCAAAGTCTTTTCACATTTTTGTCCACCAATCACCAGCGTCGTGACGTTCACATTGAAATGCCGTCCGACGAGGAAAAGATTGGTATCGGCATCGGGATTGACACCGGGCTCTCCATAAAAACCAATCAGTTCCGGCCCCAGGTTGCGGGTTCCCTCGGAGAAGAGTTGGAAGCCACCCCGGGAGTTTTCATAAGGGATCTTGACCAACGTGTCTTGCAGAGGAAGCCGTTTTTCCAACTGATCGACCGCATTGAGCAAACGCCGGGAATCGCCGGGACGTCCGAACTCGCCGTCCGTCAGGCACTGGGCTTTGCATTGCCGCAAGTAGCCGATCTTTTCGCCGATGCGGACGGAGTCTTCAGTCGTGAACTCCTTGTGCTTTGGTTTCGTCAAATGGAACCAGTTCGTGCGGATATCCATCCGCAACTGGGGGACAAACGACGGCATGATCACGATGGCCAGCAGTTCGCGGATTCCTGGTTCCAATTGTCGGCGTTTCAGGTCGTAATCCCGGTTAGGAGCTCCCAGCAACATCTCACGCGTGAGGGTTTTGAGATTCCCTTCGGCGGGTGGCGCTTGGACGCGGGGAAAGAACCGCCAGCCAAACGTGTCCGCCCCATGTGAGAAGCCCACAACCGTACGGTTGAGCGAAATTGTGTCGAGTTCAAAGTCGAGTCTGCGGGCAAAACGGCTGAAATTCTGCGCGTTGATGCGACCGCTGGTGAAGGCGAGGGAGAGAGCTAGTTGAGTTTCTCGCCGACGTGCGAAAGAGTCGGCGACATTCTGTTCCTGATTTTCCGGGTCGATGGCAAAAACATGAATGGGCCAACGAACACGGACATACTCGTTGAAGACTTGACACTCTTCAGGGCAAGGCTGGGTGCGAAAGAAGAAGAGTTGATCATGCGGGAGGATGGCTGTCGACTTTTGCTTCTCGACACGCTTCATGTCATCAATGAGTTGCTGATTGAGTAATACCGACTCCATGACAATCGCCCAGGCCAGTGCTCGAACCGTTTCGCCGCGGCAGCGTGTGGATGCTGCATCAGGTTTACCGGATTCGCAGGGGGTGGATTGCGCGGGTGTCGCTTCGTGAAGATATGTTATCGGTGTGACCGAGGAGAATTCGGCAGGCGGTACCGCCGGAGGAAGTTCTAAGTAACTACCACTTTGCAATGATCGGGAATCTGGCAATTGCCCAACGTTCGGAGCGGGCGGCATATCCAAAGGCTGGCATTGCATTGCACTTCGAGACATAAGTATGAAATTATCTCTAAGAGACTTCAAATCGCATCTTTCTGTGCCGCCATACATGAGCAGGCGAGTAGCATGTAAGATCTTAGGGGCCTCTGTCTCCCACTTCCAGGTGGTTCCGTCATTCATTTCCATGGCGGCAACAAGACGATAGGCTGCCTCCAGCTCCTCGGTGAGGAAGCCATGAACATCGGGCAGGTGGAGACGTTCGGAGCCAGTGGATTCGCGAATGCTGTCGAGATCCTGCGCGATATAGCTCAGTTGATCCTCACCGAAGACACAAGCGATTTCAGTCGGAGCAATGGCGTACCGGGCTTGCCGATCACGTGGAGAACCAATCGAGGTGGACAATGAGGCGGAACTGGCAAGCTCGCCAGCAATGCCTTGGTTTGCTAGTGCAACAATTTGGTTGACCTGTTCAACTACTGATTGAATCGCTCCTTTAGTGTTTTCCGCGGTTTGGGTTGCAGCCTTTGTCGCCTCCCACAGTTCCTTGGTTGATTTACTGATTTGTTCTGCAGAGTCAGTAATTTGTTTTAGGTCTTCTCTTCCAGTTTTTTCTATATTCTTCAGTTTGTCGATATTATCGTTGACAGCCTGTAAGTCTACACTAGTTATTCCATGTTTGTTGCTTAGTGAGAACAGCTTGTTGGCAAGGGCTTCTGCGTTGTCGATTTTCTTGGAGCTTATTAAGTCAGCAAATTTCTGCACTTCTGCATTCTTGTCTTGTATTTTTTTAACACTGTTTGCTATTTTTATCTGTAGATCAGTCAGGGAGCGCTCGCCAGTCGCAGTTAATATTTTTATAGTAAGATCCTCCCGGAAGCAGTTTATCCTTAGTGTCTGGCGGCGATCTTCGAGTTGTAATTTCAAGTCCTCAAATGCTTTGACTCGGGTAGTCGGCTGTTCAAGGCCATCGGAAATTGCACCTAGAGATTTAGCCTCTTTTCTCAGGGCCTCTTCGGTTTCTTTGTCGATACGCCATTTCCATGGGCGTTGTTCGCTAAGTTTCAAGAGAGGCAGACCCAGTTGATCAATGAGGTCGTTGATGACCAGATCCTTGAAGGTGGTGGGCAGGAGGTCTTCGGTCAATTCGGGAGTGAGAGTCATCGTCACCTCCGCGCCGTAGCCTTGCCGAGTCTTGTCTCCAGGAAGGATCGAGACGGGCATTCGCATCAGGTTGAGCGCGTAGCCGGGCGCATCGGCGGTGTCGTCGCCCTCGTTGATCCGTCGCAACTGGTTCAAGTGATCCACATAGCGAGAGAGCTGGTCGAGGAATTCGGTCGGTTCGAGCGCGACCCCTTTGAATTCGTCTCCCCGAGTGTTCGTGAATTTGGCCCCCCCATTGGCTTCAATGAATTTGGGTTGAGGAAAACCTGTTTTCGGATCTTCAACAAAGATCTGCTGGACATTGGCCGAGGCCGGTGTCGCGCCGCCATTGACGGCTGATGACAAGGCCGTTGCATTCATGAAGAAGGCGGTGTCCGACTCACGAATCTTGGCGTTGAAAGTGAATTTGAACTGATCGAGTTCTTTGGAGAGGATTCGCTCGTAGTCGTCGCGATGTTTTGTCCAGCGAGCTTCGCCCCAGACATCGGGTTGCTTGATGACGACGCTGCCGTAGCCGTCGATTTCCTTTTCGACCTGGTCGATGGCGGCCGCCATCGCCTGGAGGGGCGTCTGGTGTTTCCCCGTGCCGCCCCATTTGATGCCTGCCATGGCGGGAGTGAGGCCGGGGGGAAGAAGCGTGGCGGAAATCGCCAGTGCGGCGACGAACCGCTTCGTGGCGGAGGAATAGCTTCGAGACATGGGGATCTTCCTTGATTTCCTGCCGGATCGGCGAGATCGCGGTTTCATAGCGAGCGAGCGTGTCCGCTCGACGAAGTGTACAGTAGGCTTCCTGCCTGAGGTGTGGGATCGGCTGTGTGGCGATGTCCACTTGTCGCGATCACAGCATCTTAGATCAATATTCATATAGCGAGGCTGTAGATGGCTGTGTATTTTACCATTTATGACAGGAGTGATGATAAATCTTGTGGGGATGACAGGTTGCTATTGTTCCAGACATCCTGTTTCCACAATTTCGGGTGCATTGACTGATTTACGGCCGCATATCGAGTTTGGAGAGGCGGGATTTGCTTGGCAGAAATGAATCGACCCTGGCATTTGAGTCAAATGCCAAGGTCGAGGGATCCGCTTGCAGTCTAGAGATGTTCAAGACCGGAGGTTTGCTGGACTTGAAGTTCTATGTATGAGTCAGGTCGCTAGAACACGAATCGCAACATGAAATGGTGCGTTGAAGATCGCAAGGCATGCTTGCCCAGAGCTGCAAGCATGGCACACAGGGTGTTGTTACAGATTGAAATACGTATTATTTGAGCAAGCTGCGGGGCACGGAGTCCTCTTGCTGTGAAGGCCACGCCCTTCGGAGGACCTCAGGGACGTGCCACCCGACGCCGTTCACGATTTCTACGAATCGCAAGTTGAGATGGCGGGTTGAGCGTCGCCAAGAGCATGCTTGCCCAGAGCTGCGAGCATGGTACGCGGCTGGATGTGAAGACCTGGATATGAAGAGACTGGATATGAAGAGACTGGATATGAAGAGACTGGCGGAGCCAGTGGCACCCGGCGAATCAGGTATATATAAAGCGAAAAAGAGGCACCTGACGAATCAGGTGCCTCTTGGATTTGGCAGCGGTCGGGCTTCTGGATTTAGGCCAGTTGCTTCTTGCGGCCCACCAGGGTTCGGATTCGTTCTGCAAGCAGCGCGGCATCGAATGGTTTGCGGAATGTTTCGCTGAAGAGCGAGCGGTCGATACCGCTGGCTGTGTCTTCATCGGTCAGCAATGCCACCAGGACCGCGTCGGCATATTCGCCGTTCTTACGCAGGTTCTGGGCAATCAGCATCGCCTCATGCCGTCCCATACTGAAGTCGATGACCACAGCATCCGGATGCAACGACTCAGCCTGGATACCCGCTTCGAACCCGCTGGCTGCCGCCTCGATTTTGAAGTCTTCGATGGGCATCAGTTCGGTCAGGTTGTGGCGGACCTGGGCATCGAGACCCACGAGGAGCAGTTTGCCCATCGCTTCGTCTTCGAGTTCGCCCAGGGGCATGCCGTGTTCCTTGAGGAAGCGGATCAAGTGCTCCCGAGGAATCCGGCGGTCCTGCGATCCCGGAATGCGGTAGCCGCGCAGACGCCCCGAATCGAACCATTTGGAGACGGTTCGAGGGGCAACTTTGCAGATCTTAGCGACCTGGCCAGTCGTGAAGATCGTTCTCATCGCGGGCACTCCAATCACCTATTATTGTTCACACACAGAAGGGTGTCGCGACCCTCCGGATCTTGACCCTCGCACGACTTTTGTGGCTGTCATGGCCGCAACCAAGTTGCCGACACGGCCGATCACCGTGCCTGCTGTAAGCCTTCGGGCAATCCGTTCAGGCCGCTTGGCGGAGGCCTGATCGAATCACTCGAATTGTCGGACGTTGGAAATCGAATTCGACCCGATCCTTGGTTTCGAACTCGAGCGAGGGGCGGGACGTACTCAAACCGGCAGAGCGTCCCTGCTCTGTGCATGAATCAATATGCCCATTTGTGTCCTGCCCCCCTGGCAGCCGGTCTGCCGGCGTTTCCGCCACAACACGATTTCCCGCCCGAGGGCGTTTGTCGTGTCGTTCCGATGCAAACCGTCTGCGTGTTCTTTTCGGCTTTCATGGCACGATGACTTCAATTCTCTTGTCAAGACCGCATTTACGGCTTGACCTTCTGGCCGCCAGCCGCGTTTTCGCATGTTTTCAAGCGGTATCAGCCCCGCCAACCGCGCCGTTTGACACCATCCTTCAGCACTCAAGGAAAGGTCGGAGAGCCATCTGCGGCCGGCCGAATTCTTCAGTCGCGAAGGTTCATCTCTGAACGAGTCCGATCGCCACTCTTGAACAGGTTCTGTCTCCTACGACACCTCGTTTCATGGCGACATCGGAACTGTTTCCGATGGGATCACGCCTTCTATAAAGGAGACCTCGATGGAGCCTCTCGCGCAACGAAAAACCCCCGGCTGTTTCCAGCCGGGGGTTCGAGAAATGTCGTGTTGCCGCGATCGCTTGAGCGTCGTGGTGAAGCTTCAGCCCTGAACTTATTGGGAGAGCATGGTCCGCAGCTCGACCAAGGCCGGCGTCATCCTCGAGGCCGTTCGTCCCAACTGGGTGCGGTCGTCCGTCCGGCACTGGACCAGATAGCTGTAGACGCGGCGCCAGCTTTCGTACAGCTGTTCGGTCTGCTGGCGGGCCTGGGCGGCGGTCGAACCGCGCACCAGGCTGTCGTGCAGACGCATGGCCTGATCGCTGAACGCGGCGATTTCCCGCTGCGCTTCGTTGGCGTACACCGGACGCTCGGTCTGCAGCCATCGCTGGCTGACAAGTTGCAGGTTGTACGAAAGACCATCGATCTCCGCCGCCAGATCCACCGCCGATTGACGGCTGAGATCGTCCCGCTGAACCATCAGCGTCGAACGGAGCGTGCCGATCGTCTGCTCGATCTTCCGCAGAATCGCCTGGGCCGATTCGCTCTGGATCGGGCGGAACGTCGCGGCGAACGTCTTCTCCGCACTCTCGATATAGCGGAAGGCGTCGACCACATCGTTCATGTTCGCGGTGTTCGAGCGGTTCACAATGTCCACGAAGTACTCGCACACGCCGTAGAATTCGTCAGCGGTCGCCAGCACGCTGCCCGATTTCGGCAAGTGCACCAGCAGCAGCAGGGGCGTCCGCTGGAAGAACTCGTCGATATCCTTCTTGAGCGAATTCGTCAGATAAACCAGCTGCTGCTTGTCGAGTTGCTGCGGCATCATGAGCAACTGGCGGATTTCGCTGTCGGTCTGGGCGATCCGGCGGAGATCGCGATCCATGGCCGCACCCGTGTAGGTCTGCAGTTTGGCCGCTTCGGGATACCACAGTTCCTGGAATCGCTTGTACTGGTCGACCACCACCGCCCGGTCGGCCTGATCCTGCACCGCCAGCGAGAGCGTGCGGATCTGCTGATTGACGCGGTTCAAGGCGAAGGTCAGCTCATCGCGCAACCGGCGGTCGGTCACTTCATACGCCACGTCGTCCGTCAGGTTCCGCATGTCGGTGCTCATCTGGATGGCTTTCTCCATCAAAGCCCGCGAGTTCACCTGCGGCTGGATCAGCAGCACTTTGCCGATCGACTGAGCGATATCGTCCAGCACCTTGGCGCGCTGCATGGTGCGGGCGCTCAGGTCGCGGGTCAGGCTCATGCGGTACGAAAGCTCGCGCCACTGGGCATCCAGCTCGCGGAAGTCTTCCGTCAGATACCGGTGGTCGTTGGTTCGCTGCCCCTGCTGCACAATCGATGTCAACCGGGCCTGCAGGTTCATGGCATCGACCAGCAGCGTCCGCAGGGCGGGCCGACGGGCCGATTCATCACCCAGATCGAGGATCAAGTTGGAAAGCTCGTCCTGCGCATCGCGCACCAGCGGCCGGACGCGTTCCAGCTCGGGGGTGGGGCTGGCCAAATCGTTGGTCGGAGGCATCAATCGCGAATTGTCGTACCGATTGAACTCCATGATCGGAGCGCTGAGGTCTTCCATCAGCCGGGCACGTTCCTCACGGCTGATCGAAGCGGGAATGGTTCGCGGCTGCGCGAGGGCTTCGCTGGCGGTCGCCAGGAAACCGGCACTCACCAGGCTGGCACCCAGGAGCAGGTTTCTGCCCAGGGAATGTGGAGAATTCGAGGAGATCCAGGCTGCGGAAGCCATGCTTCAGAATCCTTTCGAGAAGCAGGAAGGAAAAATGCCGAATGGCTGGTGCCGTGCCATGCTTTGAGGGCGCACAACCGGCAAGGAACAGGCGGGATCGGCAACAGGTCTTCTCAGGAAATTTCCTGAAAAAGTCGTCACCCAACCCCGCATCATGCGAAAAACTAGCGGAAACTGCCGATCGGGCCTAGCTCAGTTTTTGGAGCGGAAAACCCGTATGATCTGCGATGCGGAT
>PNLE01000175.1 GCA_013822855.1 Planctomyces sp.
CAAGTCATCCACTTCCAGCAGCATGCGACCGGCCTGCACGCCCACCTCCGCCGTCATGCTTTCGTGAAGCTCCAGCATTCGCTCGGCGTTGAACCACTCACGCAACTCGTGCCTGGCCACTTCGCGAACTTCGGCATTGGCACTGCGGAGTTTCTCCATCAGCAGTCGCGCGGCATCGGGAAACTGATGAATCTTGAGTTGCGAACAAGCCCAGGCGGCAACCACACTGTCCGACGAGTCGAGACTGCTCCGCACAACTTCCTTGACCATGGCCTCGTCGTGGTGCGCCGCGCTTCCCGCCGCCGCCTCGCGGCCTTCCGTCGTGCCGTGCCGCAGCAGCCAGTCCTCGACATTCCGCCGACACTCCCGCGAGAGCCGGGTGTGGTTCACCAGGTGAATCACACCCGCCTGATACTCGCCCGGAATCCAGGAGAGATCCAGCGGCTCACGTGTCAGCCATGTGACATAGCCGATCTGACGGAGGTTCTGCATCATCTTCGGCGATGTGGGACGTGAAACCGTCTTGAGCAACTCGACCACGAATTCGGGATCATCTCGTTCCTGAACCGCATCCAATGCCCGGGGATGCGGATAGCTGTGGCCGAGGGATCCGATGACAGCCCTCACGATTCCAGGATGCGTGCCATGCAGCATCAAGTGCCGCACGATCTCGCGAATGCTCGCGTTGGAAGACCAGAGAACCCGTCGGACTTCAGGGGCGTCATCCCGCGCGATGATCAACAGGCACTCGATGAGCAATTCGCGAACCGCTATCTGGTCAACCTGGAGATGATCGACCTCCAGTTCCAACCCATTTGAAAGAGCCGCCACAATCCTTGGTCGATAATTTGCCGCCAACGCCGACAGAGTGGGATGCAGCCTCTTTTCGCTGCCATGCTCCGTCAATTCATGCAGGTGCCAAGCCATCTGTCGCAAGGTGGAGGCGCTCCGCTCGGCCACTTCACCGACTGGCGACGACCGCACAAGCTCCACCAGCGCCGGCCCCGGTTCGAATGTCTCCGTGATCTCGATCGCCGTCAGCGCGGTCAGCTTTTGTGCCGGCAAACCATGAATCAACAATTGCCGGAATGCCCCGGAGAGAGTCTCCGCATTGGCTCGGATCTTCTCAGCAATCACTGGGGAAGGGTGTGCGGCAGCCGAAATCAAAGCAACCTGGGCCTGCAGGCTCCCCTGAGCGAAAAGCGCCTGCGAGCAAAGCTCAACGACCCTGGGAATACCACAACCAAGGCCGGATGTGAGAACTTCCAACTGCTGCGAGTTCGCCGACAGCTCCAACGTCATCATCGTTCGCAGCAATGGGTCTGGCATGATGATCCGACACACTCACAGCGAATTCGAAGTTTTCTCCTGACGAGCCAGCCACTCCATGGTCGCTCCGGAAGCGGGATCCCCCGAAATTGTCGTGCGATCGCCACCCGATAGGTCTCGGCAAGCTCGCAAGTCAGGTCTCACGGAGATGATCGGCAATCCTCGGGCTCATGCACAGCATCGCTTGACTCTTCCTCCCAACCGTTAAAACAAGAAGACCTTGGCATGTCACCATGCCAAGGTCTTCCGTTAATCTTTACTGAATCAACAAACTATTCGGCGACGGGAGCTTCCGGTGCAGCAGGCTCGCTGGCAGCGACTGACGGAGCGGTGCTCGCTGGAGCGGTGTCGCTCTTCACGACAGGAGCAGCACGTCGCTGACGCTTCAAGCGATCATTGTCACCCACGAACTCAACCAGAGCCCGCCGACCGGCATCACCCAGGCGGAAATCCGCCAAACGGGCAATCCGCAGGTAACCTCCCTGACGGTCGGCATAGCGGGGGGCGATATCGTCAAACAGGATCTCAAGAGCCAGCTTGTCACGCAAAGCCGCGAAGGCTCGCCGGCGAAGGGCCACAGCGGGAGCAATGGCATTGGCCCACTTCTGCCACTTGTCGGACTTTCGCCACTCACGCCAGGCGTCGGAGTTCTTCTCGGCGGTGGTGGTGAATTCCGCAGCAGCCTGCTCGGCCACAGCGGCACGCTTGGCGAGAGTGATCAACTTCTCCAAGTGAGGACGAAGTTCTTTCGCCTTCTCCAGAGTCGTGATGATTCTCCCAGGAACCTTGGCCTCACCTTCCTTACCTTCGGAACGAACCGTGAGGATCAGGCTCACGGACATGTTGCGGAACATGGCGTGACGATGTGAGGCATTACGGTTGAGCTGACGGCCAGCCACTTTATGTCGCATGATACTTCCTGATGTCTCTCACGGGCACAGCCCGGCAAGTCGGATATGTCAAAGGCAAGAAACAAGCGTCGAGTGACTCAAAGTAACTAGACGCGGGCCGAAGTGGGCAGCTTCATGCCCAATCGCAGACCGATGGTTCCCAAACGTTCACGGACTTCCGTGAGAGTGGTCTCACCGAAATTGCGAACCTGAAGCAGCTGATCTTCGGACTTGGTGACCAGATCGCGGACGAAGTTGATCCCCTCGGATTCGAGGCAGTTCGTCGCACGGACGGACAAATTGAGCTCGGCCAGACTCTGCCCCAGCTTTTCTTCCAGTTCCAGATCAACCGGTGCGTAACCGGTGGCTTCGAGCATGTTCCGGAGACCACCCTCGGGGAACATCTCCGGGCCGGGCTCACGATAAGTTATGAACGGGTTGAGATGCTTTCGCAGAATCTTGGCCGATTCCACCAGAGCTGACTCAGGAGTCACAGTCCCATTCGTCCAGATCTCGAAAATCAGACGATCGTAGTTGGTTCTCTGACCGACGCGAGTCTCCTCGATCAGATAGCGAACACGCACAACCGGTGAAAAAATCGCATCGAGCGGGATGACACCGAGTTCCTGCTCGGGGCCATGGTGTTCGGCGGCGGGAATATAACCGCGACCATTCTCCACGGTCATTTCGAGGTAGAGCGGAACATCGTCAGTCATCGTGGCAATGACCAGATCCCGGTTGACGATCTCGACCTGGTCGTCGGTGATGATGTCGCCAGCCGTCACCACTCCGCGCGTCGTCTTCTCAATACGAAGGGTCTTGGTCGAAGGGCTATGGTTCTTGACCACAACCGCCTTGAGGTTCAGGACAATCTCGGTGACGTCTTCGACAACACCGGGAATCGTTGTGAACTCGTGTTGCACACCCTGAATCTTGACAGAGGTGACCGAACTCCCTTCCAAACTGGAAAGCAGAATACGGCGCAAACTGTTTCCGATCGTCGGTCCGAAACCACGCTCGAAAGGTTCAACCGTGAACTTGCCGTAGGTTGAACTCAGTGTCTCCCGCTCGGGAACCACGCGACTCGGCAATTCCAGTCCACGCCAGCGAATCCGCATCTGTCACTCCCCAAAACCCACAGGACTCAAAACCGAACGTGTAGACCAATTCATTCGTAGACCGCAAAAGCAACGATAAAAGGGAACTCAAACCCGTCGCTTCTTCGGAGGCCGGCAACCATTGTGAGGCAGCGGAGTGACGTCTTCGATCGAGCGAATCGAGATGCCTGCACCCTGCAAACCGGTGATGGCACTTTCGCGACCGGAGCCAGGCCCTTTCACGCGAATTTCCATCTCTCGCACACCGAACTTCGCGGCTCGCTCGGCACACGTCTCAGCCGCACGCTGCGCCGCGAACGGAGTGCTCTTGCGGCTTCCCTTGAAGCCGACAGTACCGGCTGTCGCCCAGCACAACACATCGCCGTTTGCATCGGTGATGGTGACGGTCGTGTTATTGAAGGTCGCACGGATGTGCGCGATCCCGCGATTCACATTGCGACGAACCTTACGGCGCTTGGTCTTTGCCACTCTCAAATCCTTCGGCGAAGCTTCTCGCCAGAACAGTCAACAGGAAACAGTGAACTGGCGAACACAACGCTCAAACCAGAAATGAAAACTCGACCCAAGCAGAAGCCCAATCGACTGCGGGCACGGCTTAGTGCTTCATATCCTTGACGCCCTTCTTGCCAGCAACAGTCTTCTTGATCCCCTTGCGAGTACGGGCATTTGTCCGAGTCCGCTGACCACGGCATGGCAAGCCGCGGCGATGGCGAAGGCCACGATAAGACTGAATGTCTCGCAACCGGGAGATATTCTGCTGAATACTGCGACGAAGCGACCCCTCGACAAGATAATCCTTGTCAAGCATGGCCGAAATACGGGCCAACTCGTCGTCACTCAGCTCGCGAGCCTTTCGCTGGGGATCGATCTGCAGCTTGAAGCAGATCTCGAAAGCCCGAAAATCACCCACGCCGTAAAGATACTGCAGCGAGATGTAAGTGGGCTTGTCGTTGGGAATGTCCACACCCTGAATACGCGGCATAGCGAACTTCTCTCTACAGAGCTGCTGAAATCAATTTAACAGACGGAACTGAAACACCGACGAGAGAACAAAACATGCCTCACCGATGCCCGGAAAAATCTAACCCTGTCGCTGCTTATGGCGAGGATTCATTGAGCAGATCACATAGACGCGACCCTTCCGCTGAACCATTTTGCAATGCTCGCAAATCCGCTTGACGCTTGTCCGAACCTTCATCACACACCTCAAAATAAAGCGGCAGCTCCCGACGAAGCACCACAGTCTAATCACGCACGACCAAGCCCGCAATCCAAGCCGGTCTTTTGTCAACCCCATTCAATGGCCAGCGAAACCCAACTGGCTCACAAAAGCCAGCACGTCAGGCCGCGTTGTCCGACTCCAGCAATCCGCGATAATTTCTCATCACCAAGTGGCTGTCGATCTTCTGGACAAGATCCAATGCCACCGAGACGCAAATCAGCAGACCAGTCCCGCCATAGAAGCTCGCCACCAGGGGGTCAATTCCCAATGCGTTCGAGATCACGGTCGGGATGATCGAGATCAAGCTCAGGAAGGCAGCACCGACGAAGGTGACTCGCACCATCACTGCTTCCAAGTAGGCCGCCGTCCGTCCACCGGGACGATACCCTGGAATGAAGCTGCCATAGTCCTTCAGATTATTGGCCATGTCCTTCGGATTGAACGTGATGGCCGTCCAGAAGTAGCAGAAGAAGTAAATCAAGGCGATGTAGAGCAGGTTATAGATGTAACCACCGTGGTTCTGCATGGTCGCTTCCGCGAGACGGAAAAATCCGATCGTCGGGAAGAACTGAGACAGAATCTGGAAGAAGAACATCGGAAACAGCAACAAGCTGGAAGCGAAAATGATTGGCATCACGCCCGACTGGTTCAAACGCAGCGGAAGGTAAGATCTCTGTCCACCAGCAACCGAACGACCGCGGACATGCTTAGCAGATTGCACGGGAATCTTCCGTTGGGCCTGGGTGATGGCAACCACACCCACAATCACACCTACGAACAGCACACCCAGCAGCAGGAACTTTTCAATCCCCGTCTGACTTCCCAGCTTCACCCCGTTGGAGAAGGCAGGGCCCAACAGCGCCTGGCCGGCTTGAGGCATACGAGCAAGGATTCCAGCCATGATGATCAGACTGATACCGTTGCCGATGCCGTACTCATCAATCTGCTCCCCGATCCACATCAGCAGCAATGTGCCGGCAGTCATGGTCAAAGCACACATCAGCTGAAAGAACATACCGCTGTAGGCTTCGATGAGCAGACTTTCGCCATTCCCCATGATCCCGCCGGAAACCGCCAGCTGCCGGATCCAGAAGAAACTCTGCCCGAAAGCGATGAAGAGCGTCGCGATACGCGTATACTCGTTGATTTTCTTGCGACCCGCCTCACCCTCCTTCTGCAACTTTTCCAACGGAGGATAAACCGTCCCGAGCAGCTGAAAAATGATCGATGCCGAAATATAAGGCATGATTCCCAGACCAAAGATCGTGCTCATTCCGATACTAGTGCCAGAGAAGAGCGAAATCATGCTCATCACCCGGCCCATACCGTCGCTCCCCTGCGACTGCAGGGTTTCGGCCAGTTTCATCTGGTCGACGAAGGGCAACGGAATCAGCCCTCCCATGCGGTAGACCGCAAGGAGAACCAGAGTGAGAATAATCTTCTGGCGCAGCTCAGGAATTCGGAAGATCACGGCAAGCTGACGAAACATCTTCGATATCCCATTCAAAGCCGCGACGCGTGGCTTGTTTCCAAGTCACGCGTCTTCACGGAACATCATTGGCATTCGCAAACGGACATAAGATTGAAGCACCCTGGAAAATCCAGAGTCCAACTAGGCGAGCCGCACGGCAGAACCACCGGCAGCCAGGATCTTCTCCTCGGCAGCCGCAGAAAATCGATGGGCAGTGATCGACAAAGCCTTGGTGATCTCGCCATCGGCAAGGATTTTGACCTGGTCAAAACGTCCCTTGGCCAATCCCTTGGAAGACAAGATCTCGGGCGTGATGACATCGCCAGCGTTGAACACCAATTCGATGGCGCTCAGATTGACTTCGGCAATCGTCAATGCGAAGAAATTATTATTGAAACCACGCTTGGCAATGCGTCGCGCAAGCGGCTTTTGACCACCCTCGAACCCCAAACGGCGCTTGGTACCGCTTCGGCTGCCAGCACCCTTATGGCCACGACCCGATGTCTTGCCATGACCAGAACCAGGGCCACGGCCAACACGCTTGCGTGTCTTGTGCCTCTGAATGCCAATGTTGACGTCGTGCAACATCATAACTAGATCTTCACTCCCCGCAGCCGAGCCACGTCTTCTCGGGTGCGCAATTGTTCCAAAGCAGCAAAGGCTGCCTTGACAGCATTCAAAGGATTGCTCGAGCCGCGAACCTTCGTGAGAATGTCTCGCATCCCCAACGACTCCGCAATCGCCCGAAGACTTGAACCGGCGATGATCCCAGTACCAGGATTCGCAGGCATGAACATCACCTGGCTCGTACCGTAGGTGCCAATGACCTTGTGGGGAATGGTACCGTTCATCAGAGGAACGCGAACCATTCGCTTATTGGCCTGCTTGACAGCCTTCTCGACAGCCAGCGGAACCTCAACAGCCTTACCGTAACCATAGCCGATGCGGCCATTACCATCACCCACCACCACGAGAGCGGTGAAACTGAAACGACGACCGCCCTTGACCACGCAGGCGCAGCGGCGAATCTGAACGACACGCTCAGGGGATTGATTCTGGTTTTCCGAGCTCACTCGTGATCTCCGACCGCCGTCGCGACTTGAAAATAATCCAATGTGTCAACTTCAAACCGACTTGGGCAGTTGCACTAAAAACTGATTAGAAAGAAAGACCTGCTTCACGAGCGGCATTGGCCAATGCCGCAAGTCGACCATGATATCGATAAGAGCCGCGATCGAAAGCAATCTCGGAGATTCCCTTCTGAACCGCCCTCTCGGCAAGAGCCTTCCCGACAGCCGCAGCAGCATCACAGTCGCTGCCAAAGCCAGTCGAAAGAACCGTCTTCTCAACCGTGGAGGCAGAGACAAGTGTCGTCCCGGCGACATCATCGATGATCTGGGCGTAAATATGCTTGTTGCTGCGGAAGACGGAGAGCCGGAGACGACCGGAAGATCGCACACGGTTCTGGACGCGGAAACCACGTCGAGCCTTCTGCTTTGCCGTTCGCTTGATCAACTTCATTTCAATGCCACCCAAACCAGACGTTACCGAAAACTTCACTGATCACAGAACTAACTCATCGCCTTGCCGCTCTTGCGACGGACACGTTCATCGCTGTAACGAATTCCCTTGCCCTTATAAGGCTCAGGTGGGCGAACAGTGCGAATGTCGGCGGCGAACTGACCCACGACCTGACGATCGGCACCGCTGATGATGATGTGTGTCGAATCAGGGAGAACGCAAGAAATACCCGGCGGAACTTCCAGTTTGATGGCGTTGGCAAAACCGACCTGAAGTGTCAAGACCTTACCACTCAAAGCAGCCTGATAACCAACGCCCTGAATTTCCAGTTTCTTTTCCCAGGGCTTGTCGACGCCAGCGACCATGTTGTTGATCAGCGCGCGGGTCAAACCATGCAAAGCCCGACTATCTCGCTGATCGTCGGGACGCTCTACCAAAACCTGACCGGCTTCGAGTTTTGCGGAAATCCTAGGATGCAGAGAAAGCGAAAGTTCGCCACCCTTCCCCTTGACCACAACTTTGCCATTGGCGGCCTGAACCGTGACTCCGGCAGGAATCGGGATCGGCTTTTTTCCAATACGCGACATTTCACTAACCCTGAACAGCAATCGCTGGAAACAACGGAATTCAAAACCAATCCTGCGACACTCAGCCAAGCGACTAAGCGTACAAGAAATTGTGTTACCAAACAGTGCAAAGAACCTCACCACCCAAACGCTGGGACTTCGCCTCACGATTGCTCAAAACACCCTTGCTGGTGGAGACAATTGCGATACCAAGACCCTGGAGAACATTCGGCAGACCTTCGACACCTGAGTAAACGCGATTGCCAGGCTTGCTGACTCGCTTGATCTGCTGGATGACCCGCTCCCCGCTCGGACCGTACTTGAGGCTGATCCTCAAAGTGTTCCGAGGAGTACCCTCAATCACCTCCGACTCCCAAACATACCCCTCACGCTGCAGAACCCCCGCGATAGCCAACTTCTCTCTGGAGAACGGCATATCGACAAACGGACGCTCGTTGGCAACAGCGTTGCGAATCCGGGTGAGCATGTCGGCAACGGGATCGGTCATCATGGCAGGCAAAACCTTAACTGCATCAAACTTGAAACTACCAGCTTGCCTTCTTGCAACCGGGAATGAGACCATCGAGGGCCAGATTCCGGAAGCAAATGCGGCAGACCTTGAATTTGCGATAAACCGCACGAGGACGCCCACACAACTGGCAGCGATTTTCGCTGCGTGTTGAGAACTTGGGGACTCGCCTGGCTTTGACTACGTGTGCGGTGGTGGCCATGTGTTATCTCAAACGATGAAAGCAATCTGACCAGCAGAACATCAAACTCTAGGCTAATCTTTACGGAAAGGAATTCCCAGCTTCCGAAGCAACAAACGACCTTCATCGTTGTTCCGGGCTGTCGTCACCATGGTGATGTTCATCCCTTGGACAAAATTGACCTTATCGGGATTAACCTCGGGAAAAACCAGCTGCTCGGTCAAACCCATACTGTAGTTACCGTGACCATCGAAACCGTTGGGATTGACACCCCGGAAGTCCCTCACGCGAGGCAACGCCAAGCTAATCAGCCGATCGAGGAACTCATACATCCGGCGACCCCGTAGGGTCACCATGCAACCGATCTCCATATTCTCACGAAGCCGAAATCCCGAGACTGCTTTACGCGACTTGGTGATCAAAGCCTTTTGACCGGTGATCTGAGCCAGGTGCGACGCGGCTTCTTCAAGACGCTTACGCTCGCCGATGGCTTTGCCCAACCCCATGCTGACAACAATCTTGGTCAGCTTTGGCAACGAAAGATCGTTCTCGCGACCCAACTCAGTTTTGAGTGTCGGGAGGATCTCAGAACGATAACGTTCCATCAACCGTGACATGGCAAACGCCTACTTTCAAACAGCTTACAGCGAATCGAAACTAACCTTGGACAACCACAGCCTTGGGAGCAGGACTGATGACACCAATGCTCGCATCGCACTTCTTGCAGAAGCGCTCCTTGCGACCATCGGCCAAAACTCGCATCCCAATCCGAGTCGGCTTGCTACAGCTGGAACAGAAAAAAGCAACATTGGAGGAAGCCACTGGCATCTCGCGAGAAAGACGACCACCCTGCGGACTCTTGGGATGGCCGCGCCTCACATGCTTAAAAACGCGATTAACACCTTCAACCAGGACTTTGTCACCGGATTGAACAACAGCTAGCACTTTACGAGGCGTCGGGCCAGCATCATCGCCGGTAAGAACAACTACTTGATCACCCTTGCGAATACGCATACTAAACGACCTCCGACGCAAGGCTGATGATCTTCATGTATCGCTTCTCACGCAATTCGCGAGCAACAGCACCAAAAATTCTTGAACCCTTGGGGTTCCCATCATTATCAACAATAACAACAGCATTTGAGTCGAAACGGACGTAACTGCCATCGATTCGACGCGAAGGCTGGCGAACTCGAACAACGACACCCTTCACCACACTGCCAGACTTAACAGACGAACCTGGCAACGCCTTCTGGACGGCCAACACGATCACATCACCGAGCGTGGCGGTTCTCTTCCGGGAGCTCCCCAAAACCTTGATGCACCGCGCGGTCTTGGCGCCGGTATTATCCGTCACATCAAGCATCGTTTGCATCTGGATCATGAGCGAACCCCCTCAACTTAAAACCCAAGCGGTGACAGGAAAAGACTAACCGGCAACCACCGGGGCATCAACAGCTGTGATATCGGAAGACGTCGACAGGGCCGACTTCACAATTCGAACCAAAGCCCACCTTTTCAAGGCAGACAAGGGACGACTTTCGATGATCTCGACCGTGTCACCGACTCGACTGACATTATCCTCATCGTGTGCATGGCAAACAGTACGACGGCGAATAGTCTTGCCATACTTGGGATGGCGATAGATACGCTCGACTTCAACACGGCGAGTCTTACTTGACTTGTCACCTGTCACGACGCCAACCACACGCTTACGCATTTCTCACTCCGGAGACAGATCCACCAAGCAACCAACAGGACTTGACACACAACCACAAACTACTTGACCAAATCCCGCAGATGGAGCACAGTCTTGATGCGAGCAATCTCGCGACGTGAACGACGAATCAAACTCGGGGTTTCCAACTTCTCGGAAGCCGCCTTGCATCGCAGGTCAAACAGCGATTGCTGAGCCTCAGCAAGCTGAAACTCCAGCTGCTCTGTCGCGATTTCCCGCAGTTCACGCGCCTTGGACATGAGACCACCAATTCCCAAACAAAAACAGAAATCAAACCTTAACAGTTCGGCCAACAAGGCGAACCCTGAGCGGAAGCTTGTAAGCCACACGAGCGAAACACTCGCGAGCCGCTTCCTCAGAGACACCTGCCAGCTCGAACAAAATCTTCCCAGGCCGCACAACAGCAACCCAGTGATCAGGTTCACCCTTGCCAGTACCCATACGGGTTTCCAAAGGGCGAGCAGTCACGGGCTTG
>PNLE01000176.1 GCA_013822855.1 Planctomyces sp.
GCGGGAGATCGCTTGGATCAACTCATCGGCCAGACCGAAGCCTCGGTCAATCTGCTCACTCGCGGTGACTCCCCCGAAAGCCAGGACTACTACCTCAGGCAGCATGTCTTTCTGAGGCTCCTCTACCTCATGGCCGATCGTCCGGAACGAGCCCTCGCCGCCATTCCCGGCATTCCTCC
The DNA here is from genome assembly GCA_013822855.1 of Planctomyces sp. GTDB lineage: Bacteria > Planctomycetota > Planctomycetia > Planctomycetales > Planctomycetaceae > Planctopirus. Next base: position 180 of record PNLE01000176.1, read on the forward strand.
CGCCGAGCAGGAATTCTGGCAGCAGATGCTCTGGGGCATGTCGAATTACTTCGACAGCAAGCAGATTCCGCAATCCGCCGACCGGGCCAGCCAGGCCGTCGCCCAGTTCCAATCCGGCGTCTCGAAGCTCAAGCAGATGGCCCGCCTCGAACTGCGGAGCGTCACCTTCTGCAAGCAGATCTGGTACTTCGGCAACTACGAGAAATTCCCGCGCGACGAGTTCCGGCCGGGCCAGGAAGTCCTGGTCTACGCGGAAGCCGAGAACTTCCAGAGCGAACTGACGGCTGAAGGTCAATACCGCACGCTCTTGCGTTCGAAGATCGACATCATTAGCCCCGCCGGCGAGATCCGTCACCAGATCGAATTCCCCCCCACGGAGGATCTCTGTCGCAACGAACGGCGGGATTACTTCCACAACTACCAGTTCACCATCCCCGACAAGATGCCCCTCGGCCCGCACTCACTCAAACTGACGGTCTTCGACGAACTCTCCGGCCGCGTCACCAGCAGCAGTATCAACTTCGTCGTCAAGTAGCAGTCCTTGCGCGTTTCCATTTGAAATAGCCCTCTGCGTGCCATGCTTGCAGCTCTGGGCAAGCATGCTCTTGCTCCCTTTGACACGCCATTGAACATAGTGATCCATATAGCAAGAAAGCCCGAGGTTCCCAGGAACCTCGGGCTTTCTTTATCTACCTGGGCCAAAGATCAATCAAACAAGACCCGAACCAAAGCCCTCTTCTTCCAACTGTGCCACGCGGTTCACGAAGATGTGCCGGGGACGTGAAGTGGTCGTGCTGGGCGCGGTCGCTGTTTGTGTCGCCGTGAAGACTCCTGCACCCGGATTCATGCCGTAGGCCGAAGTGACGCTTGGCTCCCGCTCGCCATAGGTCAATTCTTCCACCGATGTGGCGAACGATTCCTCGCCGAAGTCGTCGTAGCTGCAGATGTAGCCGGGGAGCTTGGCCTTCTCGAGTTCGAGCGAGTACGCCACGATGACGCTCGCCTGGATCCGCTCGCGGCATTCCGAATTGATTGGATGGGCGATATCCGCATAGAGCTTGGCGCGGCCGTCGTCGGCCTTGTTGGCCCGCTCGTCGTGCAGCTGGCAGCCGCACTCGTTGCAGAAGCGTGCGCGGAGATGGTTCTTGCACGAACACTTCGGACAACGATCCATCAGCTTGCGGCTGGGCATCGCCACGAACGAGCCCCGCGTCCCCTGGATGATCTTGAGATCACGGATGACGAAGCATCCATCCAGCGTGACCGAGCAGAACGCTTGAAGTCGCTCACTGGGATCATCCATGAGCTTGATGCGGATCTCAGTAATTTCCATGGCCGTACTCCTCATCATCCGAAATGACGAACACTGAATGACAGACGCAGAATGACGAACACCGATTTGTAAAGAGCGGTCGAAAGAACCGTATTGAGAAGAACAAAAGAGCGGGGGGCGGAAATTCGTTTCCCCTAGAACCCGCCCAGCGATTCCATGACTACTGGGCAACAACGAAACGACAGAAATTCGACGGCAGCAAGAACTGCAAAATGGGAGAAGGGGCAGCGGGTCATCACTCGCCAAAGTTCTCTTCAAAGGGCGAAGAGACTTGGCAAATGAGCTTCAGGACATCCTGTCCACCGCAATCAAGCGGCTGGCTCGCGTCGCTGAGCCGCCTCACGATCCTCAATCAGGAGGGTTCGCTTAGCAGACACCGGCGACTGATTCGGGTTCTGTCTGAAATTCCAGACATCTCGCTTGCCGACCTATCAAACTCCCGAGCAGGCGACGAACACCTGTCCCAACCCCTTGGCGGTGAGCCGGGCCGCCGCATGATTCGCGGCAGCCTGATTGGCACACCAGCCGAAGTAGGCTGTGCCGCTTCCGCTCATTTGATGGGCAAGCACATCAAGCTTCGCGAACTCGGCCTCGAGCTGCCTCACGGCAGGGCAGAGCTCCAGAGCTGCTGCCTGAAGTCCGTTATGCAAAGCATGTGCCGCACCCCATTGGTTCCCCGCCGCCAGGTGGGCCAGCAAGGGGGCCACCGCAGGCGAATCGTGCGTCGGCCGGCAGTGTTGATACACCCGCGCCGTCGAGAGTCCCTCCTCAGGTTTCGCCACCACGAACCACAGCGTTTCGGTTAATGCCCACGGTTCGATCAACTCGCCCCGGCCCCGGCAGACCGCCATCGCCTCGCCGCACAGAAAGAACGGAATATCGCTCCCCAGCTTCGCCGCCAACTGGCAAAGTTCTTCCAAACTTAACCGGAGATTCCACAACTTGTTGAGGGCCGCCAAGGTCGTGGCCGCGTCGCTCGACCCTCCCGCCAAACCGGCTGCGGCGGGAATTCGTTTCTGTAACAGAACCTGAACGCCCTGATCCGAACCTGCATATTCCTTCAGCAACCGTGCCGCACGAACGACCAGATTCGTATCGTCTTCCGGGATCGAAGCCGGGAAAGAGCCTGCCGACTTGGGGGATTGGAGGGTTTGCCGAGGGATCAAATCTTCACAGCGAAGCCGGATCTCCCCATCCATTCGCCGCGCGAACTGAAGCGTGTCGTAGTGCTGGATGGAAACCATCACGGTTTCAATCTCGTGGAACCCATCCGGTCGCTTGGCCAGAATCCGCAGCGAGAGATTGAGCTTGGCGGGAGCCCAGGCGACAAGTCCGTCCGTCGTTTTTTCCATCCGCATGAAAGTTCAGACCTGCTGTCGATGAGGGAACCGCAAGGGGGATCATTGGCTTCCGAAATCAAAGTGTAGTCTGACTGCCCGGGATTGCACTCACCGTTGATTCGGGTGGCAACCTCTCAACGCGGAGAGGCGGGACGGAGCGATTCTGAAAATGGCTTGATCCTTTGCCGAAAAACCGCGTTTGCAGGGACTCGACTTTCGTAAATGACGGGTTCGTTGCTTCCACAGGCGTCTTCCCGGTGAACTTCGCAACGCCCGGCGTGTCTGTGTAAACTTCCAGCCTGTCTCTTTGCTCCACTTGTGTTCGACGACAACTGATTCACCACCACACCCAATTCACCACCAAGCCATGCGGCCAGACCGAGGATTCTTTCGTTGAGCGCCACAGGATCTGAACAGACTGCTTCCTCCCATTCCCCGGCCAGTCCGGAAACCAGCATGCAGACGGCGATCCGCAAGGCGGATGTCCTGCTCGAGGCCCTGGGCTGGATTCGCCAGTTCCGGGATCGCCACGTCGTCATCAAGCTGGGGGGGAGCGCTCTCGAAGAGACTGCCGCCATCCGCCAGTTCCTCACCGATGTGATCTTCATGGAGACCGTCGGTGCCCGCCCCATTCTCATCCACGGCGGTGGCAAGGCCATCAACGCCGCCATGGCGACGGCGGGCATTACCCCCCGCTGGGTGCAGGGCCGCCGCTACACCGATGACGCCACGCTGGAGATCGTCACCAAAACTCTGGCGGGCGAAATCTGCGGCTCCCTCGTCGAAGAAATTGAACGGCAGGGGGGCGATGCCGTCGGTTTCAGCTACCAGACGGTGAATGTCCTCAAGGGAAAACAGCTCTTCCTCCCCAATCCGGGGGGCGAGCCGATCGACCTGGGCCGTGTCGGGGAAGTGACCGATATCGATCGCGATGTCCTCCTGACGGCTTGCCGGGGGGGCCGCATTCCCGTGTTGCCTTCGGTGGCACTGGACGATGAAGGCGGACGGCTCAACGTGAATGCGGACACCGCCGCCGCTGCCGTGGCGCGGTTGATCCAGGCCGACAAGCTGATGTTCCTCAGCGACGTGCCGGGGATCTTCCTCGATCGCAAGGATCCTTCGACGCTGCAATCCCACCTCACCGCCGCCCGCTGCCGGGAACTGATCGCCGACGGCACGATCGACGCTGGGATGGTCCCGAAGGTCGAGGCGGCCCTCGAAGCCCTCGCGGCGGGTGTGAAGAAAGTCCACATCATCGACGCCCGCATCCCCCATTCGGTGCTGCTGGAAATCTACTCGAACCAGGGGATCGGAACGGAGATCGTGCCGTAGTTCATGGGATCTCCTGATGGACTCCTGATGGAGATGATCGAGTTCGCCAATTTTCCAGGTGTTTCTCGCCACCCGCCGTCTCTGATACAATCCTTCGTGAGTTGGTGAAGCATCTTGTTCTGCGGTCGGCCCTGGCCTCGGGCTCTCCGCTTCGCCACTTTCCAGTCGGTCATCTCGAAGGGTGACACGGGAAGGTGGCTTCTGAGGCGGTTTCCATTTCGCCGGGCGACCGGCGCGTTCTTTAAGGGACGCGGCAATGCACACAATGGCCACACAGTCCAGTCAGGAAACGATCGCCAAGTTCGACAAGTACGTCGTGTCGAACTACCGTCGCTACCCCGTCTGCATCGTGCAGGGGGAAGGCTCGTATGTGTGGGATGCCGAAGGCCGCCGATACCTCGACCTTTTCCCCGGTTGGGGCTGCAACGTGTTGGGGCATTGCCCGCCGACAGTCGTCCGGGCCGTGCAGGAGCAGATCGAAAAGCTGCTCCACGTCCCCAACTCGTGGTACACCGAGGCCCAGGGCGATTTCGCTGAAATTCTTTGCACCCGCAGCTTCGGCAAGGCCTTTTTTTGCAACAGCGGGGCCGAGGCCAACGAGGCGGCCCTCAAGATCGCCCGCGCCCATGCCGGCGCGGGGCGGTACCGTTTCATCACGTTCGAGAACGGCTTCCATGGCCGTACCTTCGGCGCACTGACCGCCACCGCCCAGCCGAAGTACCATGAAGGCTTCCACCCGCTCCTCCCCGGCTTCCGCTACGCCCCCTACAACGACCTTGAAGCGGTGAAGCAACTGGTCGACAAGGAGACCGCCGGGATCATGCTGGAAACGGTGCAGGGCGAAGGGGGCGTCAACATCGCCTCCAACGAGTTCCTGCAGGGGCTGCGCGATTTGTGCGACGAAGAAGGCCTGCTCCTCATTTTCGACGAGGTGCAATCGGGTTCCGGGCGGACGGGCCACTGGTTCGGCTATCAGCACTCCGGCGTGCAGCCCGACATCATGTCGCTCGCCAAAGGCGTGGCGGCAGGCGTGGCAGCGGGAGCCGTCATTTGCCGCGACGAAGTGGCCGCTAGCCTGAAACCGGGGATGCACGGCAGTACATTTGGTGGAAACCCTCTGGCCATGGCCGCCGGGATCGCCACATTCCGCACCATCGAAGAGGAAGGGTTGCTGGACAACGCCCGGGAAATGGGCGAAAAGTTCCGTCAGCGGTTTGAGCAGATCGCGGAGGAACTGCCGATTGTGCGGGAAATCCGCATTCGCGGCATGATGATCGGGATGGAACTCAACATCTCGGCCATGCCGGCGGTGGCAAAATGTATGGAACGTGGCGTGTTGATCAACGCCACGCACGATACTGTCGTCCGTTTGCTCCCTCCGCTCAACATCACCCCCGAACAGGTCGATGAAGGGTGTGATGTCCTGGTGGATGTCCTGCGCGAGATGGCTCAGCAGGCCTGATATCGGGCGAGGTATGGTCTTCGGTGGATGGGATCGGGCGAGTTGGCTTGCCGTTTGTCCACCGGGTGCTTAAGCCCTGAAGTGTTTTGACAACCGACAATTCGATTGAACGCGGGGGCAATCAGCAGCCTCCGCGTTCAATATTGTTTTTGGTGGCCACGCGGAATCGGCATTCAGCGTGGCCGGGATGGGACAATCGACGGCCACCCGGCTTTGATTCCGGTGATACAGAATGAGATGACAGGCTTCCGCCCAAGATACGGAGGCCGCGAGTGGATGGGTTTTGGATATGCGACATTTGAACGCGCTGGTGGATTTGTCCACCTCGGAAATTGAAGAGATTTTCGCCCTCGCCAAGCGGATGAAGACCGGTGTGGCCAAGGGGATCCGTCCGCAGCTCATGCCGGGACGTGTCCTCACGCAGGTCTTCGAAAAACCATCCCTCCGCACACGCCTCAGCTTCGATGCCGCCATGATGCAACTGGGCGGCAGCAGCATTTTCCTCTCCGCGAAGGATGCCGGCATCGGCGGCCGCGAAGCCGTGCAGGATGTCGCCCGGGTCATCGGCGGCTACAGCGACGTCATCGCTCTGCGGACCTTCTCGCAGCAGCTCATCGACGATTTCGTCGAGCATGCGGGCGTCCCCATTATCAACGGCTTGTCGGACGACCGCCATCCCTGCCAGGCGCTGACCGACCTGTTCACCATGCAGGAGGTCTTCGGTGACATCGCCGGGAAGAAGTTCGTGTTCGTGGGCGATGGCAACAACGTGGCCACATCCCTGGCGACCTGCTGCTCGATGCTGGGGGTGCAGTTCGTCCTCTGCGCGCCGGACGAATATCGCCTGGGTCATGATTTCCTCGATCGGGTGAAGTCGTACCTCCCCAAGATCGATATCACCGAGACCTCCAACTTCCAGGAAGCCCTCCAGGATGCGGCGGTCATCTATACCGATGTCTGGACCAGCATGGGCCAGGAGGACGAGGCCGAAGACCGGCAGCGCGTCTTCTCCCCGTTCCAGGTCAACGAAGCCCTCTTGAAGCTCGCCCCCAAGACCGCCCGCTTCATGCATTGCCTCCCCGCCAAGCGCGGCAAGGAAGTGACCGACGAAGTCATCGACGGCCCGCAAAGCATCGTCTTCCAGCAAGCCGAAAACCGCATGCACCTCGCCAAGGCACTCATCCTCTGGGTGCTGGAAGTCAACGCCTGATACGCGTTTTCATCTGAAACAGCACTCGGGTGGCATGCCCCGCAGCTTTGTGCGGGCATGTGTTTGCGACTCCTCTCCCGGATGGTTGAGGGCTGTGTATAGCCACCAACGAGTGGCACGACCTTAAGTCCTCGAAGGGCGTGGTCTTCTGCCATTCAATTCCAGGCCTACGCGTTGAACGCCGGCAATCTGCCCGTCTGCCACGATCCTCTGGCTTTTTCGCTTTTCCGCTTCTCGTGCTTTTCTGCTTCCTCCCCCTCACGCCGCCGCTCGCCGCGGGTCCGCATGAAACAACCGCTGATAGATCGGGCAGGCGGCGAGCAGTTCATGGTGCGTCCCGTCGGCGATCAAGCGTCCCTGGTCGAGGACCACGATTCGCGTGATGAACGTGAGGAGCGAGGGGGACATCGCGTGGGTGATCAGCAGCATGGTTCGTCCGCGTGTGAATTCCTTGAGTGCCCGCTGAATGGCCTGCTCGCTATGGGCGTCGATGGCCGAGGTCGGTTCATCCAGGATCAAGATCGCCGGATCGCGCAGCATGGCCCGTGCAAGGGCGATTCGTTGGCGCTGGCCGCCGGAGAGCTGCCGCCCGCCGGATCCCAGGGATGTCTCCAGCCCTTGGGGCAGGTCTTTGGCGAATTCCAACACCGAGCTTTTGCCGGCGGCGGCTTCCATCTCGGCGGTGGTGACGCTCGATCGATGGCCGGCCACTCCCGAGAAGATGTTCCCCGCGATCGTGTCGTCGAACAGCACGATGTCCTGCGAGACGATGCCGATCTGGGCCCGCAGATCCCGCAGCCGCAGATCCTTGAGGTCGATCCCGTCGATGAGGATGCGGCCTTTCTGCGGATCGGCGAATCGCGGCAACAGGTTGACCAATGTCGATTTGCCCGAGCCGTTGGTGCCGACGATCGCGACGGCCTCCCCCGCGTGGATCGTCAAATCGAGGTTCGTCAGCACGGGTTTGCGGCTTTCACCTTCCGCCTGCGGGTAGCCGAAGGTGATGTTCTCGAAGCGGATCGTTTCGGAATGGCGGGGGAAGGGGACGGGAGCCGGCGGGGAGACGATGGAAGGCTGTTTGTCGAGGGCCTTGAAGATCCGTTCGGCCGAAGTTCCCGTTTGACGGATGCGGAGGACGTACCGGGAGAACTTGCGAACCGGGTCGAGCGTCCCCGCCATCAGCGTGTAGAGCAGCGCCAGATCCGTGAAGTTCATCGGCGTCTCTGTGAACTGGATCGGCCCGATCGATGTCTGCCCCTCGAGCACGAGGTATCCAGCCGGAATCAGGACGGCCATCACCGCGCCGATTCCCAATAACTCGGCGACAGGGCTGCTCAGCGCATCGATCCGCACGATTTGCAATGCCTTGCGGTAATACTCGCGGTTCTCCTTGCGGAACCGGGCGCGGTGGTCGCGCTGTGTGCCAAACGCGATGACCACTTTGGAGAGCGAGAACGTTTCCTCGAGTTGCTGGTAGATGCGGGTCATCGCATCCAGCGTCTTGTGCATGGCCCGCTTCAGCCGCCGACTCAGCAGATAGAACATCCCACCGGCGAGCGGCACGAAGATCAGCAGCACGCACGTCAGGCGGAAGTTCAGCATGAGCGCCGCCGACAGGCACGCGACCGCCTTGAGTGGCTCACGGATCACTTCACCACCGGCCAGCATCAGTCCTTGCGTGAGTTGCTGCGTATCGCTCATGAAGGTGGCCATGTACCGAGGGGTCCCCGTGATGGCCACTTCCAACGGATCGGATTTCAAAAGATGGCGGTGGAGATCCTTCCGCAGGTGCATGACGGTCAGCTCGGCCACGCGGCCCACCAGCATGTCCTGCAGAACCGTGGCCGCCCCCTTGAGAACCGTGGCCGCCAGCAGGATCACCAGCAGTCCCAAAAGCAGCCGGAACTGATCAACGGGCAACCACGGCACCACGCGGGACTCCAGCCACGTCATGAGATAGAGCTTACGCGCCCAGGTGTCGATCTCCTTTTGCAGCCGGGCCTGCTCGCGGACAACCTTCAGCGGGAGCGGCACGGAGACCGTTCGCTCCTTGACGGCGGAGTCGCCCGCAGACGCCGGATCGCTGGCCTCAGGTGCTGCGGGGATCGTCGCCTCTTGACCGTTTTCAACCAGCAGTTGATTCAGTTTCGAGCGGGCTTCGTCCAGTTTTTCCGTCGAAGTCTCGATCTCGTGACTGATGAACGAGCCGAGGTGCTTGCCTTCGAGGAACACCTTGATCACGGGATAGGTCAGCAGCAGGGCGCCGCTCCACAAGAGCGCGACGGCCCCTCCGAACCCGATGGCGAACGCCAACGTTCTCCAATGAGGCTTCACATAGCGCGCCAGGCGGCTCCATTCCCGCACGAAAGATGATCCTTGTTCGAATCCATGAACCAGGCGACCCGTGGCAGCCAGATACGCCGCAGCCGGGAACCATCCGGTGAATTACAGGTCATTTCGGGAAATGCGTAAAGGGGAAGTGGGATCCGGAGCAGACCCCAGCCACCCGGGCGACCAGAAAAGCTCATCTCGGCTCATCCCAGCCGGAACTTGATATCCTTGAGCTTGAGTTCCGGCATGAGTTTCTGCAGTTTCTCGACGAGTGGCTGCTGGTGAAATCCGGAAAGCTCGCTGAGAGCGGCGGGATGGCTCACATAGACCTGCAGGACACCGCGCATCACCTTGGCGGGACGGGTCATCGAGGCGTAAGCCGGGGGAACGATCTGCTTCCAGTGGATCCGCAGCTGGTCGTCGCCCTGCACCTGGTTGTAGCCGCGAAGCTGCATCAGCTGGGAGAGGACTTCGCTCAAAGGCCTGGGGGACGTATCATCCGCCATTCGTCCTGGCTCCTGAAAGTTCGATCCAAAAGTTCGACCTGAAACGCCTGGAACCCTGCCCGAATTGTTTCCACCTGTCGACAGTCTGTGACCTCCACCGGTATGAATCAATCCTCACCCCAGGCCCTTCCATTGGCCGCTTCACTTGCGGAGATCGCGCACCGCTTCGCCGAGCGGATTGCCCAGCGTCCGGCAATTCTGGGCGGCCCCGCGTTCTGGCCGCAGGGGGCTCCTCCCCGCCTGTTGCCCAGAAGCGAGATCGCCCAGGCGATGTCGCATTCCCTCGCCAATGATGGCTGGGCGGTTTACCACGGGGAATCGCATGCGGGCTTGATCGCCGATCTGGAAGCCAGATTCCCCGGTCGCATCCCCCTCCTGACCAGCAGCGGCACTGCTGCCGTGGAACTGGCATTGCGCGGGGCGGGCGTGGGCCCGGGTGACGAAGTCTTGCTGGCGGCCTACGACTTCGAGGCGAATTTCAAAAACGTGATTGTCACGGGAGCGACGCCCGTTCTTGTGGATGTCGTGCCGGGGGGATGGACGATCGATCCCTCCCAATTGGAGATCGCCGCCTCCTCGAAAGTGAAGCCCGTTTCGAAAGTGAAGGCCGTGATCGCCAGCCACCTCCACGGCCAGACGACGGACTGGGAACGGCTGTCAAACTGGTGCCAGTCCCAAGTCTGCCAATCCCAGAGCGTGGTGCTCATCGAAGACGCCTGCCAGTCTCCAGCTCGGTATCGCAGAGAAGGGGAGTCCCACGAATCGCCAGCTATGGTTCCGCCATTGGGCGACATCGTGACTTTCAGCTTTGGTGGCTCGAAACCCCTTTCGGCGGGCCGCGGCGGTGCGGTGCTGGTCTCGAATGCACGGCAAGCCGCCCGGGTGAGACTGTTCACACAGCGAGGGAACGAAGCCTATCCCCTCTCCGAGATGCAGGCGTTGACCCTGAGGCCGCAATGGGCCGCGCTGGCGGAACACGACAAACATCGCCATCGCGAAGCCAGCCGGTTGGCCATCGCCTTCAAGGAGCTAAGCCGCTCCCCGGAGGCAAACAGGCCGCAATCTTCAAGCGTGGCCCCCGTCTCGCTCTACAAGCTGGGACTCTGGTTTGAGCCGTCGGCCTGGGGAGGTCTCACCCGCGAGCAGTTCATCCAGGCGGCCGATGCCGAAGGCTTGCCACTCGCCGCCGGATTTTTGGGACTCCATGAAACGCATTCCGCCAAGCGT
>PNLE01000177.1 GCA_013822855.1 Planctomyces sp.
GAGGCTTTCCAAATCAGCGAGGCAGGCAGCATGGCACGTTTCCCTGGTGTTGTTCAATGAGTGACCGACGGTGCTTCTTTCGCAAAAGACCTGCGGAGGATGGAAGATCAATCCGTCGCGAAGCCAGCGAAGTTCGGCATTCATAACTTAAGGCAGTTTAGCCCAAAGCAGGAGTGATTGCATGAGGCTGTGCGGATGACGGGCGGCTTGGGGCAAACTCCTTCCGGTCCAGAGCTCGATTCTACTGGGTTCAATTCCACAGCATTCAATTCCACTGGGGATTGGGGCTGGTGTGGGGGAGGATGCGATGGGCCGCGAAGACCTCCTGCAACATGTTGTCGTAGATTTCGTAGGGATCCTCGGCGAAAACGGTGGTTCGATTCGCGGGGGCGACCAGCCAGTCGCCGTGGGCGAGTTCCCCTTCCAGTTGGCCGGGTGACCAACCAGCGCAGCCGCAGAAAACGCGGAAGCGGACGGCGGGGTCGTCGGGATCGGTCGTCTTGAGCACGTCCTCGAAGGCTTCGCCTGAATTTCCCAACCAGACGCCCGGAATCACGGTGGTCTTCTCGTGACTGAGTTCGTCGATGTTGTGGAGGATGAAGAGCGCCGCCGGTTCGACCGGCCCGCCGACATGCACCAGTTCGTGGGATTCCGGCAGTTGGAAATGCTCGCTGAGGGCGTGGTTCACCAGGATCGAAGAGGGCCTATTGAGCACCAGCCCCATCGAGCCGTGCTCGTTGTCCTCGACAATCAAGACCACGGTCTTATAGAAGGTCGGATCCTTCAACTGCTTGGTGGCGACCAGCAGTTTTCCACGCAAAGACTCGGCCATGGGTCTTCTTCTGCGTCGTCCGGCATCTCGCCATTTCCAGCGAGGCTCCGGCGGGAGGAAACAAGCTCGTCCGTTCCCAAGGGATGCGGCACAATCTCGACCTTCATTCCCCAGGGCTACTGCCCGACACCATACCGCACTCCCCGCGAACTGTCGTCAATAAACTTCCGTCGGCGGGGAGTTTCGCGCAGACTCCGGGAAACTAAGCCCATCCCCGCCCGCCTCCCCCGACTTGCCGAAGGATGACAACGTGCCAAGCTGGATCGATACCCTGAGGAAGTCGGACTGGGGAGTCACGGGGAAATGGTTCGTACTGGCGAGCTTTGTGGGAGTCGTGGCGGGTCTGGGAGCGGTGGCGTTCCAGTTTGTCTGCCAGCTGGTCGCATGGTCGACACTGGGCTTCATGGCCGGGTACGCCCCACCCGAACCGGCGGGCGAACACCGCCGATTCGAGATGGCCGAGAGCACCTTTCAGCCATGGATGCTGGTGGTTGTGGCGGTGGGAGGGGGCTTGGCTTCGGGCTTGATCGTCTTCACCTTCGCGCCGGAAGCGGAGGGGCACGGGACGGACAACGTGATCGACGCTTATCACCACAAGCGCGGCCGGATCCGGGCGCGGGTGCCGCTGGTCAAGATGCTGGCTTCGGCGATCACGATCGGCACGGGGGGCTCGGGAGGCCGCGAAGGGCCGATCGCGCAGATCGGTGCGGGGTTTGGATCGAATCTGGCCAGCGCGCTGAGGTTATCGGCAAGAGATCGGCGGATCCTGATGGCGGCGGGGATGGGGGCGGGCATCGGGGCGATCTTCCGGGCACCACTCGCCGGGGCACTCTTCGCGGCGGAGATCCTTTACCGCGACGCGGACATCGAGAGTGAAGTGATCGTCCCGGCAGCGCTGGCATCGATCATGAGCTTTGTGACGTTCTCGCTCTTCATGCCCGCCGAACTGCGAAATGTCCCGCTCTTTGGCAGCGACTTGCACTACGTGATGACCAGCCTTTGGGAGCTGCTGCCGCTCACGGTCATGGCCTTGGTGCTGACGGCGGCCTCGTGGTTGTACGTCAACACGTTCTACGGTGTGGTGAAGATCACCCATCGCGTCCCGATCGTGCCGCATGTCAAGCCGGCGATCGGGGCGGGACTGGCGGCCCTCATCGGGGTGGGGATGTTCTATTTCTTCGGTCAGAACAAGCTGGCGCTGGGGGTTCTTTCGACAGGTTACGGCACGCTGGAAGTGGCACTCTCCCAGGCGGCGAGTGCCGGGGCGGGACTGCTCTGCGCGGTGGCACTGCTCAAGATCGTGACCACTTCGCTCACGATCAGCACGGGGGGATCGGGGGGCGTCTTCGGGCCGTCGATGGTGATTGGCGGTTGTCTGGGGGCGGCCTGCGGGCTGGTGTTCCAGAGCATGTGGCCGGATGTCGTCACGCAGCCGGAGGCGTTCGCGATCGTAGGGATGGCGGGCTTCTTCGCCGGCTCGGCGCGGGCACCGATCTCGACGGTGATCATGGTTTCCGAAATCACGGGCGACTACGGGCTGCTACTTCCCACGCTGTGGGTCTCGACGCTTTGCTTTCTGCTGTGCAGCCCGTGGACGCTCTACCATATGCAGGTAACATCCCGGCTCGATTCGCCCGCCCATCGGGGTGAACTGCTGGCGGATGTTCTCGCGGGTCTTCGTGTCGCAGATGTTCCCTTGAAACAGCGGCAAGTCGTGAGCGAGGCGGCGACGCTGCCTTCGATCTGCGAATCTCTGGCCGAATCCACGCAGGACTATTTCCCCGTGGTGGATGCCGATGGGGGCCTGGTCGGAATCTTTTCGATCGGCGATGTGCGGGCCTACCTCGACGACCGCACCCTCTGGCCGCTGGCGATCGCGAGGGATGTGATGACCACGGAACTCATCAAGCTCACGTCCGAGGATGACCTCAACACGGCCATGAAGCGATTCACACAGTTGAATGTCGAGGAGATCCCGGTGGTGGAAACTTCCGACCCCAAACGGCTTTTGGGAATGCTTCGGCGGAAGGATGTTTTGTCGGCCTACAATCGGAAACTCTTCGAGCACCAGAAGGATGTAGCAGAACATGCGTGACGGCCGGCCATTCATGAGTCGAAGAGGCTGGGTTGTGCCTTGGCGCGATGCCTTTGGAGATAGCCCTTCACGTTGAGCTTGCGGGCGGTGTTGTCGGAACTCATGTAGCGGATGGTGCCGAAGATCGGTCGTTCCGGCCCCCAGGCGCGGTCGTAGCGGCCGAAGACCCAGAAGATGCCGGAATAGGAATTCGGATTGCGGCCATCGACAGCGAATTTATTGTTGAGGTGGATCAGCCACTCGATGGCCCGCTGGGGACTGGGCGACCATTCGAGGACCTTCTTGCCCCAGAGCATGCGGAGATAGTTGTGCATGCGGCCCTCGCGGACGAGCTGTCTCTGGGCCGCGTTCCAGAGTTCGTCGTGGGTTTGCGACTTTTCCAGTTGTTCGAGGGTATAGAGCGACGGTCGATGATCGCCGGCATGTTTGGCGAGCGACTTCTTCGCCCAATCGGGGAGCGACTCGTACTGGTCGTAATGCTCCCGGTGGGAGGTGAAGTTGTAGCCGACTTCCCGCCAGGTGATGAGTTCATCGAGGAAGGACTCGGCGGCGGGTGACATCTGCCACCACCCTTCCCGACTGCCGGTCGCCTTCGCGGGGAGGGAGTCGACACTCCACTCCTCTTGTTTCGCGAGCTTCGCGAAGATCTCGTGGGTCGAGATGTGACCGAAGTGGAGGTAGGGGGACAAGCCGCTGGCGGCTTCGCTCTCGGGGTCGTTACGGTCGTCGGCGTATCGCGGCAGGCGGCAGGTGAAGAACTTCTTGAGAGTGGCGGCCGCGGCCGTGGGACCGCCATCGAACGCCGCCGGGCCGACAGTCTGATCGATGGGGAGCTCGGCCAACGCTGCTTCATCGAGTGCGAGCAGCTTTGCGGAGGCGGCGGGCCACTTTTTGAGGATCGATGCGGGAATCTCCGCCGGTGTCTTCGGGCCGGACTTTTTCAAGGCCGCCAAAGGATCGGGGATGGGGAATTCGGTGAGATAGGGTTGGATGTTCTTTTGCAGGAAGCGGCGGAAAGCGTGTGCTGTGGGGAAGACTTGATCGGTGGCCCGCATGGGGAAGAGGCCGTTGGTATCGACGCATTCGATGGGGACGTCGACCCGGGCGGCGAGGGCCTCCACCATTTTCGGGAGGAAGTAGCAGGGGAAGTCGTCTGTGACGATGGCGGTGGCCTGTTGGGCGTAGGCTTCGATAAGTCCGACAGCGTGGCGTGGGGCCAATTCCACATAGGGGTGGTAGGCGACACCCAGCGATTCGCAGCTTGTCTTGTGTTCGGCCATTCCCTGGAGCACGAAGCGATGAAAGCGGACAGAGGACCATTCCGCGCGGCAGCCGATCGGCTCCAGAATGATCAGCGGGACCTGGTTCGTCTGTGCAAGGTGCACGGCCTGCTGCAGGCTGAAATTCCAGGTGAGGCGGCGGGCCGAGATCATCCAATACAGCACGTAGTGGCCGTTGGAGCGGACGGAATGCTTGTTGAGCGAGCGCACACGGGAAGGAGGCGCGGCAGGAACGACGGACATGGGTGATGAACCAGCGGGGAGTCGAAGGTGTGGGGAGTTCCGGAGACACAGAAGTGTAACCTCCTCCGATTCCCTGACGAGGGCCGGAAGTCCTCAGCCCCGAAACCAATCGACCCACGCCAATTCCAGCGTTTCCTTGCCTGCGAGGAGCTTGGCGGGCAATTTGACGACGATTCCCCCCGCGTCTTTTGTGACCTGGATGTCGAGTGTTCCGGCAGGAGGAGTGGGGACTGCCTGAGGGGGATCCTTTTTGGCGTCGACCGTGGCGTCGATGAATTCGAAGGCAAAGCGACCGCTTTGTTTGCGGCTTCCCGTGGAGGAGAGGCGTTTGGTTTTGAGTCGCAATTCTTCGATCTCGGTCAATCCGGGGAAGAAAATTTCCACTGTTCGCGGCCAGGTGTTGGCGTCGGGGGTGATGTGGCAACGACCAATCCCGCGGCTGGAGAGAATGATGATCTTGAGATGGCCATCGACGATCGCGGCGTCGCCGAGATCCTCCGCGTGTTGAAAGCGGGAGAAGCTTACCGGGAGCGAGAATTCATCGGCCAGCGCGGGGAGTGAGAGTGAAACGAGCAGGAGCGCGAGAAGTCGCCGCATCATCCGGGCAGCCTCGAAAGGAGATTTCTGGAGCGATCCGCGGCTCACATCGAATGTGTCTTAACAAGATTGATGATAAGCGAGTTGAAAGTCACCAAAACATGCCCGCACAAACCTGCGGGGCATGCCACCCTGACTGTCTCATCGGGAAGTAGAATCATAAGCTTGTGGGATCCATGAGTTCCACGGCGTTTCCGGAGGGATCCTGGATGTAGCAGGAGCGGGTACCGTCGCGGTGGGGTTTGAGCGGGCCGAAGTCGGCGGCCCGGTCATTCGTGAAGGCGATGTGCGGTGGATGCTGCTCGGGAATGACCAGCGCCAGGCTGAGGTTGCCGAACTTGAGCAGTGCCCAGGTGCTGTCGTGATAGGCGACTTCGCACTTGAAGGTGCTGGTGTACCACTCGACCGCCTGCCCGACGTCTTTGACGGAAATGGCGATGTGGTGCAGGTTGTCGAGAGTCGTTGGATCTGCGGTGATGGTGCTGCTCATGCGGAACTCCTGGGGAATACCACATTGTATCAGGCTGTCGGAATCGCGGCATCCGCTGCGGCGCGAATTGACTGCGATGAGACCGCTGGCGGATGAGGTATCACTCGCTGAAGAACTGATCGACCGGGTTCTCAGCACGGATCTCGGTGGCGAGATCGCGCAGCTTCTCGATGGCCCGGTTCTGGAGCTGGCGGACGCGTTCCTTGCAGATCCCGAGATCGGCGGCGAGCACCTGGAGCGTGGGGACTTCACCCAACGCTTCCAGACTGAATCGGGCCCGCAGGATGACGAGTTCCCGCTCGTTGAGGCGTTCCGACATCCGTTCGATCAAGGTCTGATAGAGTTCAAACTGGGAGAGGCTGACCCCCTCCTCTTGAGCCACGAAGGGGGCTTCCTGGAGCAACTCCTGCGTCGCATAGCTGACGCGGGACTTCTCGCGCACCTTGCGCGACATGCGGCGGAAGAACGTCCGGCGGATGGCATGGGTGGCGTAGGTGCTGAAGCGGAATCCGCGGGAATAATCGAACTTTTCAACCGCCTGCACCAGCGAGAGATTGCCGTCACTCACGAGGTCGTCGAAGGTGTGATCGGCGTCGGCGAAGTGGCGGGCATTGGCAACGACGAGCCGCAGGTTGGCCCGGACGATGCCATCCCGCACCTGGGCGGCCCAGGCGGCGAGCCGCTCGATTTCATCCAGCTTGGATTTTGAAGGCCGGGCGGAGTTCAGCGAGTCCCGCAACGTGGAGGCTTTATACTTGATGCAGTTGTATTTGCGGAAGGCATGGACTTCCTGAGCGGGTGTCAGCAGCGGCGTCTCGTACAGGCTGCCGAGGTAAGCGGGGAGACCCTCCGGCTGGCGAATCCGGCGTGGCTCGCGAAGTGGCTGCGGCCCCTCCGATAGAAATTCGGCATCCAAAGCGGGAGTGCCAAAGTCGGCGTTGGGGATGAAGAACAGCGGCAGATCCCAGACGGCGGTCGCCCGCAACAGGAGCTGGGATCGTTCGGACTTCACCAGCGGTGAATCATTCTCGGAAGCCTGCGGAACGACTTCCTGGGAACTGACCAGATCCGTAGCGGGTGAGACAGCGCGCCTGGCGACCTTTTTCGGTGGCAAAGATTGGGCAGAGCTGACGTTTGGTTTGGCAGCACCGGACTTCGTGGGCATCGCGATCTCGCATCTTCGAAGTAGGCAAACCAAACCTGGGCAACTTCCAACAGCTTGTCGAACTTTCAATGATAGCCATCTCCAACGAAGACCGACTTCGGAAAGGGGACGGAGTTCGTTTTTTTCATCAATTGGATGACTTGGTCTGTGGGAGTCGCACTTCGCAGAGAGGTCCAATTCCTCATTTTTCTCTTCAAAATCCTCATTGACTGGCCGATTTGCCCTGGATTGCCGTGGAGTCGTGGAATCTGGTCGTGGGAAAATCGCCGGGAAAGGTACAATTCTCTGAATGGAATGCGGGTTGGCATTCTCTTTTCCATATCGGGTCGCCGGAACACACGGCTGATAAGTGGTTTCTTTTGAAGAGCAGCGGTTGAAGGAGAGAGATTGGCCGAGCTGTTGACGACCAAGCAGGTGGCACGGGCCTTCGGGCTGAGTGAATCGACCGTCAAACGATGGTGCGACCGGGGGGAGATCCGTGTCACCAAAACGACCGGGGGGCACCGGCGTCTGGAAGTCGTGTCGATCATCGAGTTCGCCCGCACGACGGGCCAGGCGGTCGTTTCCCCCGAGATGCTGGGGTTGCCCGCCACCATCGGTCAAGGCGAACGCACCATCCAGCGGGCTGCCAACCAGCTTTTCCAACTGTTGACGGACGGTGACGAGAACGGCGCGAAGGCTTTGCTGGTCGATTTGCACATGGCCAAAATTCCGTTGGCCAAGCTGATCGACCAGGTGGTCTCGCCGACCTTCGCCCGCATCGGACAACTCTGGGCCCAAGAGGGATTGCCGGTGTATGTCGAGCGTCGGGCGTGCGAGATCTGCCTGCATGCCTTCCGGACCCTGCGCGAGATGCTGCCCCAGCCGTCGTCGGACGCGCCGTTGGCCTTGGGGGGAACGCTCAGCGGAGATCACTACTCGTTGCCGACGGCCGGAGTGGAACTGGTTCTGCGGAGCCTGAGATGGCGGGCCGTCTCGCTTGGAACCAATCTGCCGGTCGAAACGATGCTGGCGGCGATCGAGCGACAGACGCCGCGACTGTTTTGGATCAGTGCGACGCATGTGCCGGATTTGGCACAGCGGCGTGCGGATTGGATGCAACTGGCAGACTTCGCGGCCGCCAAGGGAGTGCTGCTGGTGGGTGGCGGAAAAGCGGGTTCCATCGCCGAACCGGCCGAGGATTTGCCCAACCGGTCAGTGGCTTCTACACCGTGGTTGGCATCGATGTCGGCCTTGGAATCGCTCGCCGTCTCGCTGACGCAAGGCAAGGCGTCCTCAGAACCGGACTTGCCCGTCGAATCCGCGTCAGTTGAACAGTGATCACCAGTAAAGTCAGTGATCCTCCGGGAAGGGAGTTCGACTGCTCGACTTGCCCCGATGGTTCACTTATGCTCTGGGAGCAAGGCCGATTTCAACCGCTGGTGCGACCGCCGATCATTATTCTTGCGGCGGTTTGATGATGGGTCGATATGACAAGTCCGCCAGTTCCTTCCCACCCCCATGATGAGCGTTCGGTCGGGATCGTCTCCACGCGATTCATCGATCTCTTTTCGGGCGAAACTCCCCTGCGCCTGGAGAGTGGCGTCACGCTGGGGCCGGTGCGGGTGGCCTACGAAACTTACGGGCAACTGAACTCCGACGCCTCCAACGCCATCTACATTTGCCACGCCCTGACCGGCGATGCCCATGTGGCGGGCCGACACAGCCCCGAGAGCAAAAAAGCGGGTTGGTGGGATGGCATGGTCGGCCCCGGCAAGACCTTCGACACCAACAAGTATTTCGTGATCTGCTCGAACGTGCTGGGGGGTTGCCAAGGGACGACCGGCCCGGGATCGATCAATCCCGCGACCGGCCAGCCGTGGGGGACGAACTTTCCGTTCATCACCATCGGCGACATGGTCGAGGTTCAGGCGGAACTGGTGCGATCCCTGGGGATCGAACGGTTGCTGGCGGTGGTCGGCGGGAGCCTGGGAGGGATGATGGCCCTCGACTGGGCGGCCCGCTTTCCCGAGATGCCGCGGGCGATTGTCTGCCTCGCTTCATCCGCCCGGTTGACGGCCCAGGGGATTGCGTTCAATTCCGTCGGCAGACGGGCGATCTATGCCGATCCGAACTTTCAGAATGGCGATTACTACGCGAACGAGGGACCGAAATTCGGTCTGGCCCTGGCGCGGATGATCGCCCACATCACCTACCTTTCGGAAACTTCGATCGAACGCAAATTCGGGCGGCGGCTGCAGAACAGCGATCAATTGGGCTACGAGCCGCAGCAGGAGATCGAGTTCCAGATCGAAAGCTATCTGCACTACCAGGGGCAGCGATTCATCGAACGCTTCGATGCGAATTGCTATCTGTACCTCACCCGGGCGATGGACTATTTCGACATCACCCAGAGGTATGGTTCGATCGCCCAGGCACTGGGCCGGACGAAGGCCCCGTTCTTTCTTTGCTCCTATACGAGCGACTGGCTGTTCCCGCCCCAGCAGAGCCGCGAGATCGTCACGGCCCTGTTGGGTGCCGGACAGCATGTGACGTATCTGGAACTCGAGGGGGTGAAGGGCCACGATTCGTTTCTGCTGGAGTTAGAGCAACTCGAAGCCTTGCTGACCCCCTTCATGACGTATGTCGCCCAGCATCCGCCCGACACGACAAAACTGCCGCCTGCGCGACCAAATCCGGCTTCCCTGGCAATTTCCAGCGCGGGGGGCCATTGATGCGATTCCTGCTTCCCGATCCCGCGGCGTCGCTCATCGACCGCATCATCATGGACCAGATTCCGCAGGGGGGCCGCGTGCTGGATCTGGGGTGCGGCGATGGCCGGCTCCTGTGCCGCCTGCGTGATGAAATGGCGGCTTCGATCCAGGGTGTCGAACGCGACCCCCGTCAGGTGATCACGGCGATCTCCAAGGGTGTGCCGGTTCTCCAGGCCGACCTCGACCAGGGATTGGACGAGATTCCGGATCATGCGTTCGATTTCGCCGTCCTGAGCCAGACGCTGCAACAGGTGATCCAGCCGGAAGCTTTGCTCAAGGAGATGCTGCGGGCGGCGCGGAAGGCGATCGTGGTGGTGCCGAATTTCGGCCATTGGCGGATCCGCTTGCAGATCCTGCTCAACGGCCGGGCGCCGATCACTTCGGAACTTCCCTACGACTGGTACAACACGCCCAACCTGCACTTTTTGACCATGATCGACTTCCGGGCGCTCACCGAGCGGCTGAAACTCCGGATCGTGCGGGAGCTGCCGATCGTGGGGGGCGTGGCAAAACCCGACCTTTCACTGGCCAATCTGCGGGCGGACAGCGCTTTGTTCGTGCTGGAACAAATGACGGAGGAGTCCGCCCCGATTACCATGCCGGAACGGGCGGAGAATCCCCGCGAAATGGAAACGGATTCCGCCGTGTGACCGCAGTTGGCCTCATCGGGAAAGTGTTCGCGCCAGCCGGGGCCGCTCCGTTTCCGACTTATACGAATCGCAATTTGAAATGGTGCGCCTAAGATCGCGAAAACATGCTTGCCCAAAGCTGCAAGCATGGCACACAGATCCCTTTCCGTCTTACTTTCCAGCAGAATGACAACTTGATTCACATGGCCGTTCGGGCCAGCACCTGACAGGAAATTGACCGTGTCGATCGTCGTACAAAAGTTTGGCGGCTCCAGCGTGGCGGACGCCCAGAGGATCATGGCCGCGGCGCGAAGAATCGTGGCGGCCAAGCAGCAGGGCCATCAGGTGGTGGCCGTCGTCAGCGCCCGGGGAGAGAAGACGGACGAACTGGTCGATCTGGCGAAGAGCATCACGGCCCATCCCCGTCCCCGCGAGATGGACATGCTCCTCTCGACCGGCGAGCAGGAATCGGTCGCACTGGTGGCGATGGCGGTGCACCAGCTGGGAGAAGACGCGGTCAGCCTGACTGGGGCGCAGATCGGCATCCTCACCGACAGCACGTTCACCAAGGCCCGCATCCGCAAGATCACAACGGAGCGGATCCGCGCCGCGCTGGAAGCGGGGAAGATCGTCATCGCCGCCGGCTTCCAGGGTGTGGACGACGATTTCAACATCACCACGCTCGGTCGCGGCGGGAGCGACACGACGGCCACGGCCCTGGCCGCCGTGCTGGAGGCCGATGTCTG
>PNLE01000178.1 GCA_013822855.1 Planctomyces sp.
ACCGTCGCCGAGACTTTCACTCGGGCATTCGCCCCATATTCCAATCGCACATCGATCTCCGAACCCTCGGGCAATCCCGGCGGCAAGGGGCTGATTTCGCATTCCCCCACCGGGACGAATTGGCTGTTCCCCGCATTGCCGCTCTCCACCAGCCGCAAGGTGACTTTGCCTTGGTTGGCGATGACCGTGCCGTAGGTTTGCAGGCAACTGGCGGGGAGGGGGGTGTTGGCCGGGATCAACCAGTTGGGTTCGCGTTCGCCGGTTGCTTCATTCCGCACGAGGATCCCCAGCGATCGGGAATTGACATCCGTCTGCTTGAATTTCGAGAGCTTGGAGATTGCCTGAGTGCTGAGCACCGAGCGGGCGAACTCCTGATCCGACATCAACATGCCGGCGAAATAGGTCGCCCCATGGGCGATCGACAAGTCGGGTGAGAGACTCGAATTGAGTGTCTTGTAGCCCGCCATCTGCTTCAGGAGTTGTTGAACCATGGGCATGCGCGAGGCACCGCCGGTGGTGAGCACCACATCGACATGGGCCCACCCCAGTTTGTTATCCTTGAGTAGTCCCTGGGTGATCGCGTCGATCCGCTTGAGCAGGGGGGCGGACAGTTTCTCGAACTGTGCTTGTTCCACAAGATAGGTCTTGCGAAAGCCCTTGTGGGCGACGTTGAGGGCCGCCTTGGGCCGAACCGAGAGGCTGCGTTTGGTCTGCTCGACCTCCAGCGACAGGGCCTGCAAACTCTCGCGATCGTTCTTCGGGTCGAGACCGAATTCCTTCTGGAATTGCTTGGAGATGCCATTCAGCAGCACCTGATTGAAATCCAGACCTCCCAGATTCAAATCACCGGCCGAGGCGATCACCCGGACCTCATTCTTGCGATACGAAACAAGTGAAAGGTCATAGGTTCCACCCCCGAGGTCGACGACCAGGATCTTTTGGTCCTCCGCCAGTTCGGTGAACCACATCCCTTCGCTGCCGATCACGTAACACAGGGCGGCGGCCACTGGTTCATTGATGATGTCGACATGCTTCAGTCCCGCCCGCATCCCGGCTTCCGCCGTGCGTGCCCGGGATAGATCCGTGAACTGGGCGGGAACCGTGATCACCGCATGTTCGATCTCGCCGATCTTCTCCCGAGCCTGGGCCAGCAGCGATTCCAGAATGATGGTTGAGATGTCAACGGGCGTGTAGGTCTTCCCACCCACAGCCCACGTCTTGGCGGGATCTCCCATGAACCGCTTGGCGGCCGAGACGACCAATTGCGGCGCACGGATCGAGTTCCTCAAAGCCTCCGTGCCGACGATCGTCTTGTCCTTTTCGAAAAGCACCACCGAGGGAGTGGTCATCTCGCCGTCCCGGTTGGGGATGGTGACCGGCTCTCCATGTTCGTTGAGGTAGGCGATGGTCGAATAGGTCGTCCCCAAATCGATACCGACTGCGTGATGGCTGGACATGAGCTGTCGCTTCCGAGAGGGGATCGCCGACTTGCCGCGAAGGGAGTGATTCTGTGGGAGCCGCATCGGATCGCGGTCGCCAGTATCGTTTAAGTCTAGCCGAAGTTCACAGGCGTTGGAAAAGGCACGGTGGACTTTCGCGAGGTGAATGGCAGCTGGAATTGGTCATCGCAAGACACAATCACCTCACCTCAAAATCCGGCTCTTCAAGCCGATCCAACGGGGAGGCCACTTTCCAGCCAAGTCGTATATCGGAGCGGTAGGCTGCGGCCGTCGCACCAATCGATCACGGGGAGATGCCCCGCCAATCCCGGAAAGTAGGGGTCGACCCATCCTCGTCGGGCCGCTTCGGTCACATGCCGACTTGCGGGAACGGGAACGGACTTGATCAGGAGCAGCCGCTCGGCACCGAATCGCAGGGCCAGCCAGGCGGCGAGGGAATCGCTGGTCACATCCCAGATGTGGGGCAACGGCTCTCCTGGATGGCCTGGAGCCGATGGCTCTTGGTGCCACGAGAATTGTTCTTCGCGCTTCAAGGCATGGCTCGTCGCCAATAGTGGAAATCGGCCCTCCTCCCAAGCTGCATGTGCCGACAACGGGTCATCGACAATCACACTTTGCGGAAGGATCGACTGGATCAGCCGGGCGTTGAGGTCTAAGGCTTCACAGGCCAGCCAGTGGGCCTGGTCTTCATCAATGGCGTGGATCTGCTGCCAATCCCGCACGACATCCGCCGTCTTGCCGCCACCCGGCAGGAGCAGGGGAGTCGCTCGCGCGTAACATCCTCCGGGTAGGAACCAATCTCGCAATTGAGCCAGCAAATCGGGAAGACCGTCAAGGTCGTACAAGCTGCCGCCCAGCTTGATCACGACGAGCAGGGGGCCCTCGTTCCTCTGACGTTCCATCCCGCCATGCCTCATCCAAGATCGCTAATCGATGATCTTGTTGATCGGATACTCCACCAGACCCCGGGCACCCGCCTGCTTGAGACGCGGGATCACGATCCGCACGTAGGATTCGTCGACGATCGTGTTGACCGCCACCCAATCTGGATCCGAGAGCGACGAAATCGTCGGCTTCTGAAGAGCGGGGAGCTGTCCCAGTACCGTCGGCAGATCACCCCGGCGGACATTCATCATCAATCCCACTTTGCCTTCGGCGGCGAGGCACGATTGCAGCATGAGCGCGATGTTTTCCAGCTTGCCCCGCTTCCAATCGTTGGCGAAAGCGGCCTTGTTGGCGATGAACCGCGTCGTGCTTTTGAGGACTTCGTCCAGGATCCGCAGGTTGTTCGCACGAAGTGAACTTCCGGTCTCCGTCACTTCCACGATGGCATCCGCCAATCGCGGTGGTTTCACTTCCGTGGCACCCCAGGAGAATTCCACATCGGCTGTCACGCCGTGCCGGGCGAGGTAGGCCTTTGTCAGTCCCACGGCTTCCGTGGCGATCCGTTTCCCTTCCAGGTCCTTGACGGTCTTGATCTCCGAATCGTTGGGGACGCACAGCACCCAGCGAACCGGTCGTCGGCTCACTTTGGAGAAGACCAGCTCGCAGATCTCGTGGACGTTCGCCTGGGTTTCCAGCACCCAGTCATGCCCGGTCATTCCGGCATCCAGGATCCCCTGCTCGACATAGCGGGCCATCTCCTGGGCCCGGATCAGCATGCACTCGATCTCGGGGTCGTCGATCTCCGGGAAGTACGAACGCGACGAGAACTTGATCGTGTAACCCGCTTTGCGGAAGAGTTCTGCCGTCGCTTCTTGAAGGCTTCCGGCGGGAATCCCCAGCTTGATCATCTGTGAGGTCATGTGGCTCGGCTCGACTTGAATTTCAACAGTGGAAGATCGATGAGATCAGAAGAATCTAACAGAACTGAGTTCCAGCGTCCAAAAACCGAGCACTTCCCACCGGCTGGCCGTGCTGATGCTTGGGGAGGTGAGAACGGCGCGGAGAGGCAAGTGGGTTCCCTTCAGCTTTTTTTGTAGACACATTGAGGGTCAAAGACGCGTTTTCCCACCACGGTGACTTCTTTCGTCGAGGGGTCGATGCGGCGGAAGAAACAGCTGCGATAGCCCTCGTGACAAGCGGCACCGCCGATTTGTTCAACTTTCACCAAGAGCGTGTCGGAATCACAGTCGAAATAGAGCGACTTGAGAACCTGCACATTGCCGCTCTCTTCACCCTTGCGCCAGAGCTTCGAACGGCTGCGGCTGTAGTAGACGACCCGACCCGACGAGAGAGTCTCGTGGTACGCCTCGGCATTCATGTAGGCGAGCATAAGCACATCGCCCGTGGCTTCATCCTGGGCGATGACAGGCACAAGCGGGTTCTTGTCGAAATCCGGCCCGTGTGGGTTTCCGGGGCTCCCCATGGCGAATGGTCTTCCAAAAGGTCAAAGAGTCGCTGACGGATGACCGTCAGTACGGAACCCAAAGCTTGCCGGGTCGCAAGTTGCTTCCGTGAGTTTTCAGAAGGTCTCGGCATCATCTTCGGAGCCGGAAACCGGCTCCGAAGATGATGCCGAGAAGGTGATCAATTGACCCGGAATAAACATCCTAATCACAGCGTCAGGTGCAGGCGAACGACCGGGAAAGAAAAGGAGGCCGAAGCCTCGTCATTTTTCAGTCACATGCAGCGGCACCACGGGTCGATGACACCGGTTTTCTGCAAGAGGTTCTGTCTTTGCCTAAATCTATTCTGAACGGGTCTTGTGTCCACTGGTCGGGCAGGGTGGTCACGGTTGCGCCGGAAATGACTCTTCTTTGCGGAAACGGTGCTTTGAAAGGGTGACTTCATTTCCCTTCTTGTTGTAGACGACCTCATCCATGAAGGCACGCATGAGCAGGACACCCCGGCCGCAGGGACGTTCCAGGTACGCCGGATCGGTCGGATCGGGAAGTGACGCGGGGTTGAACCCCGGACCATCATCGTGGATGACGAACTGTGCCGTCGTCGGCTGGATACGGGAGGAGACCCGGATCACACGATCCCGCCAAGGCGACTCTTTGAGACGCATTTCCGCCATCTCGTGAAACGCGTTGTGATCCTGCTCCTTGAGGGTCGAACTCACTTCGAGGTTGCCGTGGTAATAGGCGTTGAGCAAAGCCTCCTCAAGGGCGGTGCCGACGCGGACTCGTTCCGTGGTGTCACATTCCCAGATGTCGGCCAGCGATCTTTGCAAATGATGCGACAGCGACATGATGAGGGTCAGGTCGTTGGGCAACACGAACTGCTCGGTCTGTTCCGTCAATCGATTGAGCAGTGCAGAGCGTGAACGGTCCTCATCCGAGGAAGCGAGCACGCGTGTCGCCACGCCGATCAGTTCCTGTGCCAAGAGTCGTTTGGGCACATAGCTCGCCGCACCCTGCTGGAGGGCTTTGACGGCGAGTTCCTCGCTTCCCTGGGCCGTCATGAGGATGACCGGGATGTGGGGAAACTCGCGGCGAACCTCGGTCACCACATCGAGGCCGGTCTTGTCTGGCATCTGCATGTCGGTGAGGACGAGTTGGGGATGGAAGTGTCGAACCTTCTGCAGGCCCTCTTCGCCGTCGGCGGCGTAAAGTATGGTCCAATCGTCTCGGCTGGCTAGAAGCTTGCCCGCCAGCCGCCGGTCGATGGGCGAGTCGTCGATCACGAGGAGCGTCGTCATGTTCGTCTCTCGCGGGGATGGGAAAGGACTCGTCGGGTGTTTTCAAGGATCGGGAATTGGCAGGATTCGCGCAGTGGCATTTGGATATGCCCGGAACCTTGCCACAGTCTGCCGACCGCATCCCCGCACTTTCAAGAGCCTGCCTCAATCATTAAAAATGATTGATCAAACGACCGGCGAGGGAACGCCCAATTTTCCATCGCGAATCCGCACGATGTAATCCGTGTCGCGGACATGCTCCTGCTCGTGGGTCACCACCACAACGGTCGTCTGCGCTTCGCGGCAGCACTCCCGCAGAAGTTCCAGAATCTGGGCACTGTTGGTCGTGTCCAATTCTCCGGTTGGTTCGTCGGCGAGGATCAATTTGGGCTTCTTCAGCAGCGCGCGGGCAATCGCGACACGCTGCTGTTCGCCTCCAGAAAGCTGGCTGGGGCGATGGTCGAGTCGATCCTGCAAGCCCACACGCTGAAGAAGTTCGATCGCCTCCTGCCGTTGCCTTGCGGTGGCGCCCCGCGCCAGATAGGGAACGAGGACATTGTCGACGGCATCGAGATTCGCCAGCAGATTGAAGCTCTGGAAGATGAAGCCGACATCGTGGCGGCGGTAGGCATCCTTCTCGGGAATCGACATCGCTTTTAGCGACTTGCCATTCACAAGAATGTCGCCGCTGGTCGGCTCATCGAGGCAGCCCATCAGGTAGAGCAGGGTGCTTTTGCCGCTGCCTGAAGGTCCCAGGATGAAGCTGAACGAACCGGCGGGAATCTGGCACGAGACCTCCCGCAAGGCGTAGACTTGGGTTTGTCCCCGGACGTGGATCTTGGTCACCTGCCGCACATCGATCATCAAGTCGCTTCCTGAAAAAGCTCGGCGCGTAGTCCATTCAAACGCTGTCAGTCAAGCGGGATCAATGAACGGCGGATTTCCGTCGGCGATTTCGGCCACCCCGATGTGAACTTCGCTTGCCGCGCCGATAACGTCAAGTCTCCCTTGTTTTGCGGAGGCCGTGTTTTGTGGAGACTGCGAACTTCACCCGTTTTTCACAACAGCGAGGCATGCTTTCGAGGAAGATCGCTTCGTCCAGAGGACAAGTGTGAGTCGCGCTCCCGCTTCGAGCCGACTTGTCCGGAGAATCTGTCGTGGGGTGGGAGTTGTCATGAGCAGCGCGTCCATTTCCAGCGTTCGCCTGCCGCTCTGGGCCTTGGAAAGCAATCCCTCGGTCTTCGGAAGGCTTCACGAGTCACTGCTGCATCTTCAACTTGGTGCGACGATCTCGGCCCTCCCGCTCGACGATTGGCATGTTTCCTCCCGGACGCCGACTCAGGAGATCGTCGATCTTTTCGAGAAGACCCCCGAATGCGTGGGCATCATGGTGCTGGAGGAGGGTGAGCTGGTCGGGGTCATCTCCCGCAGCCAGTTGCTCACACTTCTCAGCAGACCCTTCGGGCTGGATCTGTATCTCAAACGGCCCGTGGTGCAGATCATCGATGTCATCGAAGGCCCGGTGGCCATTCATCCCGGTGAACTGCCGATTCCTAAGGCGGCCCAACTCGCCTTGAACCGACCGTGGCCCCACAGCTATGAACCCCTGGTGGTGCAGATCTCCTCCGGCGAGTATCGGCTGCTCGATATTCACACGCTTCTGCTCGCGCAGTCGAGGTTGTTGGAACTCGCCAATGGGGAAGTCCGCCGGCAAATGGAAGTCGCCGATTTGGCGAATCGCGCGAAGAGCGATTTCCTGGCCCACATGAGTCACGAGATCCGCACGCCCCTGACCGCCATTCTCGGATTCGCCGAGATCATCCAGCGGGGAGAGGTCTCGGCGGCGGAGCATCGCAGTGCCGTCGACACCATCTTGAGGAATGGCGAGCATCTGCTGCATCTCATCAGCGATACCCTGGATCTCTCGAAAATCGAAGCGGGGCGATTGACGGTTGAAAGCATCGAATGCCAACCCCTCCAGATCGCGGCGGAAGTCATTCAGCTCTTCCAAAACCGCATCAAATCGGATCGTCTCACACTGGAATTGGTGGGTTCCGGGGCTGTTCCCCACGAGTTGATCTGTGACCCGACCCGCTTGCGGCAGATCCTCATGAATCTTGTGGGGAACGCCACCAAGTTCACCGAAGCGGGCCGGATTCAAATTGTCGCCGGTGTTCAGCCATCTCCCGACAATGATCTCCATTTCTTGACGATGGAGGTGCGGGATACCGGTGTCGGAATGACCCCAACGCAGTTGGAAAGACTTTTCTCGCCGTTCATCCAGGCCGATACGTCCACCACGCGCCGCTTCGGGGGAACCGGATTGGGACTTTCGATCAGTCGGCAACTGGCAAGGTTGTTGGGTGGCGACATCACGGTCACAAGTGAACTCGGAAAAGGGAGTGCGTTTCTGCTCTCGCTTCCCATTCTTGGGGCACCCGAAGAGACATGGCGGGTCTTTGATCGGGACGCCATCGCCGGACAGTTGGCTTCGCGTGCCACGACCTCGATTGAAGAGCAGCTTCCCCCATGCCGGATCTTGTTGGCCGAAGATGGGCCGGACAACCGCTTGCTCCTCAGTTCGTGGCTCAGCCGGTTGGGAGTCGATCTGCAGATGGTGGTCAACGGGCGGGAAGCGGTGCAGGCGGTTCAGGCGGCGATCGCCGAAAGCCGACCTTTCGATGTGGTGCTCATGGACATGCAGATGCCGGAAATGGACGGCCTCGACGCCACACGGGCCCTGCGGAGGATGGGCTGGAACCATCCCATCATCGCCCTCACCGCCAACGTGATGGTCGGCGACCGACAGCAGGCGTTGGCCGCCGGTTGTACCGACTTCGCCACCAAGCCGATCGACCGGTCACGTCTGCGATCCCAGATTGAAGCCGCCTTGCTCTCTTTGCCCGGCATACCGCCAGCAAAGGCTGTCGCTTCGTCCGCACTACCTCCGGTCACATCGCGACAGGGCAGCGAGCCTGCCGGAAGAGCGAGCATCTCAGGCGGGCTGCCTCCAGTTCCGGGGAAAATTCAGAACTCTCAGGAACCTGCGTCAGCGAGTTCCTCACAGGAGTGGCTGGATCGTGCCGCTGGTCTGAACCGAGTGGGTAACGATGCCGAACTGCTCGAAGAACTTCTCGGCCTCACCTACGAAAATCTCCCTCTTTGGCGGAGGGATCTCTGCCTGGCGGTTGAAGCCGACGACGCCCGGACGATCAAGCGACTGGCCCATACGCTTCGCAACACGGGGAGCAACATCGGTTGCGAACGCCTGCAACAGGTGGCGGGGCATCTCGAAACCCGCATTGCCAGGAACGAACCAATGGATGCTGTCCGCCAACAGGCGGCTCTGGTTGATCGTGTCGCGGATGGTTTGACCGCGTATCTCAGAATCCGGTTGGATTCCGGCCAGCCACAACCTTGATCACACCTTGCCACAAGATGGATTTAGTTGGCTGGATCGAGTGCCGGTGAAGCCTTCTCCAGGAATCGGGCAAGACCCGGCTCGGCGTTGGGGAGAACCATCTGCTCCAGCGAGAAAGTCGAGATGCCAAGGGACGTCCCCGGGCCCGAGGCCTCCGCGTACTCGCGGTTCATTTGAGACATGAATGAGGGAACCAGGCCGCGTCCGGTGTCAAACACCAGTTCACCGGCCACCAAGTAGGGGGCCAGCCGGGAGGCGATTTCGGGATCCGTCGGCGGTTCGGCGGGTTCGGTCGAGTGGCCGATGGTCACGAACTTGCCTGTGGGGCCTTGCGGGACGATATCAAGGACTTTGAAGACCCTCACCATTTGAACCTCTTTCGGCTGATTGTCCGCACCATACCGAATGACGGGATAACTCTGTTTCCAAGTGCTGCCACGTGTGACGGGGCTTTCGGGGAGGTTCATCAGCACATCATGTCGCGGTGTTCGCTTGGGGGCCGGGGGTGGGGGGGCGGCTTCGGGTGTTCCATCCGGATTGATGGAGACCGCTTCTAGAACCTGACCCATGGGCGAGACCTTAAGGCGGGAGGAGACCTTGCCGATGGATTCCGCCACCGGACGGAATTGGAGCGGCGTGGGATCGGCCTGCGCGCTGTCGAATTGAACGACGGCCCCCCCGGGGAGCGTGGACTTCAAAACAACCCGCGTGACCATCGATTCGATGGTTGCGACTCCGTTGGTGTCGATCGCGACGACCTTCAGGGCCTTGATCGAACTCGACTGGTTTTTGGATTCCTGTGCGGAGTTCTCCACCTTGGTGGTCACGGTGGTCTCAATCGCGACTTCGTAATGTTGAATCTGGCCAGCTTCGAAACGATAGCGGAGTGTGGCCGATTCCTCCTGGCCCCAGGCCATGGCATTGGTGAGTCCCGAACCTGCCAACAAGAAAAAAGCCGCAAAAACGTGAGTTCTGGCTGACCAAAGGCGAGATCGCTCCCAACTGCGAACTGGGATCCGATTCAAAGTCGCAAATGCCGTTGGTGTTGCAAGCCGTATGTCTTGATATCGCATGGGAGATCCGTTCCCTATTGAAGCGCCGCATGGCTGGATTTGGAATTTTGGCTTGGAGGGGTTCAGTTTTTCAGGCACGCGGAGAAGTCTTGTCTGAGCGTTTGGGAACTCCCTCAAGTTCTCGTGTCCCATGATCGTATCGTCCGATCCTCAATTGCGGAAAGCCCTCTCTGCGTTGGTGATCTTGTTGATGAGTGGGGTCGCGTGCCGGACGGCGTGCGGCGTTTCCTGTGTGGGAGAAACAAAACTCGTGCGTGCAGCCCGGCGGTTGACGGTGGTATGCTGCCGACAGAGGCTGCACCATGGGATGTGGCCCGGAACATGGAGTCGACAGCGCAGAGGTGAATTCAACGATGCACACCATTTCCAAGATTGTTGTCGGCGTGGATTTGCATGAGGGTGACCGACTCGTCGGGGACACACTTCCTGAAACGACTCTCGCCGCAGTGAAACAGAGCCTTGATTTCGCGGTTCGCCGCTCGGCCCACATCATCTATTGCGCCGCCCTGAATCTGTCGCCGCAGGCGGAGCAGTTGATTCACGGCGATGTCACGAACATCTTCGTGACAGTCGAAGACCACGCCCGCAAGATTTTGACCAAACTGGTTGAAGAGGCCGCCGAAGCGGGGGTGAAGGCCACCTTCGAGCTGCGTTTCGGTGCTGCCTGGCGTGAATTGGCGGAGTTCGTGCAGGAGATTCGCGCGGATCTGCTGGTGGTGGGGGCGCGCAATCGTTCGCTGTTGTCGCACACATTGTTTGGCAGTACTTCCACCAAACTGATGCAAACCTGTCCTTGCGCCGTTTGGGTGGTCAAGCCGGAGGAACTTCGGGAGATCCGTGAGCTGGCGGTTTGCACTGATCTTTCAGAGGATTCCCTGCGGGCCCTGCACGCGGCGATCGCGTTCGCACAGCATCTCGATGCCCGGCTCTTCATTCTCCATGCGGTCGAGTTTCCCCTTGCGTCCTATCTGCGAAGTGCCGGCAGCGACCAAGCGGCAATCGACGAGTATCACAAAAAAGTGCTCAGCACGGCCCACGACACGATTCATTCGCAGCTCCACCAGACCGACTGGCGAACTCTCTCCCACGGCGTGCGGGTGGAATTGCTCGAAGGAAGTCCCGAATCGACCATTCCACGTTTTGTGGAAGAGAATGGCGTCGATCTCGTCGTTCTCACCACCCACGGGCGGACGGGACTGAGTCAGTTCGTCATGGGGAGCA
>PNLE01000179.1 GCA_013822855.1 Planctomyces sp.
CGATAGTCGTTCCACGAATATGGCCAGGTTCAAGAACCTGCAATCCCCAATCGCCAAACGACACCTCGATGCCGCGAGTCGCATTACCTTTTACGCGACCTCTTTGCTCTTTGCGGTGCTTGACCCGCTTGGGCATCAGCGCCATAGCTATCTTCCTCGTTACGATATTCGCCCAAGTCGATCCAAACCTTGACACCGATGACACCCATTGTGGTCTTGGCGATTGCCAGACCATAATCGATGTGCTTTTGCAATGTGGACAAAGGAACCGAGCCACGCATCGCCTTCTCGGTTCGGGACATCTCAGCCCCACCCAAGCGGCCATTCATCTCGATCTTGATCCCTTCGACACCAGACTCCATCACCTGGTCGAGCGACCGTTTCATCACGCGACGAAAACTACCTCGCTTCACCAACTGCTGGGCAATATCTTCAGCAACCAGCACCGCGCTGCGATGAGGCTGGTGAATCTCGACAATCTTGAGCTCCATGCGTCGGCCAGTGAGGTCTTCCAACTCAGCCTTCAGCCGATCGACTTCCTGACCCTTCTTTCCAATGATAATCCCTGGACGAGCCGTATGCAGATGAACAATCACCTGATCACGGGTTCGTTCAATCTCAATCCTTGGAATACCAGCAAACTCATATTTCTTCTTGACGAAGCGACGAATCTTCTGATCTTCGATCAGCAGATCACCGAATTCCTTCTTCGTCGCGTACCAGCGACTGCGCCAGTCTTCGACGATACCAACTCGGAAACCTGTTGGCCGAACCTTTTGACCCATCGCCGGTCTATCCTTCTGACGAATGACTTGCGCCATCCCCGCCAATAAAACTAACTAACCAAGCATCACTCACAGACCAGACAACAAGCAACCTGAACAGTCAACGCCCAGTCTTCCAGATAAATATGGAGGAGGGAGCGAATCCTACTCAGAGCGAACCAGACTTTCAATCGAGCCGATGGCAATCGTGATGTGTGCGAATCGCTTGCGAATAACAAAACCCATGCCGCGCGCATGCGGCTGGATACGCTTAAACATGGGTCCGCCATCGACCTTGCACTCGACAATCTTTAGCAACTCGGGAGATCGTTCTCCGCGATCCTCGGCGTTGGCCATGGCACTGCTGAGAACCTTCTCCAACATCCTAGCCCCTCGGTGAGGAAGATACCGGAGGGTGTTGAGCCCCTGCCCAGCGACCTGACCGCGAATCAGATCCGCCAAATGACGAACCTTAGTCGGAGCAATACGGGCAAACTTGTGAACAGCCTGATATCGCATGAT
Organism: Planctomyces sp.; assembly: GCA_013822855.1. GTDB lineage: Bacteria > Planctomycetota > Planctomycetia > Planctomycetales > Planctomycetaceae > Planctopirus. The sequence goes on from PNLE01000179.1 coordinate 1,287, forward strand.
CAACCTAACAACCGACGGAAACTCTGCTTGTAACCATCAAATACGACATAAACCGACAAACGCAAAGCAAGGCTACTTGCCGCCTTTACCGCCATGACCGCGGAAAATACGGGTCAGCGAAAACTCGCCAAGCTTGTGGCCCACCATTTCCTCGGTTACGTAGACAGACAGATGCTGTTTGCCGTTGTGCACGAGAAACGTGTGCCCGATGAATTCGGGACTGATGGTTGAGCGTCGCGCCCAAGTCTTGATCGGTTCCTTCTTGCCAGCGAGTTCAAGCTTCTCAAGCTTCTTGAGCAACTTCTCGTCGACGTAAGGTCCCTTTTTTGATGACCGACTCATCGCAATACCCTATCCACAAACACAGGCTGCTGAAAACGCCTTCAGACCGATCAGGCAAAACTGCCGTGAGACAAAAGCCCGGCGACAGCCGGGACGTGATCAAACCTTAAGCTGACCGTACCGCACCGACTTACGACGGCGAACGATCGCATTACGACTTGGCTTCTTCGGGTTACGCGTACGACCACCTTTGGCCAGCTTGCCAGTCGGGCTGACAGGATGGCGGCCTCCCGAACGACGTCCTTCACCACCACCCATCGGGTGGGAAACAGGATTCATCGCACTACCGCGAACATAAGGACGCTTGCCCATCCAGCGAACGCGACCGGCCTTGCCGATCACAATGCTGTTGTGCTCGCCGTTGCCCAGGATGCCGATGGTCGCCCTGCATGAGGAAGGAACACGACGCACTTCGCCAGATGGCAAAGTGATCTGGGCCCAACCCGACTCACGAGCGTTGACTACAGCCGAAACACCGGCACTACGGCAAAGCTGACCACCCCGGCCTGGCTGGAGTTCGATATTGTGAACGGACGTCCCAGTTGGGATCTTATCCAGAGGCATGCAGTTACCGATAATCGGCTCAAGCCCTGAAACGGCACTCATAATCTTCGCACCGGCCACAAGGCCCTCTGGAGCGAGAATGTATCGCTTTTCGCCATCTTCATACTGAATCAACGCGATGCGGCAGGTGCGGTTGGGATCGTACTCAATATGAGTGACGACACCAACGACACCATCTTTGTTTCGCTTGAAGTCGATCAAGCGGTACATCCGCTTGTGACCACCACCAATATGCCGGCTGGTGATTTTACCTTGGAAGTTTCGCCCACCGGTCTTCTTGTAAGGAACGACGAGCGACTTCTCTGGCTTCTTCTTACGATCAGTGATTTCCGAGAAATCGCTGACCATACCGCCACGGCGACCGGCGCTGGTTGGCTTGTAGAATCGAACACCCATGATTCACTTCCAAATCGCCCCACCCGGGGCTGACTGATACTCAGAAACAATAAACGTAAAACGACTTAGAAGAAGGCGATGCGATCGTCGGAATGCAGTGTGACGATTGCCTTCTTCCAAGCCGATGTGTAACCCAGCTTCATACGGTGCCGACGCGGTTTTCCAAGTCGGTTTTGCGTTCGTACCTTCTCAACCTTGACAGTGAAGAGGGTTTCAACGGCGGTTTTAATATCAACCTTCGTCGCGAGTGGGTTGACCTGAAACGTGTAAGCATTCCGCTTCGACGACAGGTAAGTCCCCTTCTCGGTGATCAAAGGCTTGAGAATCACCTGATAGGATTCGAGAACAACACCGGTCTTGGGAACAATCGCCATCGCAACAACCCTTACTCTCCGACCCCGGAGAATCACAAGGCGACTAGCCTCGCGTAAACCAAACGAATGACAGTCAGAAACTATTCGGCCTTAACCGGCTTTCGAAGAAGATCCAACGCCTCAGCAGTCACAACCAGTTGCTTCCTTAGAAGCAACTGATAGGCATTCAAACCAGCTGCGGGAGACACACCAACCTTGGGAATATTTCGAGCGGACTTCCACACGTTGATGTCATGCGATGGAACGCTGAGAAGCACACTTTTGGCTTCGAGCCCAAGCTTCTTGAACAACCCGGCGACAACCTTTGTCTTCGGAGCATCCATGGACAGCGACTCAATAATGGTCACTTCGCCGTCCTGGAACTTGCTGAGCAGTGCCATGCGGGTGGCAATCTGTAGGGCCTTGCGAGGCAAACGATAGCTGAAGTCGGTGGGCCGCTTGGCGAAAGCATGACCACCGCCACGACGGACTGGCTGCCGCTTATTACCCTGCCGGGCGCGTCCGGTCCCTTTCTGCTTGAACAGCTTTTGCTTGCTGCCAGCAACCTCAGCACGACTCTTCGACTTAAAAGTGCCCTGCCGCAGATTCGCCTGGTACATCACAACAGCATCGTGAAGAAGCTGCTTATTGATCGACGTGGCAAGCTCCGCAGGATCGAACTCGTAGTTACGACCTGTCGATTCACCGGTTTGTGTATGAATTGGAAGGGTGATCATCAGTCAGCCACTCTACTTAAAACGACGCAAGCACGTTGACAACACTTAGCCCCAGCGGCGACGCCAGGCAGCCGACTTACTTGCAGTTTGTTTCACGGATCCGAACAAACCCGCCACTGTAACCGGGGACGGCTCCACGAACCAGCAAGACACCGTTCTCTTCATCGGCGCGAATCACCTCCAGGCGGCGGACAGTAACCCGCTCGTTGCCGAAGTGACCAGGCATTTTCGTCCCCTTGAACACCTTGCCAGGATCAGTACTCTGGCCGGTTGAACCACCGGAACGATGCACCTTCTTCACACCATGACTGGCGCATGTTCCGTGGAAATTATGACGCTTCATAACACCGGCGAAACCGCGACCTTTGGAAGTCCCGATGACATCCACGTGTTTGGTCTCACCGAAAACTCCGGCAACCGTGAGAACTTGGCCCACAGAATACTGCGTCGCCTGCTCGGGAGTCACACGGAACTCGCGAACATACTTCTTGGGCTCGCAATTGGCCTTCTCCACCACAGCTACGCCAGCTGCGGAGAGAGCCTTTTGCCTCTTGCTGTCAATGGCAGCAACATGACCACGCTCGGCACGGGAAGCCAAACGACGCGGTTTGTCAGCAAAGCCCAACTGAACGGCAGAATACCCATCACGCTCGGGAGTGCGAACCTGCAGCACAACGCATGGGCCACACTCAATAACGGTCACAGGAATCGCCTCCCCCTGAGGAGTAAAAACCTGAGTCATTCCAACTTTACGACCGAGCAAACCGCGAGGCATGAGAACCGCCTTAGCTGACCAAGCGAACTGAACATCAACCATGACACAGAGGCCACAGCCGGACATCATTCGCACAAGAAACAAAACAGAAAATAAAAGACAGCCAACCCCTCATGGGCGCCGCCTCACAAAAAGCCTCAAGCCACCACAATCAATTCAACGCGACTAACCCGCAGTCGCCTTGATTTTGACATCCACACCAGCAGGCAGCGAGAGCTTGTTGAGAGCATCAATCGTCTTGCCGGTCGGCTGAATGATGTCAATCAAACGCTTGTGAGTTCGAATCTCGAACTGCTCTCGCGACTTGCGATCGATGTGAGGCGACCGCAGCACCGTGTAACGCTCAATCCGAGTGGGCAAAGGGATCGGACCATGCACAATCGCCCCGGTCCTCTTGGCAGTGTCGACAATGTCTGTCGCCGACTGATCCAAGACCGAGTGATCGTACGCTTCCATCCGAATTCGAATCTTTTCCTGCTTCTGACCAGCCACTCGAACATCCCTTCGGCCAACGACTTACGCACTGCCCACAGGGTCTTCATTGCACGAACCACTGGGCGGAGCGAAGATTCTAAGGACGCGGCATTTGAATGTCAATCAACCGGCATTGACAAGCCAGCAATGAGGTTTTGCGAAGCAATGAAGTGTTTTCTGGCAAATTTCGACATCCCGCCATCCGCCAAACACCACTTCATTCGCCCAGCATTGTGCGAAGTACGGAATCCGGCGCTGGTGCGAACCTCAATGGCTCCATCGAGTACGAGGCCCTCCCCTGAGATAAGCTTCGAACCTGAGTCGAATAGCCGAACATTTCAGAGAGCGGCACCTCCGCATCAATCACCACGAGATTCGCCCTCAAACCCGTGTTCAGAATCGAGGCGCGACGTGAATTGAGATCCGCCGTGACGTTGCCCACAAAGTCGCTGGGAGTCACCACTTCCAGCTTCATCACAGGCTCCAGCAGCAACACCCCCGCCTTTTCCAGAACTTGTCGAACGGCACCCGAGGCTGCGGCACGCACGGCCACTTCCGTGGTTTCCCCTTCGCGAAAGCCAGCGCCGAGGATGATCAGCTTCATATTCATGAGCGGGTACCCCACCGTCCCGCCACTCTTCGATTCGTCCGTCATCGCTTGAATGAGGGTTTGTGTCAGCTCGGGGGGAAATGCTCCGGGCTTCATCTTGTTTTCCACAACCACCGCTTGAGCCCCCTCCAAGGGCTCTGCCCGCAACTTGATTGTCGCGTAGAGGGAAGTCGCCCCCGCCTGGCGTTCAAACACTTCTTCAAACTCGACGGCCTTGCGGATGGTTTCCCGATAGGTGACCCGCGGCTTGTGCACACGCATCTTCAAGTGGAAATCCCGCTCCATCCGTTTGCTGATGATTTCGAGGTGCAGCTCACCCATACCGCTGACAATCGTCTGGCCTGTCTCTTCGCTGATCTTGGCACGAAACGTGGGATCCTGCTTCGCCAGGAGCTTCAAAGTGTCTTCGAGCTTCTTGCGATCCGCACTCGTTTCGGGCTCGATCGCCATCGAGATCACGGTCTCGGGAAAATTGATCGTCTCCAGCAAGACGGGCTGATTCGCTTCGCACAATGTGTCACCGGTGGCAGAACTCTTCGGGCCCACGACTCCGACAATGTCACCCGCCCCTGCCTCATCGAGTTTGACACGGGAATCGGCCTGCATTTTCCACAGCTGGCTGATGAGCTCCTTCTCGCCGGTGCGGGGGTTGAGCATCCGCGAGCGGCTTTTAAGTACGCCTGAATAGACCCGGACAAAATAAAGCTCCGAGTGCTCATCGACCTGAACCTTGAAGACCAAGCCGGCGAAGGGCTCGCTTTCCAACGCCTTGCGGATCTCCGGGGCCTCCTTCTTCGGATGCTTGCCTTCGACAGGAGGCACGTCGGCCGGACTGGGCAGATAGTCTACCACCGCATCCAAAATGGGTTGCACCCCGATGAAGTCGAGGGATGCCCCGCAAAGGAGAGGTTGAAATTGACCGGCGATCGTTCCCTGGCGAATCAATCTCTGCATCGGCTCCAGGGGAATATCGCCAGTCTCGTCGTAGATGCCGAACACCTCGTCATCCAGCATGGCCACCGCCTCGAGCAGCTGCATGCGGTACAACTCGGCCGAGTCCTGCACATGGGCGGGAATCGGTTCCCGACGGATCACCTTCCCTTGCGTCTCCTTGTCGAAATAAACCGCCTCCATCCGCAACAAGTCGACGATCCCGACAAAGCCATCGCTATTGGTTGCCGGCCCGCTTCCGATAGGAATCGAAATCACCAAGGGCATGCCATGCAGCCGCTCGCCGATCTGTCCGACCACCCTCTCGAAGTTGGCCCCGATCCGATCCAGCTTGTTGATGAAACAGATCCGGGGAACACGGAAACCATCTGCCTGCCGCCAGACCGTTTCGCTCTGGGCCTCCACACCCTCGACAGCACTGAAGACGACAACGCCGCCGTCGAGCACCCGCAAGCTGCGTTGGACTTCGGCTGTGAAATCGACATGGCCCGGGGTGTCGATGATGTTGATCGAGCAGTCCCGCCAGTCGCAACTGATGGCGGCGGAATAGATCGTGATTCCGCGCTGGGCTTCCTCCGGATCAAAATCGGTCACCGTGGTTCCCTCATCCACGTTTCCGGGCCTGTGGATCGCATTGGCGTAGAAGAGGATCCGTTCCGTGGTCGTCGTCTTGCCGGCATCGATATGGGCGATGATCCCAATGTTGCGGATCTTGGTGATGTCCCGAATCATGCTGGATTCTCCTTGCCCCCCGGGATTGTGCGGTTGTGGAACCGTCTCGGGGAACTCTTGACGTCGTCGCAAAACCTGGATGTGGTTGAGAGCCTCAAAATTTCACCGGCGTGTGCAACACGCGGGATCAAATGCGAAAATGCGGCGTGACCTGAACGATCACGCCGCATTCAATTGACTCTTTTGCAATTGTCTGTTTCAGGGAGTGAGCTCAGTTTCGAATTTTGTCCCAATCTCCGAACCGCTCAAGATTGAGTGGACTGTGAAAACAGGAACGTGTCGAAACCGGCTGACTAGTTGGCGAAGTGGGCAAAGGCCTTGTTCGCGTCAGCCATGCGGTGGACGTTCTCACGATAAGTCACAGCGGCACCTTCACGACGGAAGGCAGCCATGAATTCCTCGGCCAACTTGCGGTGCATCGGGCGACCTTTCTTGCCGCGACAGGCAGCGAGAAGCCAGCGAATGGCCAGAGTTTGCTGACGCTTGGGCTTCACCTGGGTAGGCACCTGATAGTTCGCACCACCAACGCGACGGGAACGCACTTCGACGTTTGGACGGCAATTATCGACAGCCGTTGTGAAGATCTCGATCGGACTGCGATCGGGAATCTTCTCCGAAATGATGTCGAGTGCGGAGTAAAACACGCCTTCGGCAATGCTTTTCTTACCATCGTGCATCAGGCAGTTGATGAACTTCGAAGCAAGCTTCGAGCCATACCGGGTGTCGGGCTTCAACTGATCAACGCTGGCGGTGAACTTGCTGGCCATAACTCTCTCGAACAAACACGAATTCAAAATAAGGCTTGAAACAAAGACCCAACATGTCAAGCCATCGCGAACTTGCGATATCTTGCATGCCTGCAAGTACTACTTAGGCCGCTTGGCGCCGTACCGGCTGCGAGCCTGTTTACGACCATTGACGCCGAGGGTGTCGAGCACGCCGCGAATGATTTTATATCGCACACCAGGCAAGTCGCGAACACGACCACCACGCACGAGCACGATCGAGTGCTCTTGGAGGTTGTGACCTTCGCCGGGAATATAGGCGGTGATTTCTTTGCCGTTCGACAAACGCACACGAGCAATCTTCCGCAAAGCCGAGTTCGGCTTCTTGGGAGTCATGGTCCTCACCATGAGGCAAACACCCCGCTTCTGAGGACATCCCTCAAGCACCGGCGACTTTGTCCGATTGGGCTGCTTGACACGTGGCTTGCGAACGAGCTGGTTAATCGTGGGCATAAATGAGATCTATCCGTCGAGTCGCAGTCAGACTGCGGAAACCAAGAGCGAAATCAACAACACATTGCAGCAAAAGAACTTGCGACAACTTCTAGTCGGTGCTCACCCTGAATTCAGTCCAGTGGAAACTTGAGAATTGCGAAGTCTAACAGGGGACACAAAGGACTTCAACCAATCCGGCTTGCTGACTGATCCCTAGAAACGAGCCAGCTTGCCGTCAACTGGCCTTCCCCGACCAGAGGCGGAAAGGAGAGCCCTTCCCGCCTCATTCGACCAGATCAGCTTGCGACTATTCCAATCGGCTCAGTCCGCTGTTCGGGGAAATCTCAGGCTCGTTCAGGAGATTGGCACGAGCTGCGAGAATCCGGTCGCGTTCGGCAGTCAGCTCGGCAAGAGCCTCAGGGCGAATACGAACTTCCGACTTCTGATGCAACTTGAAGCCCGTACCAGCGGGAATCAGGTGCCCGAGAATCACGTTCTCCTTCAGACCTACGAGGTAATCCGACTTGCCGGCGATCGCCGCTTCCGTCAGTACCTTGGTGGTTTCCTGGAAACTGGCTGCCGACAAGAAGCTTTCGCTCTGCACGGCGGCCTTCGTGATCCCGAGCAATTGAGTACTGGCCGAAGCGGGCCGCGGCTTTGTCGTCTTGATCGGCTGACCACTCGTCGCTTCGATTTCCTCATTCACTTGGGCGATCGTTTCCAGCGGAACGATATCACCCTCGTGGAACTCCGAATCACCGGGATCCGTTACGCGGCCGCACTGTTGCACCTTCTGGTTGATCTTCCGGAATTCAAACCGGTCGATCAAAACACCGGGCAGCAACGTTGTGTCGCCAACATCATCCACACGCACCTTGCGGAGCATTTGGGCGACGACCAGTTCGATGTGCTTATCGTCGATCCCCACACGCTGAGCACGGTACACATTCTGGATCTCGTGCAGCAAATAGGCGTGAACCGCCTCTTCGCCGCTGACCGCCAGAATGTCGTGAGGCACGAGCGGCCCCTTGACCAGAGCATCCCCGGCCTTCACTTGTTCGCCAGAGTGAACGAGAAGCCCCTTGCCCTGGGGAATGATGTGCTCGCGTTCGGTTCCGTCAACACCCTTGACCTTGATGATTCGCTTGCCGCGTTTCTTCTCTGCCACCAGCTCCACCTCGCCATCGATCTCGGAGATGATGGCGGGATCCTTGGGCTTACGGGCCTCGAACAACTCGGTGACGCGGGGCAGACCCCCGGTAATGTCCTGCGTACCCATGGACTCTCGGGGATTCTTGGCCAGCACCGAACCTGCGGTAACCTGCTGCCCTTCGAGCACTTCCACGGTTGCACGCTCGGGAAGATAGTAGAAGTCGAGAATCTTCCCCGCTTGATCTTCGAGCACGATCTGGGGATGGCGATCCCCCTTGTGTTCGATGATCGTCTTGCGGGTGTTCCCCATCTTGTCAGTTTCGGAGCGAACGGTCTGACCTTCGATGAGATCCTCGAAACGAACCTTACCCCCCACCTCGCAAAGAATCGGCACAGCGTGCGGATCCCAGGTGCAGAGAACCTGCCCGGCTTCGATGACATCATTCTCCGAAACCTGCAGCGTCGCACCGTTGGGAATCGTGTACTTTTCGAGTTCACGATCCTTGCTGTCAACCACGGTCACTTCGCCATTGCGTCCCAGCACGACGGCCTTGCCGTCAGCGTTGACCACACTGCGAACGCGGGCAAAGCGGACGCGACCACCCTTGCGGGACTTGATCTCGCTATCTTCCACTTCACGGGACGCCGTTCCACCGACGTGGAATGTACGCATTGTCAACTGGGTTCCCGGCTCGCCGATCGACTGGGCGGCGATCGTACCGACCGCCAGACCTTCTTCAACGAGGGCCCCGGTGGAAAGATCCATACCGTAGCAAAGCTGGCAAAGCCCCAGACCGGCCTCGCAGGTCATCGGGCTGCGAACCTGGATTTTCTCCAGCCCCATTGCCTCGATCTTGCGGGCGATCTCGATCGTGATCAGCTCGTCTTCACGGACGATCACTTCGTCCGTCACGGGGTTGACGATGTTCGTGCGGCTCACACGACCACGAATCGCGTCCGCCAAGCTCACTTCCACCTTTTCGCCACGATAAATCACACCGCGGGTAATCCCCTTGGTGGTATGGCAATCGGGCAACGTGATGACGAGATTCTGGCAAATGTCGGCCAGCTTTCGCGTCAGGTAACCCGAGTCGGCCGTCTTGAGGGCCGTATCGGCCAGACCCTTGCGGGCACCGTGCGTCGAGCTGAAGTACTCGAGCACCG
>PNLE01000180.1 GCA_013822855.1 Planctomyces sp.
GAGCGGGCGTCGATATCCCCACCGTCCGGTTGGAAGTCGAAGACCAGGGCCAAACCATCATCCGCATCAACCCCCGCGACTGCGACATTCCCGCTAACGGAGTGGCCATCCCCCTCGGTGCCAAGGAGGCTCTGTCGGCGATTGATGACGCCTTCAAGAGATAGACAGCACCTGAGAGGCATGGGTGGCCCAGACGTGGCTTTGCACGTCGGGGTGACGCACGTCACAAGAGGGATGGCATCCAAGGGATCCTTCGCGAGGTCACACCGCTTCGCCACGCAGCCGGGCTTGTAGCTTCTCTACGTCACCCACCTGCGAGTTGAGGTAGCCCGTCTCCAGGTCGATGAACTCCTCCAGCACCCAATGCTCCGGGCCGATGTAGCCCAAAGTTTCCCATTCACGAAGAAAGCAACCCAACGTCGGGGCCAGCGGGCGGTGGATCTCGGCTTCGTGATCCAAGTAGACCACGGGTGGGACGGACTGTTCTCCCCGCATGTCGAGGGCGAGGAAGTCGCCACTGTCGAGGGCCGCGAAAATGAAAGACCCGCGCCACAGTGCCGAACAGCGGGGATCGATGTCGCCAATGCCATCCAAAGAACCGCGAACCGACTCCGAGTTCCATTCGGCGAAGTGTTCGGACTGGCAAAGACTCGCCCCACCGTAGACGTTCTTCGCCGAGATCATCCCTGCCATATCGGTACCCAGAAGCTCAACAACGGACTGTTTGGGAGGACGATGAAAAGTCAAATTATACCGGCAATTGCAGGAAGCGGATTCGTTGAGGAGAAAATCGGCGATGGGATCGGGGATCGGACAGGGTAGTGTTGCCTGCAACTCTTGAAGTTGCGAACGGGTGAGTGGCTCGCTCACCGAGGCTGATACCACGCCTTTCGGACCATAGCGTGCCAGCGACTGAGTGAATTCAAGCGCCCGGTCAACCCACTTCGACATCGTCTCTTCCCCCATCCGCCTTAGCCGACTGGCTCATCCAACTTCCAATGCCGAGGGAGCCTTTCCAGTCGATTTACGGATCTCGATTGAAAGCAGCGCGCGTCCACTCTTGTCGACGACACCCTTCATCGAATCTGTATCCAGAAATGCATGGCCGCCTGATGCCCGACCCGGATGGCATGGGCCAGCCGGTCGGAGTACTTCTTTACGAGACTGACCGATGGCTTCACTCAACGTCTCGCCGAGGAAGTACTCGCCGGATTCCGGCTCGATCGAGACAAACCGGTCCGACTCCCACTCCTCCAGCCGTGTTCTCAATTGCTCGTCGTAGATCGTCCTGGCTCGCTCGGCAATCGTCCGATCGACATCTCGCTTCATGTGAAAACCTCCCAACTTCTCTTCCGGACATTATTGAAGGTACAAAGCTGTCCGATCACCGTCTATTGCCCTGCTGGACACCTCTCAGCTTTCGGTCGGGCGACCAAATCGCCTCTTGCTCTCACAAACCCGGAAGTGCGAAGCGACGTCCGGGCAACCAGGACACTTCAGGACTTGGGTTTCACCGCACGATACATGGCTGGTGGAATATCCTGGCCGTGTCGCCTGATTTCCTCCGGATTTGGCCTCAAATCTTCACCTTCGTCGTTGGCCGGATCAAACGGTTGCGTCGAGGTACGGAACGATCCGGCGGCAACCATGCCTTCGATCTTTCGCAACAAATGCCATCCATCCTCAAACGCAGGACCCACCTCCTCAAAATTGCGGTATTCAAGATAGAAACCCGGCTGCGATCTCCAATAGATGAGTAGAGCCGTGCCGAGATCGCAGAGCGGGTGATGAAGAACCTGAAGTAGGTCGTGGTCACCTCCATCCCAGTTGTAGAAGCTCGCAAACACATGCAACTCTTCGGGGTCCGTGACAGACGCAAAGAATTCTCGGTAGGGACGATCGCAGTCATCCTCAGTGAAGGCATCGGATTCTTCGCTGGAGAGGTTGTCAAAAATCCCTCCCGTAGCCAAAAGCGATATATAGGTTTTTCGCTCTTCGGAGATCGCCAATTTGTTGCTCCTTGTTGATTTGCCAGAAACTCGACTTCTGCGGTGCGGGCTTCAGCTATTGTGCTTGTGAGTTCCAAGGAAGGATGCCAGCCAGTTCAAGTTGACCTTCGGACAGATCGGTCCATCACATTGTCGAAATGTTTTGATCGTTTGCGAAAATTGACTGGAGTCTGGAATGACTACCGGTGAAGAAGTCATTTCTCAGATAGGCTATCAATTGCCCACTTCTCAATCGCCATCTTCAATCGCTCTTCCACCCTCTCCCTCAAGCTGGTGAAATACCGGGCGGAGTCGTCCAGCCCGGCGGTGCTGGCGAAGCGGATGACGGGGTCGAGGAGCCAGGCTTCAGTCGGTGAGAGTTGCGGCTGCAAAGTTCCCGCGTGAAGCTGCGCCTCCACCCACTTGAGGCTCGACGGGACATGCTCGCGCGGGCCTATCGCGATCTTCAATGCCGATTGATAGATCTCCTCGAAACTCTCCGGCTCCCGATAAGCCCGCACCGCCCGGCCCACCGCAACAACATGCCGGGCCAACTCGCGAACCTCGGGCCATTCCTCTTCGGGATAGATTTCGCGAACCTTGAGGAGCTGGAACGTGCCGTCGTCGGAGATCGCCTTGAGCTGGCCCAGCAGGTTGCCCCACAAGTTGACCAGCGCCTTGTCGAACTCGACCCGCACGGCGGGGGCGGTCTCGGCCACTTCGAACCAGCCTCCCAGACTTGTCAGCAGCTCGCCCGCGCGCCGACGCTCGGCCGCATCGCCGCCCGCCAGGATCGTCCGGCCCGGCGGCCCGCAGTGGAACACTGCCTCGACGCCCGTCCCTTCCCGATGGCCCGTCTGCATGGTGACGCCGCGCAGCAGCTTCCCCACGATCCTGCCCATCGCGCCGCTCCACAGATCGGGCAGTCGGCCGTAAAGCATCGATTCCTCCAGCAGTTCGACCAGAAACCGCCGCACGCGCTCGTGGTAGATGCCGTTGCTGCTGAGAACCAGGAGCGGCAGCCGTTCGACGGCCGCATCGAGGTCGTGCGTGAGGGCCAGCCGCTCGAGCAGTGTGACGTAGTCGCCCATGATGGAAAGGAGCTGATCAGTCTGCGTGCAGACCAGCAGCACTTTCGGCAACCAGCCCGCTTCCAAGCAGCCGATCAGATCGGGCCGGCAAACTTCCTCCGCCGTGAGATTGAAGGTGGTGCCCGACGAAGCGAGCGTGAGGGAACCCCGCTGGCGGACCGCGCCGCCGCGCGACGAACCCCGACGTTCCACGAACTGCACCCGGCCATCGACCTCGCACAGCCCGCGCGTCAGGTGGAAGAAGAAGGCCGCACCGAGCGCGCCGACCGGCAGGATGCCGACGGTGGCGGAAGGATGGTCGCCACTCATTCCGGCTCCTGCCTCGTCTCCGGCAGGGCGGCGAGGAGATCACGGGCGGCGATGGGATGCGTCGTCTTGAGGATCAGCTTCGCGGGCCGGCCGATCTCGGCCGTCGAGGCGTAGCCGTATTCGATGTTGATATCCGCCGCGGCGAGGGCCTCCCCCACGAGGGCCAGGTTCCCCACGCCGTCGCGCATTTCGAGGACGATCACCTCGGCCTCCACGACCGGCAGGCCCGCCCCGAGGAGAATCTCGCGCGTGGCGACGGGATTGTCGGTCACCAGCCGCACCATCCCCTGCTCGACATTGTCGATGACACTAAACGCCCGAATGTGGATGTTCAGCCCGGCGAGCAATCGCCCCACCTGCCCCAGCCGCCCCGGCTGATTTTCAATGGCAATACTGAGCTGACGTTGGATATCGACGATCATGGTGGAAAATGGCTCGTGTGCGGAGATGAATGCTAATGATGAAACATGGATGCCTTGCGCAACGCGAAAACCTGCGAAACAGGGCATCTCCAGTGCCTTTAATTATACGCGGACCGTCAACTGTTGAGTAGTGTTGCTTTCAGCAACTCATGAGAATCGTTGCTAGTGTCGACAAACGACTTGCACACTATCGCTTGCCAGATATTCCGGTCTGGACCGGCAGCGTTGCCGAAACCAGCAACAAAGTGCCAATGACGCCGCTGATTCCCACGATGCCCATGGCGATCGAGGCGTTGACTGTGTGTTGTGTCCCGTCGAGGAGTGTCAACACCCAAGTATCTTCGGTCGAATACGGAGTCATAAATGTCACTCTTTTTGTTCGAAAGACGAGTAGAGATGCAGCCGCCAGTGCAATAATTCCGGAAATTCCCATGACAAGCCTGGCGGCTATTAGGAAGGACTTCGCCTTCATGGAATCAACTCCCATTTTCGACCCTTGCACCGATAATGCTCGATCTTGCCCTTCAGTAGATGGTAAAAGTGAGCTCCGTCCTTCGGGTAGAGATAGTTTTCAAAATTGCGATCCGGCAGGATCAAGTAGAGTCGATCCTGCTGTGACTCCACGGGCAGGTTACGGCTGGTGCCGTCAGCTTCCTTCTTTTGGCGACAGTTGGCATTGAGGCAGGGGACAAGTGTCGCGTCTCGCCAGTTGCGTTGAATCGCCGAAGCAGCATGCTTTTCGGAAGATTCAAAGAAGTTGGTCATGGTCAAAAACTGGCGGGAAACAAAGCCGCCGGTCAGCGATTCTTCCGCCCAATTTTCGTTGTACTGCAATGCGAATCCATAGCGACGCCAATCGTAGTCCGCGTTGTAAACGAGGACGCTCATCGCATCCGGTTTCCCAAAGGCATCCTCCAACTCGGGCTTAAGTCGCAGATAGACCTCTCTGAGGCCTTCCTTATCCACCTTGGGCATCTCGACAAACTGGATCTCATCGTAACCCACACTCCCGCATCCCGGAGTCCTGTCGACGGAATTTCCATATCGAAACGTGGGGGACTTCGATTTTGTCAATGAGGTCACATCCCTGGCCCCGAACTGGATGAAGAAAAACGAATCACCGGGTAGGAAACGTGAATCGTTGGCGAATGCGGGTGTTGTTACCACCGTGAGTATTGCGGCGATGATGCAACAATGATTCATACCTGATCGTCCTGCTTCGCCTTACTCAGAGGTGGCCAAGTTGATTTCTCAGCGGAACCTCGGGAGGACGGGAGTTGTGTCAACGTTTGGTGTGCGGAGTCAACCACCATTCGATAAAGTCGGCATCTTAGAGGTATCCCATGACATCGCAGGAATCAAGCTGCATTTGCTCGGCAGCCGTCTAGTTTGACCGGGATGCTGTGACAACCGGGATTTGTCCCGCGCTTGTCATAAAACGTCTGGCGTGGTGATGTTTTGCGGTGTAGGGCCGAGGGCCCGCCGGATGGTGCCCCGCCCGATTCCCTCTGCCGAATGCTTGATCATGTCGAGCAGGATATCATGCCGGGTGTGCCACTACTGGCTCGCTGGCAGCGCTCTTCCCATGGGTCAAGCCGCCCCACAAAAGTCACAGACGCGTTCCTCTTGGAGACCTTCGCGCCTTCCCGTGAGAAAATCTTCTCCGAACTCGAATTCCCCAAACGGCGATCACGCGAAGGCGCTAAGAGCGAGAAGGAAAGCCAAGATCGATGCCCGGACGGTGGCAGGGGAGGGCGTCTTCGCGAAGCCCAAGTACTTTTCGTCGCTGGATACCTCAACCTTGCGATCGCCGACAACCTCCCTCCTGCCTCTTTGATCTGGTCGACCCGATGTGCGAATGAGTGGCCGGGAGCGCTCACTGCCCTGCCAATCACGGCACAAAGCCCTCTGGCCCTTCAGCGGTTTATCACTCCAAATCGCCCGTAGTACATCGGCTTGAATATCCATTATATTCAGGAGAACAATGAGCTCATCACCTCCAACAACGTCGACTATTGCAACAGACCTCGGCGACCATTGCCCGATGTGCGGAGCGGCGCGCGGGCCGGGGGATCGCTCGTGTGCGGCTTGTGGGGAGCCGTTCGATGGGGCGGGAACGCCTGTGTCGGATCCGGTTCTGCACAAGCAGCTGCTGAATGCCCGGCAGAAGTATTTGCAAGAGAGGTTGCCGCTGGTGGTGGTCGTCGTGGCGATCCCGTTCTTGGTGTTGGGCTATCTGGCGATCAACGGCGAAAGAGCGTTGATCGATGCCTTCAACGCTCCGGAAACCTCATGGGGCATCATCTTCGCCATCGGGATCTGCGTGACCGGCGCCGCATCGCTGGTGCCCGCCCTGGGTGCCATGATGGCTCTTTTTCACGCCCCGGACGGCCCCAAACTCGTCTTCTGGGGACTGCTTCCTTTGATCCCTCTGGGTATCCTCTTCGGGGCCGGTTGTGGAGGAGTCATTGTCGCCTTGCTCGTCATGCAGGCGTATCGGGTAATGCGGGCGACGGAGTTGTTGACAGCCCACGGCTTCCCGCTAAACCGCCTCAAACATCTCAAGGATTTCCCCAACAAAACTTTTCGCTAAATAGCGATAAATTTTCGCCTGCCAACTCTGCTTGATGAATCCTCAAATGCCGCCATCGACGACCGATCCTCGACTCGCCTGCCCGATGTGCGGGAGTAAGTCGGAGAGCCCCAAGCCGTATCAATGCGCTGCTTGTGGTGAGCCACTGTCTCAGTTTCAGCCTCCGCAGGATCCGGCGATTGTTCGCTTTGAACGTCAGGCGGCTCTCTACCGAAGGCTTCGCACGAATGTTGCCGATGCCTGGTTGCTCGTGGCGGTGTTGCAAATGTTCGCGTTGGTGAGCCACCTCAGCGTCGTGGGATTGCCCAATCTTTCGATTTCGACATTACCGAATCTCCAAATGTTGTTGCTGTTCTATGCCATGTGCACCACGACACCCATGTTTGTTTATGGAAGATGGAAGCTATTACGACATGATCATGATATGGTGGGGCTGAATCTGGGCTGCGCCGCCACCTTGATAATGGTTGCCGTTTCCACATTGCCTGTCCCAAGTTGCCCACTGATTCTTTATCTCTTATTCATCACATCAACCATTCGCCTCTGGATGGCGGCCAGCCAACTTGTTCGTTCGGGTTATTCCCTTGCGGATATCGCCAACCATCGAACTCCGAGTGGGAGTTCGATCCCATGAGTTTCGCCTGCCCGATGTGCGGAGCCGCGAGGAAGGTGTCGGATCTTTCCTGCCCGGCGTGCGGCGAGCGGTTTCTTGATCCGCTCATCCATTCGCCCTATGCCGATCAGCGGGAGCGGATCGAAAAGGCCTTGCGGATCGATCGCCAAGAACGGATTCCGTTGATTGGATCTGTGTTGGCGGAATGTATTGTTTTGCCGTCAGTAATATTCATCTACGCACTGTTGATCGGGCGCCGGGTGGGTTTGGAGCAGGCGATCAACGTTATTGGCCCTTTCGCCGGCCCGATGACTATTTGCACCATTTTGTCGATAGCAGCCATCGCCGGATGTGTGAGTGTGTGGCTCCATCATCCGCGGGGAGCGTTGCTGCTCTATCGGGGTCTGTGGGCCCCGCTGATCGCGAGTGTCCTGACCGTCTCCTGCTGCTGTCCCGGAATAGTGGTATATATTCCATTGCTTTTCTGGGCCAATCGATTTCAACAGGCGACGGCCTATCTGATAGTTCATGAGTATGATTTGAGAAATCTTCCCGACGTGTGATTTTCGGGCGTGCGGTGTTGGAGACGAATCGTGGGGCGATTTCACAAGAGGCTTTGTCTGTCGATTGGCAACATGGCGGAAGGGACATGAACATCGTTTCTCCGGTACCACTCCGAACCTGCCCGATGTGCGGCTTCGAAGTGGACTTTCGACTTCGGAAATGCCCCTCCTGCGGCGAAGGGGTGGGCGATGACCCGTCGACGATCCTGAGCTATCGAAAAGCGGCGGCGATTTATCACTCGCAACGAGTCTCGCTGGCGAGCGCCTGGCTGATCCTGGGGGTTTTCCAGTGCTATTTCGCCGTTGTCTGGATGAACCAATCCTTCCACGAGCACTTCGTCTTGAGGGGAGTCGCCATCTCACCGAAGGGAATTCTGGAGATCGTGTTCCCCTTCAGCCTGCAGACCTTCATCGGCCTGTCGGGTCTCCTGATGGTGCTGGGAGCAATCTTGATTGTCGTGCATCATCCCAGCGGCCCGCGCATTGGTTTTTATGGAAATGCGATAGCGGCCCTCATCTGTCTGATCCCACCGGGGTGGTGTTTGCTGGTGATCTATCTGATCGTCATAAAGCAGGCGCTGCGACTATGCGATGCGGCCGGGGTGTTGACATGTAGCGGGTACGAATTGGGCAACCTGCCGGAATTCACGCTGCTGAAACCCGTGCCTCCCGGCCGTCCCATTAAGTAGCGGGCACTGTAGAGCCAGCCCTGTAAAGACTTCCTGCGGAGCGATGCGTCCAAAGCACCCATCCCTCTCACAAAACGAAAGCACCCCCGTTCCGGTGAACTCTGAAAGGGGGGCTTTCAGTCGGAACAGGGGTGCGTGACCAGCGGCGGCGAACCGGGCGACGTGTGGCAAATCGTCGCTTTGTGATCGCCAGCCGCTGGGGGAATCAGGCGTCATTGGGTGTCGTGCGGATGTCGTTTTCGGGCATGGCTTCGCCGGTGCCGAAGTCGCCCTGCTGTTCCGGCGGAGTGTAGTCGCCGCGCTGGCCGCGAATCTGTTCTTCGACCACGTCGCGATCCAGTTCCCCCTGGGCACAGATGGCCGCAACTGACTCTTCAACGTGGGCCTGACGGTAGTAGGAACCGGCGGTCCAGGCACCACAGGATTGGTGGCCGCGAATGACGTAGCTCTGGTCGAGGCTGCGGAAGCCCTGGGCGAGTTCGACCATCTCCCCGTTGACGGCGGAAGCGACAGCGTTCAGGCCGACGATGGAGCCGAGGACGCCGACGGTCCCCAGCAGGACGAGTTCAGCCGAGAGGACAGCCCCCTGACAATCGTCCCAAAGTGCTTTCATGATCTGCATTTGCGTCTCCTCGATGGGTTGCCACCCGGTTCAATCCGACCACATCGGCGACGTGCCGGTGCGATTGTGCGGTTTATGCCGCTTGCACCGATTGTATGAAATATGGACGCTTTGTAAAGACTGGAAAAGATGGGGTGTTCAGGAAATTTGACAGGATGTTGCGATGGAGAGACGTTGGGAGATGACGAATCCGGGGCGGAGCAGGAGTGGCAGGTTCTGTCAGTTCGATTGATACAGTCCACCACGGACGGGACGAATTTCGCCGGATCACTGCTTGCGTCCGGCATCGCGAGCGCTGATGATCGCGGCTTCCGCGACGGTGTCCGTCCCGCGTTCCCCTCGATGTTTCCCCCCTGATTCCTTGGAGTTGCCTGGCATGGCCAGTGATGCCCCTGTGCTTTCGACCGCCCCTCCTCTCAGTGGCAGTTTGCGATTCCGCCTGTCGCTCATGATGTTCCTCCAGTTTTTTATTTGGGGTGCCTGGCTGCCGGTCAGCTTCGGCCTCTTTCCCGCGATGGGGTTTGACGAGACGCAGCAATCGTTGCTGCACATCTGCTTTCCGATCTCCGCGATCCTGGCGATGTTTTTCGGCAATCAGTTTGTCGATCGGAACTTCGCAGCCGAGAAGTTTTTGGCGATCAGCCATTTGATCGGGGGTGGAGCACTCCTGGCGTTTGGCGTGCTGGCTTGGCAGTCCTTCCAACCGGGGGCCGCTCCGGCGAACTTCACCGTGTTCCTAGCTCTGATGGCGGTCCATTGCCTGTTCTATGTGCCAACCATCTCGGTGACGAACACGCTCGCCTTCGCGAACGTCAACGATCCCCAGCGCGACTTCGGAACACTGCGTCTGTTTGGAACCATCGGCTGGATCCTCGCGAGCTGGCCGTTCGTGTTCATCCTGATCGACTGGGCCCAGGTGCCCGACATGGCCGCTGCGGGCGGATTCACCAGTTGGCTCGGCAAGGCGTTGGGAACACCCCTCGAAGGCCGTCCGCTGTCACAGGGAACAAGCTGGGCGTTCATGACCGGCGGCATCGGAGCCCTGGTGCTGGGGCTGTTCAGCTTTCTGCTGCCCCACACGCCCCCCAAGATCTCGCTCGAACCGGGCAAGAGCCTCGCCTGGGTGGAGGCCTTCAGCTATTTGAAGAAGCCCTTCCTGCTGGTGCTCTTCTTCACGACCTGGATCGACGCCACCGTGCATGATGGATTCTTCTACTATGCGAACAGCTATCTTCAAAACATCGGCGTCCCCAGCAATTGGACGCAGGTCGCCATGAGCGTGGGACAGATCGCGGAAATCCTGACGATGTACTGCCTGGGCTATGTCCTCAGTAAGCTCGGCTGGCGCTATACCATGATCATCGGGATCCTGGGCCATACCCTGCGGTTCGGCCTCTGGGCGCTCCTTCCCGATCCCTATGTCGCGGTGACGATGAATCTCGCCCACGGGATCTGCTACGCCTTCTATTTCGCGACGTTGTATATCCTTGTGGATGAATACTTCCCGAAGGATGCCCGGACAAGCGCCCAAGGTCTCTTCAACTTCCTGATCCTCGGGATGGGACCGCTCACTTCACGACTGGTCTGGGGGCGGCTGCAGTCGATGTTCACCACGGTCTCCATGGTCGACGGTGTCGAAAGCAAGGTGGTCAATTGGAACCAACTGCTGCTCGTTCCCGCCGGTGCAGCCTTCTTCGCGGCGATCCTGCTGCTGCTCTTCTTCCATCCACCCAAGTCGAACCGTGAAATCAAAGTCAGCCATTAGGCTGGACGAGTTCCTTCAAGAGGGGCGTCATTCCTATGAATGAGGCCCCTCTTTTTGTTCGTTTCTGCCCCATGCCCCATCTGAT
>PNLE01000181.1 GCA_013822855.1 Planctomyces sp.
AGTTACGTGGAACAAGGATCCGCTCGATTCCGTTCTTTTCATTTGGGAAGTGGCACACGGATCGTCACAATGAAAGTTCCCCTCGATGGCCGGGCACCCAGTGCCGGCATCCGGACTGTTCATCACCGACGAGAGAAGTACTCCCATGTCAGTTGGAAATCAACCGCGCCGCCGTGGCTTCCGCATTCAGATTCTGATCGGGCTGGCGATCGCCGGTTTCGCTCTGGTGCGGTATTTCGCCAGTTTCGATGTGAATCCTGTCACGGGTGAGCGGCAGTTTGTCGGGATGTCGACCAGCCAGGAGCTGACCCTCGGCCAGCAATCCGCCCCGGAGATGGCCCGCGAAATGGGGGGCCTCGTTGCGGACAACGATCCCCGCGCGGCCCTCGTCCGGCAGGTGGGCCGCCAGTTGGTCGAGAATTCCAAAGCCAAGGAGAGTCCCTGGAAATTCCAGTTCCACCTCCTAGCCGACCCGGAAACGATCAACGCCTTCGCCCTTCCCGGCGGCCAGATCTTCATCACCTTGGGCCTGTTCTCGAGGTTGGAGAACGAGGCGCAACTGGCGGGTGTGCTGGGGCACGAAATCGGCCATGTGATCCATCGCCACAGTGCCGAGCATATGGCCAAGGGCCAGTTGGGGCAGATGCTCTCGACGGCGGCGGGTGTGGCTGCCAGCGATGAGAACAGCAGCGGCCAAAGTGCCCAGATGGCCGCGATGGTGGTCAACCAGATGCTGCAACTCAAGTACAGCCGGGGGGATGAATCGGAATCGGACGGCTACGGCCTGGTGGCGATGGTCGACTCGGGCTACGACCCGTCGCAGATGCTGGGCGTGATGCGGATCCTGGCCGAAGCGAGCCAAGGGAACCGCCAACCCGAATTCCTGGCCTCGCATCCGCACCCGGAAAGCCGCCAACAACAGATCGAAGCCTGGCTCAAAAAGACGTACCCCAACGGCGTCCCCAAGAATCTGACGGACGGCAGTTCGCTGAGGTGAGGGAGTTAGCCAGACTATTTATGGCGATGTTGCTAGCGAATACGGACATTGCTGCTTGCTCCACCTTATTCAAAGGCTATCGAATGTCGATCGACACCAAGCCGCTTCAAATTGTCGCGGCTTTTGTGGGATCACTTGTCGCAATCCAAGGAGCCAATCCCTTGGCCCGAGTGGATTGTCAAGGAGAGCCATCGTCGACTCGATAAGATGAGGTCTGATCCCACTTCCGTGTTGACTCATGGCGAAGTCTGGCAGGGAATTGCCAATCGTTGGTGAGATTTTTCACTATTCATCTATTGGGCTGTCTCTTTCGCGATGGATATATAAAGGCTATCTCAGAAACATGCGGTAGACGGGGTTGTCGGTTTCGTCGACGTAGGGGTAGTCGAGTTCGTCGAAGAAGGATTGCAGGGCCGGTTGTTCGTCTTCGGGGATCTGGATGCCGACCAGGATGCGGCCGTAGTCGGCGCCTTGGTTGCGATAGTGGAAGAGGGTGATGTTCCAGCCAGCGTGGAGCCGTGAGAGGAACTTCATCAGGGCGCCGGGCCGCTCGGGGAACTGGAAGCGGATGAGCCGTTCGTCTCTCGCAAGTCGGCTGCGGCCACCCACCATGTAACGGACATGCGCCTTCGACAACTCGTCGTCCACGAGGTTCATCGCCGCGAACCCCTGCGCTGCGAACAGCCGTTCGAGTTCGGTCGATTCCTCCCGGTTGTTCGTGGCGACACCGACGAAGACATGCGCGTCCTGTTCATCCGAGATGCGGTAGTTGAACTCGGTGACGTTTCGCGGGCCGATCGTTTCGCACAGCCGCTTGAACGTGCCGCGTTCCTCGGGGATCGTCACGGCGAAGAGGGCCTCGCGGTCCTCCCCCACTTCGGCCCGCTCGGCGACGAACCGCAGGCGGTTGAAATTCATGTTCGCCCCGCAGGTGATCGCCACCAGCGTCTCCTGCTGGATCCCGGTGCTGGTGACATACTGCTTGATGGCGGCCACGCCCATCGCGCCAGCCGGTTCCAGGACGCTGCGGGTGTCCTCGAAGACATCCTGGATGGCGGCGCAGACGGAATCGGTGTCGACGATCAGATAGTCGTCCACCAGTTCCCGCGTCAGGCGGAAGGTCTCCTCACCGACGAGTTTGACGGCTGTCCCGTCGGAGAAGAGGCCCACTTCCGGGAGCGTGATCCGCTCGCCCGCCCGCACCGAGCGCAGCATGGCGTCCGAATCGGCCATCTGCACGCCGATGACCTTGATCTCAGGGCGGACGGCCTTGATGTAGGCCGCCACCCCCGAGATGAGGCCACCGCCGCCGATGGCGACGAAGACGGCATGGATGGGATGCTGGTGCTGCCTCAGGATCTCCATCCCCACGGTTCCCTGGCCCGCGATGACATCGGGATCGTCGAACGGATGGACGAAGGTGAGCTGCCGTTCGTCGGCCAGTTGCCGGGCCTGCAAGTACGCCTCCGAGTAGCTGTCTCCATGCAGGATGACATCACCGCCGAGCGCTTGAACCGCTTCGCACTTGAGGCGCGGGGTGGTCAGCGGCATGACGATCACCGCTCGGCAGCCGAGGCGTTTCGCGCTGAGGGCCACCCCCTGGGCATGATTTCCCGCCGAGGCGCAGATGACGCCCCGCTCCCGTTCCTCTTGCGTGAGGCGAACCATCTTGTTGTAGGCCCCCCGCAGCTTGAAGCTGAAGACGGGCTGCGTATCCTCCCGCTTGAGGAGAATGCGGTTCCTCAGCCGGGCCGAAAGTTTGGGAGCCACTTCCAGCGACGATTCAATGGCCACATCGTAGACGCGGGCGGTCAATATCCGCTGGAGGTAATTCATCAAGAGCTTGTCCATCGCATCCGTTTCCGCCAGCCCCGCCGATGTGGCACTGCCTTATCAGTTGGGCAGCGACTCCATCGATCAGTGAAAGGGGCAGTGTGACGGGAGGACGTGATCCGGACAACCGCCGCTACCTGGCGAGTTGGGGTTCGAGCCAGAGGCCCCAGTCGCTGTTGGAGCCGTCTTCGGAGGGGGCGGTGGTGAGTTCCAGTTGGTTGATGCCGGTGATGTTGACCTCGAAGTTCAGCAATTGATCGGCTTCGACGACGGGCGATCTCCGGAGCGATTTTCCATCTCTCCGGATCTCAAAGACAGCAGTCGGTCTTTTGGCAGCAGCTCCCGTTGAAAGATCCAGGCCTGCATGGCCGCGATCGACTGGGACGGGGTGACGCAATTGAGCTGAATCGCCATGACGCCGATGATGAGGTTACGATCAGTCCGTTTGGAGTCCATCGGCCCGCTTTCCAGCAGTGATCGACCTTGCCCATGTGTGGTGGAGAGTGACTGTGGAGGAATGTCAGCCCGGGTGATTCCACCAAGCCAAGAAAAAACTAAAAAAGAGACGCCCGTTGATTCGGGTGCCTCTCGGGTGGCATAAAGCTCACCACGTTAAACTGAAGTTCCGATACTGGTCAGTTAGTCCTGGCGGTTCCCGGCGGAATCGCCTTTCTTCGCCTTGCGCGACTTCTTCTTGCCAGTCTTGGGGTTGTTGCCTTCCGGCTCGACAGGCGATTGAGGGGCGGCCTGTTCAAGATTCCAGGCTTCGTAGAGTTCCCGTAGTTCGCGAACGGTGCGGGCTTGGCTAACCGCCAGGTCGTGCTGTTCCTCGATGTCCTTCGACAAGTCATAGAGTTCGGGCTGGCCGCTGCCATCCTGGGCGACGACGAGCTTGTAGTCGCCATGCCGCACGGCCCATTGTTCGCCATAGCGCCAGAAGAGCGATTTGTGCGGCTGTTCGTGATTCTCGCCCTTGAGGTAGGGGAGCAGGTTGACACCATCCAGCTTCCATGAGGGATCGATGCGGCCGCCGGTGGCGGCAATGATCGTCGGGAGCAGGTCGAGTTGAATGACGGGATGTTCGTAGACCTTCCCCGCCGGTAGAACTCCCTGCCATTGGATGCAGAATGGAATGCGGATGCCGCCTTCCCACAGCGTGTGCTTCGTGCCCAGCAGGGGCAAATTGCTCGAGGTGGTGGATTTTGTGGGGCCGCCGTTGTCGGAGATCAGGACGATCAAGGTCTTCTCGTCCTGGCCCAATTCATGAATCTTCCCGAGGACACGACCGGCGCTGTCATCCATGCTGGACATCATGGCGGCGAAGGTCCGCCGCTTCTTGTCTTCGATGTTCGCGAAGCGGTCGAGATAGGCCTGGGGTGCTTCCAGCGGATTGTGCATCGCGTTGAAGGGGAGGTAGACGAACCAAGGTTTTTGGCGATGACTTTCGATCCAGTCGCACGCGCGGATTCCGTATTGCTCGGTCGTGTAGAACTCGTCGTCGTCGATGGGCATCACTTCGGGTGAACGCCGCGAATCGACAAACAGTGTGGGGTGGAAGTAGGTGGTGTTCGCCAAGGTTCCGAAGAACTCGTCGAATCCTCGCTGCAAGGGATGGTACTGGGGGATCTCACCCAAGTGCCATTTGCCGATGGCGCAGGTCGCATAGCCCTGTTCCTTGAGATGGTTGGCGATCGTGCGCTCGCCGATGTCCAGGCCGAGCTTCTTCAAGCCACTGTTGGATTCGTGACCGAAGCGGGTCTGGTAGCGTCCGGTCATGAGGCCCGCACGAGAGGGGCTGCAAACGGGGCACGAGACGTAGCCTTGCGTGAATCTCACTCCCCGGGCGGCGATGGAGTCGAGATGGGGTGTCGGAATATCCGTGGCGCCTTGAAAGCCGAACTCCGCCCAGCCGACATCATCGGCGACGATCAACAGGATGTTGGGTTTGGTTTCCGCGGCAACGCTGGGACACGAGGAAGAGGCTATATGAGTCACCGACAGTGCTAACAGGGTACACAACAAACGCGGCAAACAAGAAAAACTCATGGACAGCCTTTCCGGAACTTCTCGTAGAGACGATGCTCAAAATATTTAATATTTTGCGCGATAAGTCATCGATTATTGCTGAGAACAGCGAATTAGAACTCGCCGAGAGGCTGGCCGTCTGCAATTGCCGATAGCCGCTGATAGAGGCCGTAGGGGCCGTTGGCTGTGATGCCGGGATCCGTGAAGTTGGTGGAGGTGTTTTCGATGTTCTCCGAGATCAGGCGAACACTGCCGTCACCCATGAGGAAATGGCAGCCCCCCACATGCTGACTCCCAAAGGCGTTGTGATAGTTGTTGGGGTATCGGGCCTTCGTGGGATTCATGAAGGTGTTGGTCGACCGCACATGGTTGTAGGGATTGGTTTGATACTCGGAGAGATCGGTGCAGTCGGCACCCCCCGCGTTTGCCAGCGATCCGTACAAAAGGTTGTTGCGGGTTTGATTCCACTGGGTTTCCCCGACGAGCATGGAGTTCGACAGCCCGTCCGTGAAATCCCGGAAGCGCATCCCCCGGTTGACGCGAAACGCTCCCACCGAGCGGATGCTCTGCAAACCGGCTGCGGCGGGATCGCAAAACAACACATCGAACGGGCCACTGTTGCCGACATAGCTGCTGGTGGCGACCGCGTCGACAATTCCGTTGGCGGTGCTGGTGGCGGCGGGGTCAGAACTGCCCGACTTTCGAGTGTTGGGCTTCACATCCGAGGGACAGGAAAAGACCGGCAGATGAGTCCCCGCCGCCACGGTGTTGCCCGCCTCGTTGGCGAGTTTGCCGTGGGGATGAAAGCGGAAATCAAACTTGAGGAAAAGGGGTGCCTGGTCGAGTTGCGGCAGAATCTGGGCGGCCCAACTCCAGCCGCCATCCTGCGTGCCGGCATTGGTCGTGGTGGGTCCGTTGGAGTCGAGGTAGCCGAACGGGATCTGAGAGAAAATGTCGTGATAGTTATGAAGTGCCAGACCAATCTGTTTGAGTTGATTTTTGCATTGGGCACGCCTCGCCGCTTCGCGGGCCTGCTGGACTGCGGGGAGCAGCAGGGCAATCAAGACGGCGATGATGGCAATCACGACGAGAAGTTCGATCAGAGTGAACCCCGGGCGTTGGGCTGGCCGAGGCGCGCCGGTTCGGTGAACTGATCCACACCGTGACCGAGTATCGCGGCTGCAAATTGTCGAAATCATAGAGAGTTCGCCTATCATCGATCGTTATGAAATATTCGGTTCTGCGAGACATCGGACGACCGCGATACGTGAGTCAATGGACGGTATGACGTACGTCTCACGTTTTGGATCACAACAGCGGATTGATCTCATTCGAAAGGTATCGCGAACCCACCACACATCATGTTGGGGACGCGGGAATGCTGCTCGTGGAGCGGATTGTGTTATCAGGCAAAAGCAGCCTTCACAGGAAATTAACAGCCCGGGTCGTTCTGCTCGGCGAACGCCGCATAAGATGAAGTGTCGGGGATTTGCCAGCTGGAGCGATGAACAGGCGACGGCTGGAAGCAGTGCGCTGAACGTTGCTGGTAGCGTCAGTTCCGCGAAAGAGGTACCGTCTCGACCGAGAGGTCATGGTGTCAGTTGTTGGCCGGACTGTCGGTGGCGGATTGAGGAAGATTCCATTGTCGACTCCAGTGGACCCAGTCCCCGAACAAGCACTGACTGTGGCGAAATCCCGCGCGTTGTTGGCCCGCAACTGGGGTGGCGTTCAGAATTCTTTGCTGGCGTATATATCCGCCTCGGCGCCGCAGTTTTCCGACGCGGAGGATATTCTCCAGGAGGTCGCAGTCGAAGTGGCGGTGCGGTTCGATGAATACGATCCCACGCGGCCGTTCCTGCCTTGGGCCCTGTGGATCGCGAAGTTCAAGATCGCGGAGTTCTACCGGAGACGCGAACGCCGTCAGGTGATTCTGGTGGGGGACGCGGCCGATGGCCTCGCCGAGGCGTGTATCGAAGTGCATGAGAGGCTTTCGGATGAGCAAATCGCCATCGAGCAGTGCTTGGGCCGGCTCACGGACCGCTCCCGCGAACTCCTCAATTTGAGATATGCGGAGGGGATGAGTTCGTCCGAGATCGGTACCCGGCTGGGAATGTCGGTGCGCTATGTGCGTGTCGCCTTGTCACGCATCCGGACCATGCTGACCGAATGCGCCCAAGCGACCGTTAGTAAGCAATCTCCCTTGAATGCGTGAAGAAATGCTTGAGCGGGAAGCCTTGGAACTGATCGACGCGCATCTCGACGACGATCTGCTGACCGATCAGCAGGTCGAGCAACTCACGGCGTGGCTCAATGAGCATCCGCAGCACGCCAAGCAGGTGTTCCACCGTCTCCATCTCCATGCGTTTCTGCGTCGACGACTGCACGCGCAGCGGTTGCTCGTCACCAGTGATCGCACCGATCTGTCGACGGTGCCGTCGAACGATGTTGTGCGACCGACGGATTTGTTCCTCCAGCCGCCCGGCAACGCGGTTGTTCATACGGGGAAGTCGTGGTCCCGAAAAGTGCTGTTGGCCTGCGGGATACTGCTGGCGTGCGTAATGTTCATGGTGATCGCGGCGGGCCTGTGGCTCTCTAACAATCAGTCACCAGCCATTCCCTTCGAAGCTCCATATGCGTACGAAGGTTTCGACTATCCCGCGACATCGATCCCCGCGCCAGCGATCGATGCTGCGACCTGGCCCACGACGGGCGGAATGCAAGGGTTGTCCGGCGGGGACGGCTGGGCGGAACCTTGGCAAGAAGACGGTTCCAAGGTGTCTGTGATTGTCGACCACGCGCGGGAGTTGAACTGGGATCCAAAAGATATGCGGAAGTTCAAACCTCTGGAGCACGTCGATGTTCAAGGGAATGTGTTGCAAACGTCGGGGCTGCAAATGAGGACCGCCATGGGAGTCCGTTCACTGACGACACGGGGGCTGGACTTGGCCGCATTTCCCCCATCGATGATCGACGAGTCGGGACTGGGGAGCGACGGCACGATCCTTTGGTTAAGTTTTCTGGCGCAATCGTTCAACAGCACTGCGGAGAACAACCGCTACACCTACTTCCAAGTCGGCACGCGGGACGTGTCGGGCTTTCGGCTGGGGAAGATCGGTGCGGCACCCTCGGGGAATTGGACTGCAGCGGGTTTGCTCACCGGGGCGCAGGTCAATGTTCGCTCGAGTGCCGTTCCCTCGGGGGAGATGTCGTTCCTCGTCGCGCGATTGGAGTTCAGGCCGGGTCCCGAGGAGGCCACCGTGTGGATCAACCCTGGGCTGTCGAGCGAGCCCAAACTGGCCGATGCAACGCTCCGGCTGTCGGTCCCGGACTTCCGCTTCGACGCCGTGCGGATCAATGCCAACTTCTCGACCGACATCGACGAGATCCGGATTGGTCCGAGTTTTCGAGCGGTGGCACCCATCGGGAAATGAAGCCATGGAGTGATCAACGCCATGCAGTACACAAGTGGTGGCGCAGCGGAAGATGGATTCGGGCCGAGCCAGCGCGTAGGTCGAGCCTCGGCCGCGATGCACCGCCACACATGACGAAGGCGTTGTAAAGTCGTGATCCCTTTTGTCTGCGACACATAGGTTGCCAAAAAACGGACAACCGGCACCATCGAGCCAGCCCGCCGGTGTGGCGCTGTCTCATCACTTGAGCAGCGAATCCACTGAGCAGGGCAAGGGGCAGTGAAAGGGGCAGTGTGACGGGAGGAAGTGATCCGGACAACTGCCGCTACCTGGCGAGTTTGGGTTCCAGCCACAGCCCCCAGTCGCTGTTGGTGCCGTCGTCGGAGGGGGCAGTGGTGAGTTCCAGTTGGTTGACGCCGGTGAGGTTGATGTCGAAGTTCAGCAATTGATCGGCTTCGACGACGGGCGACTTCCAGAGCGATTTTCCATCGCCCACGATCTCGAAGATGACCGAGCCCGAGTGGCCGGTGGCGACGCCGACTTTTCCCGTGAACGATTTCCACTTGCCGCCGAGGGCGTACTCATGCCGGGCGGGGGCGTGGGCGAAGATGCCGGTGGCGAAGATCTCTCCGCTCGCTTCGAGGAGCATCGATTCATCGGGGACGCGGTTGAAGGAGGGTTTCATCCAGCCGACGGTGGCCGACTCCGCCTTGAAGCTAGTGAGGCTGGCCGAGGCTGGCTTGGACTTCCCCGCGGTTTTCGCCTGGGCGGGTGATTCCGTGGGAGCCGTGACATTGATCAGGGCGGCGGCGATCAGCGAAGCTTCCCGGGACTTGATCTTGTCCTTTTCCTTGCGGGCGAGGTTCGGGTTGCCGCTGTTGAGGGCGGCGACCAGCGGGGCGAGGAGCTGTTTGATCTGGATGGTCTTGAGTTCGGGGATGCCCGCGTCGCTGACGCTGTAGGAGAAGCGGAGTTTCGAGAGATCGTTATCGCCCGGGATGGCTCCGTTGGCGTGGAGGGGGATCAGCCGCAGGACGCCCCGTTTGCCGGCGGTCAGGGCGCTGGAACCAAGTTGGAACGAGCCGTCGGCGGCGGGGATCGCGGTGGCCGACGTTGCGTTGTAGTCGTCGTTCCCTTCCGGATCGAAGTAGGCGACGAGGCCGTAGAGGGGAGGTGTTCCCGAGAGGGTTCCCGCGACGACGATCGATTTGTCCTCGGCCCGGATGCGGATGTTCCTGGCGGTGACTTCCGGCTTCGATTTCCTGGTTTCCAAGCGACCGTTGAATAGGGGGTGCGAGGCGAGCCTGAGGGCGTGGGCGAAGGTGAGAAAGCTTCCGCGCCCTTCGCCCCGAAGATCCTCGAAGTAGGTGCGGTTGCCGGCTCCCATGAGTGCCGAGCCGCGGACGGCCTCATCGGAGCGGGCAGTGCAATGGGGGAGTCCGAAGGCGTGGCCGAGTTCGTGGGCCATGCCGCCGATGAAGATTGAATTGTGGCGGCCCAGCGAAATGCGGCCGTATTCACCGTCGCGGATCAGTGGCTCCTTTTTGGGAAGGTTGAGGGTGTCGAGTTCGGGAGAATCAAGTTGCCACGCGGTGCCGGAGAGGTAGGTTCCGCCCGCGTAGTAGGGGGATTTGTGGATGAAGGTGAGCTTTTGCTCATCCCAAGTGGCGAGGTTGCAGAAGATGGCGATGGTCGCCTGGTTGGCGTCAATGCCGGCTTTGGCCAGGACGGGAAGGGCCTCGCGGCGAATTTCGCTCCCCGACTTCTTCTCGTATTCGGCGAAAGTTTTCGCGCCACGGACTTCGTGGATCACGAGTTGGTCATTGCGGTCGAGTTGCAGGTTGAAGGTCAGAGGGCCGAAGCCGTTCCGTTCCATTTCCTGGGCATAGAAGGCCTGGATGTGCTGGAGCATGCGGGTGAGCCGCTCGCGATGGTTGGCGGGGAACTCGCGGTCGCTGGGCGTGAAGCAGACGATGTGCAAGTAACGCTCGGTGGGCTGTGTATGCGCCTTCTGCCAGGGTTCGAGAATCGCCCGTGCGGCCACCGCCTGCTGAGGGATCTCGGTGATGTCGGCTGCGAAGAGAGGGGTGGCCAGGCAAATGCAGATTGAGAGCGTTACGGCTCTCATCACCCACCCCAGGAAGAGCCGAGTGGGGGTGACGAACGAAGCGTTCGGTGAGATGCGGAATGGCGGGAGATGGGAACTTCGCACTTCAGGGGCCTGTTCTGGAGTCATTCGGGAGGATCGTCAGCGGGGCATGTCATGCAGGGCACGGGGAGAGCATTTGCGGGCGGATGGCGACGGTCGTGCCCCTCCAGCATAGATGCGCTGTCGGCCCGCCTGATCAATACATCTGTCTTCATGCACGAAGAGTGTGACAGGTGGCTCGGACGACGGCAACCTCTACCAGATCGCGCTGGAGACGGGGGAAGTCGAGTGGAAGTTCAACCTCGGCAAATCAATCCACGCC
>PNLE01000182.1 GCA_013822855.1 Planctomyces sp.
AGGACATCCAACTGCTGCACCACCGGCCGGAGCCGCTCGAAGAGGGCCGAGAAAAGCAGTGGCAGCGGAGCCGTGCGGGTGGCATCCGGAATGATCAGCAGCACCCGTTGATTCTGGAAATCTTCCAGCGGCACCTGGGTCTGAAACCACTGGCGGACAGCATCCGGCGACATTGTCGGCAGTATGTCTGAACTCATGGGGAGATTTTCACTGCTTAGTCAGAGGGGGGCGAGGCGGTCGGTCGAATGGGAGGGCGCTTCGGGGGCCACTCCCGCGCAGTCGACCAATGGTCTTGGCAGTCGTCTTGGCGGAAGTGTAATGGAGCCTGAGGACTTTCGCGAACTTGGACGGCGAACCCCTCGATTTCGGAAGCGGGTGGGAGGGTATTTGTGGCTCGCGGTTCTTGAGTGGTCAATTGCCGCTGGTTCGATTACCGTTGAACGCTGCGCTGCGACGATTGTTTTTTCCACGAATGATCGTTGCCGCGAAAGACTTTCCGATGGGAGGGTTGGTCTCGCCCGGCATGTCCGGTGTCGGTTGACGGCTCTCCGATCAGGTTCAGCATTCGAGTTCCCAAAGTGGAGTCAGGGAAGCCTCTATGACGTTGTCGGATTTGCTGGAAGGCAAGTTTCGAGGAGATATCCGGTTTCGCGGAGCAGCCTATATCCAAGCGGAACGTGTGGCGATCAATCGCGTCACCGAAGAGCAGATATTCGGCGTGGTGCGGGATGGAGTTGAGTTCGCCACCCAGTTGATGCGGGACGAGGGGCAGCTCAAGACCAGTTGCACCTGCATGGCCGGCAAGCCGAATCCCACGGGACAGGCGACCTGCAAGCATGTCTGGGCCACGATTCTGCTCGCCGAGAAGCAGGGGGTGATCTCTTCCGGGGTGAAGCCGGGATTCATCCCCGCGTTCATCACAGAGGATGATCCCCTCGATCTGGGGGACGACGATTGGCTCGACGACGAGTTGGAATCGGCTCCTTCCCGAAAATTGTCGATGGCGAAGTCGACCGTGGTGGCCGAGCGGCCCGCAGTTGTGGCCGCTCCCGCGCGGGAATGGGAAGCCCGGCTCAAGGAACTGCGGACCGCGATGCAGGACGGCAACGGCGGCTACGCCACTTCCGCTCCGGGCAAGGAACGGGAAGTCGTCTATGAGATCGATGCCGCCGCCAGCGAAGAGGCCGAGTGCCTGATCCTCCAGACTTCACAGCGGCAAAGGCGTGCCAGCGGCCAATGGGGCAAACTCAAGCCGTTGAAGCTCCGGCCGGGCCGCCTGGAAGAAATTGAAGACGAAGAGGATCGCCGGATTCTGGCTCACCTCGTCGGCGGAACTCCCGATCGAGCCAGTACCAGCGGCATGGTCGGCGAAATGCAGGCGGCGGCCTGGCGTTATCGCGTGCCGCACGACCTGACGGAACTCCTGCTGCCGCAGATCTGCGCGACGGGGAGGATCCGGTTCACCGATCCCGAAGAGCGGATGACCGAGGTGCTCGGTTGGGATGCCGGACTCCCTTGGGAGCTGTGCCTATCGCTCGAGTTCGACCAAGGGCCGAGTGTCTGGAAGCTGCGGGGTTTTCTGCAAAGGGAAGAGGAGTCCCGCGGCTTGGAGTCGGCACAGATGCTGACCCCCGGCGGGCTGGTGATACTCGATCATCAGATTTCCCTGTTCAACGACTTCGGGGCTTACGCCTGGGTGAAGCTCCTCAAGTCGGGCCAGCCGCTGGAGGTTCCCGCCGGTGAGGAGCACGATCTGGTCGACCGCCTGCATGACATGCCCGCGCTCCCCAGGTTGGAACTCCCGGAGGAACTGCGGCTGGAGGAGGTTCGCCTGACGCCCAAGCCACTCCTTCTGGTGCATTCACCGGGGAAGAGCAAGTGGCACCATGAGCGTCTGAAGGCCGATGTGATCTTTGAATACGAAGACGCCAGCGTCCGTGGTTCCAGCGTGCAATGGGCCATCGTTCAACGGTCTTCCAAGCGATACGTTGTGCGCGATCGCGATGAGGAGGAGAACTATTGGTCGGCTCTCCAGGATGTCGGAGTGCGCCGGTTGATCGATGCCCGCCGCGGGCCGCATGACGTCGAGATCACCTCGCGCGATCTGGGGCCGGCAGTGCGGAAGCTGATCGGCCAAGGCTGGGAAGTGCGCGCCGACGGCAAACAGGTGCGGCAGCCCGGTGAGCTGAAGTTCCAGGTGAAATCCGGGATCGACTGGTTTGAACTCCATGCGGACATCGACTTCGGCGGCAGCCGGGTTTCGTTCCCTGAACTCCTCTCCGCTTTGGCGCGGGGTGACAGCACGGTCTATCTCGATGACGGTTCGCTGGGGATCCTGCCCGAGGAATGGGTCCGTCGCTACGGCCTCATGGGCGGGCTCGGTGTGCTGGAAGGGGATCACCTGCGGTTTGGCGCGGCCCAGGTCGGGCTACTTGACGCACTGCTGCTGGAGCAGGGGACGGTCGACTACGACGCGCGGTTCGCCGAAGTCCGTGAGCGGCTGGCCAATTTCTCGGGGGTGCATGCCGCCCGCAAACCCGCCGACTTCCATGGGGAGCTTCGCGGCTACCAGCTCGAAGGGGTGGGTTGGTTGCAGTTCCTCGATGAGTTCCAATTCGGCGGTTGTCTCGCGGACGACATGGGTCTGGGGAAGACGATCCAGATGCTGGCGTTCCTCGAAGAACGTCGTCAGCGGACACCGGCGAAGGAACGCATGCCGTCGCTCGTCGTCGTTCCGAAATCGCTGATGTTCAACTGGAAGCAGGAAGCCGAGCGCTTCACTCCCCAGTTGCGGGTGCTCGAATACTCGGGACTGGACAGGGCCAAGCAGCGCGAGGCGTTCACCAAGTCGGATATCGTCCTCGCCACCTATGGAACGTTGCGCCGGGATGTCCACATCCTCAAGGATGTCGACTTCGATTATGTGATCCTCGACGAAGCGCAGGCGATCAAGAACAACACCTCGCAAGTGGCCAAAGCGACGCGTCTGCTCAAGTCGCGCCGGCGTGTGGCACTCAGCGGCACACCCATCGAAAACCATCTGGGCGATCTTTGCTCGATCTTCGATTTCCTCAATCCCGGCATGCTGGGGCGCAGCAGTCTGTTCAAGCTCCACGCGGCCGATCCCAATGATCGGGAGACCCGCAAGGTGCTGGCCCATGGTCTGCGGCCATTCATCCTGCGGCGTACCAAACAGGCCGTGGCGAACGAACTGCCAGACAAGATCGAGCAGACGATCTTCTGCGAAATGGGCGAAGAGCAGCAGCGGTTGTACGATGAATTGCGCGACCACTTCCGCGATTCGCTGCTGGGTCTGATCGAGTCCCAGGGGATCGCCAAGACGAAGATGCATGTCCTCGAGGCGCTGCTGCGATTGCGGCAGGCGGCCTGCCATCCCGCGCTGTTGCACAAATCCTCCGATGAAGAGGGAAGTGCCAAGCTCGATGTGCTGATTCCGCATCTGGAAGAACTCGTCCGCGAAGGCCACAAAACGCTGGTCTTCTCGCAGTTCACGAGCATGCTCTCGATCGTCAGGAAGCATCTCGACCGGGCTGGCATCGTCTACGAGTATCTGGACGGCCAGACACGCGACCGCAAGGAGTGCGTCGAACGGTTCCAGAACGACAAGGATTGCGGTGTCTTCCTGATCAGTCTGAAGGCGGGGGGGTTGGGTCTCAATCTGACCGCCGCCGACTATGTCTTCATTCTCGATCCGTGGTGGAATCCGGCGGTGGAAACCCAGGCCATCGACCGTGCCCACCGTGTGGGGCAGACGCGGCAGGTCTTCGCCTACCGCCTCATCTGCAAGAACACGGTCGAGGAGAAGATCGCCGAGTTGCAGAAGCAGAAGCGGGAACTGGCCGACGCGATTCTCGAGCAGGACAACTCGGTCATGACCAACCTCACGGCCGACGACCTCCGCATGCTGCTCTCGTAGTCCGACACCGAACATCCCGCCAACTTCGCAGGTATGCCCGGAAAGCCGGGTGCCTGCGGAGGGCGGGTCGATGGGTTGGCGGCACCATGGTTTGAGCGGCAGATCCGTTCCCCGCCCATGTTCAGCTTCCCTTGGATCCGCCATGATCGCACTGTAGGTTGTTCAAACAAGTGTTGTTCGCCAACTGCTGATTTCGGCTGTTTCAGGACCTTTCCATGCTGCTGGCTGTCGATCATGTCAATCAAGTCGAAGCACTCATGCTGGTGGTGCTGCAGCAGTTGGTGGTGATGATCGCCGCCGCTCGGTTGGGCGGTTGGTTCTTCCGGAAACTCGGCCAGCCAACGGTTGTCGGTGAGATCGCCGCCGGATTGATCCTCGGTCCCTCGGTCGTGGGACGGCTCTTCCCGGGATTCATCCCCGCCTTCTTTCCGACAGACGTCACTCCCATCTTCCAGACACTGGGTCAGCTGGGGCTGATCTTCCTGATGTTCCTCATCGGCATGGAGTTCGATTTCGGGCACTTGAGGAAGATGGGCCGCACGGCCGGAATGATCGGGGCATCGGGGATCGCGTTACCATTCGCCGGGGCCTTGGCTCTGGGATGGTGGATGCAACCCCTCGTTGCCATGGAGATTCCCCGGTACGGCTTTGCCTTGTTCATGGCGACGGCCTGTTCCGTGACGGCCATTCCCATTCTCGGGCGGATCATGATCGAGTTCGGGATCAACCGGACGCGTCTGGGGGCTTTAACGATCAGCGCCGCCGCCATGGTCGATGCACTGATCTGGATCATGCTGGCGACCGTGGCCGCGATTGTCCGCGGCAACCTGGATCTGGGATCGGTCGCGGCGATGCTGGGGCTGACGATCGGGCTGGTGGCGGTCGTCTTGTTCGTGATCCGCCCATTGGTTGTCGCCTGGATCGCGCGGCTTCTTCCCACCGAAGAGTCGAGCTTGAATGTCACTTCGCTCGCACTCTGGATCTTGGTGATTTTCGCGATGGCGATGATCACCAACTGGATCGGCATCTTCTCGATCATCGGGCCGTTTCTGCTGGGGGCCGCGTTGCACGACCAGCATCGCTTCCGGGAGGCGTTCGCTGGCAAGACGCAGGATTTCGTCTACAGCCTGCTGCTTCCCGTGTTCTTCACCTACACGGGATTGCGAACCGACATCGGCACCCTCAACACGCCGCTGCTGTGGGCGCTGTGCGGGTTGGTGTGTCTGGTGGCCATCGGCGGGAAGATCATCGGCTGCGGTGCCGCCGCCCGGTTGGGCGGACTCAGCTGGCCGGAGAGTGGTTGCGTGGCGATCATGATGAATACCCGCGCGCTGATGGGACTCATCGCGATCAATGTGGGTCGGGAAATGGGCGTCATCCCACCTAGCGTCTTCTGCATGCTGATCATCATGGCCGTGCTGACGACCTTCATGACCAGCCCGATTCTTCGTCGGCTGCTTCCCCTCATTCCGGCGGAAGATCTGGGCCAGCAGTCCTCAAGGGAGGAGACCATCGCCGAAAACGGAGCCATCGATGGGCCGATACCTGTGCCGCATACCACTTTGAAATAGCGCTCTGTGTGCCATGCTTGCAGCTTTGGGGAAGCATGCTTGTGCGACTCTCAGCGCGCCATTTCAAAGGCGATACGTAAGAAATTGCCCCATCGTTCGATGAGCTGATTCGGATGTCGACACTCCCCATGAAACAAAAAATCCCCACCAGCAACTGGCAGGGATTTTGATTTGTTAGGGCGCTAGGCAGTCAATGACGTCAGCGGCAATCTCAATGGACTGGGCCGCTGCCCGTGCGGAGTCTTGAAGCTCGATTGATTAAGTTCTCATCGCATGAGTAGCCAAGACGCTTATCTGACACTTTTGTCAAAGAGCGTACTGCCTTGGCAACTAAGCATAATTACTTGCCGTACTTGCCAATGCGGATCTTCTTGCGCTTGGCCTTCCAGCGGTTGTTGATCTTCTGCTTGGTCGTGAGGCTCGCCTTGGGGCGGCTGGTCTTGGGGCGATGACGCATGACTCGCGTCCCTTCGAGAACAGGGATTGTGGTGTTGATGATGTCGGTTGACAGAGCAGCAAAGAGTAACAGACGGAAGATTCGCTGAAAAGCGTGCGGGTGACAGTTCGTGATGGCGGTGTTATCTTTTTGACCATGAACGGTTTACGTCTTCATCCCCAGTCCTCGGAACTCAGCGAACGAGTCCGTTCCCGGCTGCGTGCGTATTCGTGCGTGCAGTACGGGTCGCTTTCCCTCCCTTCTCGAACGCTTCTATCTCCGCTGGCGGGGTTCACCAATCTTCCCTTCCGCCGGCTGGTGCATGAGTTGGGTGGCCTCGGTTTGGGAACCACCGATCTGGTCAATGCCCGCGGGTTGATGGCGGGTTCCGAGAAAACCCTCCGCCTGATTGAGACCCATCCGCTGGATCGTCCCTTCGCCGTGCAGATCTTCGGCGGCGAGGCGTCCGTCATGCGGGACGCGGCCCAGTTTCTGGAAGCGAGGGGTGTCGATTCAATCGATATCAATATGGGCTGCCCGGTTCCCAAGGTCGTGAAGACAGGGGCAGGGGCGAGTCTCATGTGCCATGCCGATGCCGCCACCGAGCTTGTCCGGGCGGTCGTCGAAGCGGTGAAGCTCCCCGTCACGGTGAAGATGCGTCTCGGGTGGGATGCGTCGCAGCTCACCGCACCCCGTTTCGCACGGGAGTTTGAACAAGCGGGCGTGGCGGCCGTGGCGATTCATGGCCGCACACGGGCCCAGGGATTCAGCGGGACGGTCAACCGCGACGGCATCCGCCAGGTGGTGGAGGCCGTTGAGAAGATTCCCGTGGTGGCGAATGGCGACATCCGCACGATCGACGACGCCATCGCGATGTACGACGAGACGGGTTGCAAGGCGATTTCCATTGGCCGAGGAGCGTTGGCCAATCCGTGGATCTTCCGGCAGTTGGCCGAGTGGGAGGCCACCGGCTCCTGGATGCCGGCCGGAAGCTTCAACGACCGTCTGGCACTCATGCGGCGGCAATTCGTCTATCTGCAGGAGTGGGTCGGTGAGGAAACCGCCTTGAGTGCCTTCCGCAAGATGGCGCACTGGTATACGAAAGCCATGCGGGTGGGTGCGGCACTGCGTCAAGCGGTGCAGACGGCCAACACGATGGAGGAGTTCGATGAAGCCTTGGCGGCGATCGCCGCCGCAGGGCCGAACGGCGCGAGCAAAGACGGAGTGCTGCCCGATTTTCAGATTCCCGTCCCCGCTGGTCCCAATGAGCGCTGGTGATTGGCCGTATCGAAGCACTTGGGTCCCGGATGTCCGATATCGATGGGAAGGATTGGCCGCAGCATGACAGCCGACAGCTTGCCAATCACCTGCCTCGGCTGCAGCCTGCTATGCGACGACTTTGAACGGCGAGGTGAGCCAGGGGCACTCCCCCGACTGGCGGCTCAATGGGAGAAGTCCTGCCGCAGGGGTGCTGCTTGGCTTGAGCGCGTGACGGGTGACACCCCGTGTGCAGAGATCTCTTGGGAACCTCTCGCAGACATGGCTGCTGCCAGGCTGAGTTCTTCGATGGCACCACTGTTCATCGTGGATGACAGCCAGGGTCTCGAAGCGACCCGCGCGCTGTTGGCCATTGCCGAAGCGGTGGGGGGGACGGTGGTCTGGCCCGCCGGTGCGGTGGCGCGGGGAGCGGCTCGTGCCTTTGCCCAGGTGGGGCAGGTGACCTGTTCCCTGGGAGATGTGCGGTCGCGGGCCGATGTCGTCGCCTTCTGGGGCTGCGATGTGGCCCGGAGTCATCCGCGTCTCATCGAACGAATGACGCCCCGAGCCGATCAACCGGCCCAGTTCGGCGAACGCACCCGGACGATGTATCTGCTGATCGGAGACGTTTCCGCCGAAATGAGGCAGCAAGTCGAGAAGACCGGGGTTCCCACGCGACATCTTGCGGCGGCACCTTCCGAGACACTCCTCGTCCTCCAGCAGTTGCGGGAACGAGTGAAGTCGGGCCAGCCGGGAAGTGGACACGGGTTGCATCCGGCCGTCTCAGCGCTGGCCGAGGCCTTTCTGGGCTGCCGATATGGCTGCCTGTTCTATGGAGACGCCTTGTGTCAGGAGCAGGACTCCGAACTGGCGACGGAGTCCCTCGCACGCCTCGTCTCCGAATTGAACGATGGGCGAGCGTTCCATTCACAGTACTTGGGCGACGACGGCGATATGGGCGCGGGGAGTCTGGTCTGCACCTGGCAGACAGGCTATGCGGGAGCCATCAGCTATCGGCGCGGGCGGATCGAACATGACTCCAACCACTTCGATGCGAAGCGGATCCTGCGGGAGGATCGAGCCGATTGCGTGGTGCTGGTTGGCGACCATGCCACGTGCCACCTGAGCGCCTACTCGATGGCGCGGATTGAAACTCTGCCGACGATCCAAATTTGCGGCCAGGACAGCCAGTTGAAGCTGGCCGATGCCGTGACCTTGCGGGTCGCCCGGGATGGTGTCCACACGAAAGCAATGTTCCACCGCTTCGATGGCCTGAGCCTCGTGGCCCGGCCATTCCTCGACGCAACTGCTCCAGCACCAGCTCAAGTTCTGAACCGGATTCTCGACAGGCTCCCAGCCCGTTGATCCCGCAAGGCCCTTGATCCCATCAAGCCCCTGAACCCTCCTAGCCTCTGAACGACAGGCCTGATCTACCAGCTCTTCTTCTGGAACCAGCTCTTCGGGTTCCAGCTGACCGTGCGAACTTCATGCTCTGTCGAACGGGTGCTGGCCGATTCCGAAGCGGGGGCCGGGGGCGGCGAAGGGGGCAGCATCAGCTCGCCCGAACCACCCGAGGGAGGGATCGGTTGGAGCAACGGCATCGGTTCGCCGTTGGTCGGATACTCCGAGTAGGGCGGGTTGGGGGGAGTGGTCTGATCGACCACTTGGGCGGCCCGGCATCCGACCAGTGCCAAAGACGCTGCGCACAGCAAGAGTGCGGCCGACTGGGAGAGTGAACGTGCCCGCATGAGATCTACCTTCCGATGGCCTGGAGAAACGTGATGGGCCAACGCGGGAAGTCATGCTTGACCGCCCTCCGTGGCTGCCTCCGATTCCATTCGGTAGCTCTCGATCCTTCACGATGCATATCGGACTAAGGCGGCCGATTCGCTCGGTGAAAGTCGCCGGTTTTTCGTCCGGATCCAGGAATCTGCGGCAGAATCCGCTTGAGCGGACTTTGCAGGCAAGACTTGGACTGGCGGGGGAAGTCGGCGAGGAAACGAAAAGAGCCGGCCAGGACCACGTCCCTAGCCGGCTCTCCCGTATCTGTGGTGAGAAGCACCCTCTCAGCTAGCTCTGCTTGCTTTCGCGGATCCAGTCGGTGTGGAACATCTCCTTGCGGGGCTTGTCGAGGCGTTCGTAGGTGTGGGCGCCGAAGTAGTCGCGCTGAGCCTGGAGCAGGTTCGCTGGCAGCCGTGCACTGCGGTAGCCGTCGTAGTAAGAAAGCGCGCTGGCGAAGGCGGGCATGGCGATACCCAGCTTCGTACCCGTCGCGACGACGTTCCGCCAACCGGCCTGCGCATTGGTGATCGCTTTGGTGAAGAACTCGTCGAGCAGCAGGTTCTCCAGCTGGGGGTTCTTGTCGAAGGCGGCCTTGATGTCTCCCAGGAACCGGCTGCGGATGATGCAGCCGCCGCGCCACAGCATCGAGATGCTGCCATTGTCGAGCTTCCAGCCGAACTCCTTGGCGGCGGCGTCGAGCTGCACGAAGCCTTGGGCGTAGCTGACGATCTTCGAGGCATAAAGTGCGTGGCGGATGTCTTCGATGAACTGCGCCTTGTCGCCATCGATGGTGATCCCGGCGGGCGGCCCGGGCAGAACCTTCGAAGCACGGACGCGTTCGTCCTTCTGGGCCGAGAGGCAGCGGGCGAAGACGGCCTCGGTGACGAGCGTCGTCGGTACACCCAGGTCGAGGGCGTGCTGGCTCATCAGCTTGCCCGTTCCCTTTTGGGCGGCGGTGTCGAGGATCTGATCGACCAGGAAGTTGCCGGTGGCGGGATCCTTGACGGTGAAG
Source organism: Planctomyces sp. (assembly GCA_013822855.1). Lineage (GTDB taxonomy): Bacteria > Planctomycetota > Planctomycetia > Planctomycetales > Planctomycetaceae > Planctopirus. The sequence continues at coordinate 9,996 of PNLE01000182.1, forward strand.
ATGTCGCGGGTGATTTCGATGAGGTAGCTCTCGAGCTCTCCTTCATTCCACTCCTTGAAGACTGTGTAAAGTTCTTCGTTGGAGAGGCCCAAGGCACTCTTGAGGATGAAATAGGCTTCGCAGATGAGCTGCATGTCGCCGTATTCGATCCCGTTGTGAACCATCTTCACGTAGTGGCCGGCACCGGCGTCGCCGACCCAGTCGCAGCAGGGGATGTCGGCGTTGGGACCCACTTTGGCCGAGATCGCCTGGAAGATGTCCTTCACGAACGGCCAGGCGTCGTGGTGGCCGCCGGGCATGATGCTCGGCCCCTTGAGGGCGCCTTCCTCACCGCCGGAGACCCCCGTGCCAATGAAACGCAGGCCCTCTTTGCGGAGTTCCTCGTCGCGGCGGTTGGTATCCTTGTAGTCGCTGTTGCCGCCGTCGATGATGATGTCGCCCTTGGCGAGGAGCGGCTTGAGCTGGTCGATGACGGCGTCGACGGGCTTGCCCGCCTTGACCATGATCATGATGCGGCGTGGCGATTTGAGGCTGCCGACGAACTCTTCGACGGTGTGGTATCCCTGGACGCGGTCGATGGTTCCCTCGTGAACCTTGTCCTTGGGCTCGTTCGCCAATCCCCCCACGAATTCATCGGTTGTCGCCGTCGTACGGTTGAAGACAGCCACGGAGAAGCCGTGGTTGGCCATGTTGAGGACGAGATTCTGACCCATCA
>PNLE01000183.1 GCA_013822855.1 Planctomyces sp.
GAGATTGATTCCCGGCGTTTTCCTCAACGCCGGGAATCTGCGTTTAACGATCACTGCGTGTCCACGCCACGTTCGTTGCCGGACTCCTGTTCCGATGATGATTCCGGCGGCCTACTTGATTTGTCCACCGGCAAGGCGATACGCCGTCCCGAGGTCAATGCCCGCTGGCGAGCCTCTTCGATGTACCGATGCAAATCCCCATCACAGTCCGCAAGGAGCCTCTCGCGATGCTCGTAGATTTCTTGCAGAATGTGATTCTGACCTGACACAAGTACTCGCTGAAAAGATCGGTCAAACCCCAAAGCTCTCGATTCAACTTCTTGACTTCACTGTTTATGTGCCACTAGATTACCCCATAATCAGGCAAGCCCTGCTGTTAATTTCGACAATAAGCACAATGGTGACCCTTCAGCAAAGGAGTAGGTATCTTGGCAATGTCTCTCTGACAAGCAGGTAGTAGAAAAGATCATCGTCGAACTTGAAACCTGTGGAATGGGAGGTGGTTTCAGATCATCTTGGCAGCAAGATTGTTACAAGGACACGATCTTCGCGACCTTCCAAGCGTCACAGAAGGACAGAAGCGGAGTTCCTTCGCTAAACGGTGACATCATTCGAAGCCTAGCACGTGACCAGCTTGGTGAATCTTCTCAAAGATACTCCGATATTGAAGAGTCGCTTGAAGAAGTGAAAAGCGAGTGGGATGAATGGAGGTACTGCCTAAAACATATCATGAAAAAGAGTGTCCAATAAGCTGAAGTCGCCATACAGCTAACGGCTACCTCCCACCCATGATGAGTCGCATGACACTACAGGCATCCCTATCGCTTGACTTCAGAGGGCCTTGAGACCACTTGTTCGTAAACCTTCCGAATCTCCCCCGTCATATACACATGGCTAAAAACTTGCCGGAAGAGTTCCCGGCCGCGTTGCCCGTACTGATCTCTGACTGCTGGATTGGCGAGAAGTTCCATGGTGGCATTGGCGAGGCTGGCGACTTCGCCTCTCGGGAGGAGATAGCCGGTTTCACCGGGGCGGACGATTTCGCTCGCGCCATCGATGTCGTAGCTGATGACCGGCTTCCCCGCTAGCAAGCCCTGGGGCAGTACCCGGGCCAGGCCCTCCCACTCGCTGCAATGGACCACAATATCCATCGCGTGGATCAATTCTGGGATTCGGCTGGGCGGCACCAGCCCGGTGAAGACGAAGTGATCCGTCAGGCCAAGCCTCGCGATCTCCGCCTGATACTGCTCGCGGAGAATGCCGTCGCCCACCAGCAAAAACTTCGCCCGCGGCTCTTGCCGGACGATTTCCGGCGCGGCGGCGATGAGGTACTGGTGTCCCTTGAGATGAAACAGTCGGGCGATCTTGCCGACCACCAGATCGCCCTCCTTGAGCCCAAGTTCCGCCCGGATCTCGGCCCGGCTCTTCACAGGCGAGAGATAGGGTTCGACATCGAAGCCGCTGCGGATCGTCGTGAACTTCTCCCGAGGGGCCACACCCGCCGCGACGTATTGATTGGTCATCGCGTCGCAGACACTGATGAAGTGGGCTGTCTGTCTTCCCGCCCGCCGCTCGAGTGATTTGTAAAGCTGATAAGCAGGTGGCGACTGCCCGAAGTGGAAGGCGGCTCCATGGATCGTGTGCACCACGGGCACCCGCTCGTCGGCCCCCGCCTGCCGACCGATGATCCCGGCTTTTGAGGCATGCGTATGGATCACATCGGGCTTCAGCGTGCGAATGAGCCGCCGCAGTTCGCGATAGGCCCGCCAATCCTGCCAGGGGCGGATGGCGCGGTGCAATTCCGGCATCACGATGAGGCGGGCACCCGACTGCTTTGCCCGCTCTTCGAGCGACCCCTCCGGCCCCAGCCCCGGCCCGGTGACCAGCGTCACCTTGTCGCCGAACAGCCGCACCTGGTCCTCAACGTTGCTGACGGTGTTCTCCTGCGCCCCGCCGACGATCAGCCGGGTGATGAAGTGCAGCGTGTGCATACGGAGACACCTCACCTCCAGCATTACTGATCGTCACGTAGGGTGCATGGAGTCCTCGGAATGCACCAGTTCTGCGTAACATGTTCCATATGCGGCAAGACATGCCTGCCCAAAGCTGCAGGCATGTTGCCCGTTCGATGCTATTGCATAGGGTTGATGTCAAGCTGGTGCATTGGCATGCACCCTACTTTAATACTTCCGCGCGCGGGCCTTGGCTTGGACGCGGCTGGGGAGGCCCATGATGCGGAGGAAGCCTTCGGCGTCGGTCTGGTTGTAGGAGCCCCCCCCTTCCATGCTGGCGATGGCTTCGTCGTAGAGGCTGTTCGGGCTGGTGCGGCCCTGGTTGATGATGTTCCCCTTATAGAGGCCCAGCACGATCTCGCCCGTCACCGGCTGCTGGGCTTCCTTGATGAACGCCATCAGGGCATCCATCTTAGAGACATACCAGAAACCGTAGTAAACCATCTGGGCCACTTCCGGCGAAATGCGATCACGGAGGTTGATCAGATCTCGGTCGAGCGTGAGCTGTTCGAGCATCAAATGGGCGTGGTAGAGAACCGTCATGCCGGGAGCTTCATAGACACCCCGGCTCTTCATGCCGACGAAGCGATTCTCGACGATATCAATCCGGCCCACACCATTGCGACCCGCGATTTTGTTGAGTTCCAGAACAATCTGCAGCGGAGAGAGCTTCTTGCCGTTCACGCCGACGGGCAGGCCCTTCTCGAACTGGATCGAGACGGTCTCCACCGCGTCGGGGGCTTCCTGCGGCGAGACGGTCATGCCGAAGTCGACGATGTCGACGCCGCAGACGTTGGGGTCCTCGAGCTTGCCCGCTTCATAGCTGATGTGGAGGCAGTTCTCATCGGAGCTGTAGGGCTTGGCGGTGGAGGCCTTGACGGGGATCCCCTTCTGCTCGCAATAGGCGATCAGTTCGGTGCGGCCGGGAAAGAGCTTGCGGAACTTCTCGATCCGCCAAGGGGCGATGATCTTGATATCCGGGTTCAGGGCTTCGGCGGCGAGCTGGAAGCGGCACTGGTCGTTCCCCTTGCCGGTCGCGCCGTGGGCGTAGGCATCGGCTCCGACCTCGCGACAAACCTGGAGGCAGACCTTGCTGATGAGCGGCCGGGCGATGGACGTGCCCAGCAGATAAATGTTCTCGTACTTGGCCTGCCACTGGAGGACGGGGAAGGCGAAGTCGCGGCACATCTCTTCCTGGGCGTCGACAATGCGGGCCGACTTCGCGCCGCAATCGTGCGCCTTTTTCAGGATGGCTTCGCGGTCTTCGCAGGGCTGGCCGACATCAACATAGACGCAGTGGACGTCGTAACCTTCATCCTGCAGCCAGCCGAGAATGACCGAAGTATCCAACCCACCGGAATAAGCCAGCACACAACTGGGCATTGCAGATCGCTCCGTAGCAGAACCGTGGCCCTGGGGGCCGGGCAAAATCTCTTTGACCACCTTTCCCGCCTGAAAAACAGGGCGGTGGGCGATCCCACACGGGCGACGATCGCCCGCAAGTTCAGTGAGGAGAGAGTCTACGCATTGCGGCGTGAAAGCGGTATTGTCGAGTTGGGTCGACGCCGGGCACACAGGCCGCCGGCTCCCATCGAGCCTCAAACGGGAGAGACATCCTTGCCATTGGATCTGTCGGCCGTCGAACGGATGGGTTCGCTGGAATTGCAGGCCCGCACGGTCGTGGACAGTGTGGCGACCGGGCGGCACTTGAGTTCCTCCCGCGGCTTCTCGATTGAATTCGCGCAATACCGCGAATACACGCCGGGGGACGACCTGCGGTATGTCGATTGGAAGGTTTTCGGCAAGACCGACCGCGTCTATCTGAAGCAATTCGACGACGAGACCAATTTCGGCTGCCAGATTCTGCTGGACGCCAGTGAATCGATGGCGTTCCAGTCGAAAGAGGCACCCGTCAGCAAGTTCGGGTATGCCAGGCTCCTGGCGGCTTGTTTGGGGTATGTCGTCATCCAGCAGCAGGACGCCGTGCGGCTGAGCACGTTTCGCGGGGGTGTGACTCCCGGCCCGACCTTCGCCAAGAGTTGGCCCGCTTATCGACAAATGCTGGCCGAGGTGGAAGCCGAGAGGCCGACGGGCGCCAGCCGGTTCGCGCACAGCCTGATGGAGGCGGCGGAGCGATTGACCCGTCGCTCGGTCGTGGTGGTGGTCAGCGATGGGCTGGATGAGCTCCCGGCGGTGATCGAAGGGCTGCGGCAACTTCGCTTCCGCCGGCACGATGTGCTGCTGGTGCAGGTGCTCGATGCGTGGGAGCGGACATTTCCGCTCACTCAATGGACGCAGTTTGAAGGATTGGAGGCGTTGCCGCAGTTGACGGTGGATGCACGGGCGATTCGCGAGGTGTATCTGGCGGAATATCGGGTATTTCAAACCGGCCTGCACGAAGCCTGCCTGGAGCTGAACATCGACTTGTTCGCCGTCTCGACCGACATGCCTCTGGATCACACTTTGAGGGCCGTGATTCAGCGGAAGCCGGGGTTGCTGCCGTGATGAGTTGATTCCGTCCAATGAGTTGAAAGCCGAGAATTACCAGCGGGCGGAGATAAATTGACACTGAGTCTCAATGTCATTACCCTCACTGATGTGGGAGCGGATTATTTGTTGCGCTGGAGTGATTTCATGATTGAGCCTTCGGAATCCCCAAACCTTCAGCCACAGCCCCCGGTTCCGTCCCTCCCCGCCACAGCTGCGGCTTCGCAGGGCGCAACGAGTTCCAGCCCCTCAATTGATTCCGGAACGTTGATGCAAGGTCAGAAGGAACTGCTGATCGACCATCTCGGAGAGGTCTATCGCCTGCGGGTCACGCGCAACGGAAAATTGATTCTTCACAAGTAACCACACCGCCAGATATGGGGCGAAGACTCGCAGACATCGCCCACCGCCCGGCGCGATTCCGTGGCAAGTATGCGATCGCAGCGATAACGGGATTAACCAATCCACGCCAGCCAGCTAGAATTCCGTGTTGGCTGAGGGTTCCGCACGATTCGTTGAATGGGAACCCACAGGCGTCTTGCGCACCGGACGACAGACGCATTCTTGATGCGCCTCTCTGGTGTGATGGCGACGTTTCAGCCGACGGTTTGCTTCCGGGATCGAGGCTCAATCAGGCGGGAAACGCGTATGTCCAGTGGATCGCCTGCATCTGTCCCCAACCCCGCATCCGCGACACCGCCAGGGGACGAGCTCAAAGCGGCCCTGTTGGCCCATCTGGGTGGCCCTTATCAGCCACCGGTCGCGGTAACGGTCAGTGCGACCGTGCCGCAGACCAATCCCGCCACTGCGGGGCCGACACCTGCGGCGAGCGTCTCGCTGACAGTCCGTGCCTTGGCGGTTCAGCCTTATGGCTGTGCTCTGGAAGAAATCGAATTGCAGGTGCCGCATCTGACCAACGCCTCGATGGATATTCTCAAGAAATGGGCCAACGCCCTGTGCCAGAAGGTCACCTACCTGCTGGAAAGTCTGGGGCCGTTGGAGTTCGACGTGGATGGTCAGGAAGTTCTGATACGGTCGATGCCACCCAGCCCACTCCCTTCCTCCAAGCGGTACTACGAGATTCGCCTCAGCACACTGGGTGCGGGCAAATTTCTGCTGGGCCGATACGAGGCCAATCCCGGTCAACCCCGTCAGCGGCAACCGTTGGAACTGGGCATGGAGCAAGTCGTTCGCCTGGGGAATGATCTCATCACGACGCTCCCGGAATCGCCGTAACCAGTGATCAGCAGGCGACTTGACTCCCGGCCTGTTCACTGGTGAAGACTTGGTGACACCCAGCTGAACCAGGTGTTCCCTTGGCATTCTGACTTCTGATCGTCTTGTCGCGATATTCGATAGCCGCGCGAATTCCCTCGGACACAGTCAGACCCCTCTCGACACACCTCGCCACTTTCACTACTAAACTTCGCAGTCCGCCGAGGTTCATGATGAACATCGGTGGAGTTCACCGAATACGACCCCACGAACAAAGCATGGATGCTGCCTGGTGCCTGTCACCGGACATCGTGAGGAACCCGCCAATGCCCTTTCGTCAGCTGATCATTCCCCCCATCTACGTGGCCATCTACGGCCTGACGTACGCGCTGGCCTTCACGCTTCGTTTCGACTTTGAAGTTGCGAGCAAGGAGTGGGGCCTCTGCCTGGCGACGCTTCCTCTCGTCGTCGGTGCCAAGTCGTTGGTCAATTTGCTGACCCGCCAGTGGCGACGCAAGCACCGCTACACATCCCTGGTCGACTTCGTCTACGTCACAGGCGATGCCTTCATCGCCGCCACGTTGCTGCTCGCGATGAACGCGTTCCTCCCTTCGGGTGGAACCATTCCCCGGTCGATCGTGCTGATCGACCTCATGCTCACGGTTCTGGCTATCGCCGCCCTGCGCACGTCGATCCGCGGCTATTGCGAGATCATCCATCCCCGTCTGCATCGCAAGCTCGGTGGGATTTCCCACTTACCCGCCCGCCGGGCGATCATCTTCGGTGCGGACGCCAGCGCCGTGGCGATCCTCCGCGCCCTCAAGAGCGGCAGCTCGGAGTATCGCATCTGCGCGTTCATCGATCCCGAGGGCTACGCGCAATCGGGCATCATCGGCGAGGCCCAGGTCTTCAGTGGAGAGGTCGATCTCGCCCGGGTCGCCACCAAAGTGCGGGCCGAACTGCTGCTGATTCCCGCTTCCACGCCGGGCCGGGTTGTGCGTGAATTGCTGGTGCAATGCCACGATGCGGGCCTGTTGGCGCACGTCATCCCCGGCATCGATGAAATCGTCAACGGGCGCTATCGCCTCGCAACCCGCGAAGTCACCATCTCCGACCTCCTCCGCCGCGAGCCGACCAAGCTCGACATGGATGGCATGCGCAAATACATCTCCGGCCATCGCGTGCTGGTCACGGGGGCGGCGGGAAGTATCGGTTCCGAACTCTGCCGACAGATCCTCGCCCTCGGCCCCGAAGCTCTGGTGCTGCTCGACCAGTCGGAATGCGGCATCTTCTCGATGGAGCAGGAATTCCTCTCCAAAGCGACCGGCGGCACACGGCTCGACTACGAAGTCTCCGACATCCGTGATGGCGAAGCGTTGGCCCAGATCTTCGAGGATCATCGCCCTCAACTCGTCTTCCACGCCGCCGCCTACAAGCATGTCCCGCTGATGGAATCGAATCCGCAGGAAGCGATCCGCAACAACATCTTCGGCACGAAGACGTTGGTCGACACCTCCGACCAGTTCGGCGTCGAGCGGTTCGTCCTGATTTCGACCGACAAAGCCGTCCGCCCGACGAACATCATGGGATCCACCAAACTGTTCGCCGAGAAGTATTTGCAAGCCGTTTCTCAGAAGTCGAAGACGCAGTTCATGACGGTCCGCTTCGGCAACGTGCTCAACTCGGCAGGAAGTGTTGTGCCCACCTTCCGCCGACAGATTCAAGAAGGGGGGCCGATCACGGTCACGCACCCCGACATGGTTCGCTTCTTCATGACGATCCCCGAAGCCGTTCAGCTGGTGTTGCAGGCGGGCGCGATCGGCACGACGGGCGGTGTGATGATCCTCGATATGGGCGAGCCGGTCAAAATCCTCGATCTGGCCCGCGACATGATCTATCTCTCGGGACTCAAATACCCCGACGACATCGACATCGTCTTCAAGGGGCTGCGTCCCGGCGAAAAGCTTTACGAGGAACTCTTCTACGAATCCGAAGTGAGTGCCGAAAAGATCCACGAGAAGATCTTCCTCGCGCATCGCGCGCCGATTTCAACCCGGCTGGTGAAGGAATCGCTGGCCCGGCTGCAATCGGCCATCGAGCAATCACGCACAGCCGCCGCCGAAACCCTGCGCGATATCACGGCCCAATTCGTGGCCATCGATGAAGGCCAGACAACGGAAACGATCCCTGCCGCCACGAAGAAGGCCGCTTAGCCCCCATACGCACGGCACGGCCTGTCGCTCGAAAGAGTTTGACATGCGCCCGCAGGAGGTGGATCATCCATGGCAGTGATGGATGAATGGCTTGGGGATGTTCACTCGATGAGTGATACAAGCCCTGCGGGATAGGTTGGAATGCGAACCGAGCGGAGAGACCGCCGTCGCTTTTTTCTGTTGCGGGGCTGGTATCGCCTCCGCACGGAGGGTTCGCACGGCGTTCCTCCGGCGAAACTGTTCCGAATCCCGAAGACCACGACTTCCACCAAGGTGGCCCCGCTGCTTCCCGAAAGGACTTCCGGATCACTCTGGCATGCCGCCTGGCCCGGATCGATCACCGTGGAGATCACCGGCACCAGAGCTTCGGCCTGTGATGGGACGATCGTCGTCCCTGTGGATCGCCCCTGGTTGAGGATCGGCTCGTCTGTTAGTGCGGATGTCCGCCTGGTCGACGACTCCCTGTCGCCTCACGAACTTTTGCTGGTCTGGACAAGCCTTGGCGTCGCGGTCTGTCAGTTCACTTCGCCGCTCAAGGGGAAGGCCGACGCCGCGCCGTGTCGCCTGATCACTCCCACCTGGTGGCGGCGAACTGTCCGGCAATCCTGCGGCCCCTTTCAGATCCGCTTCCCCCTAGTGATTCATGCTGCCGATCTCAAGCAGCATTCACTGGCCATTCCGCAACCTGGGAGCTCTGCCAAGCTGTCGCTCGAACACGGGCCGGAACTCGCCCTGATGCCGAGAACACGCGAGGCTTCTCCATCAACTCCCATTCCGGAAGCGAACTCCATCGAAGCAGCTGGCGGGCGTGTGCTGCGAACACATCTCACCACGGTCGGCAGTCACTTCGCCGTCGACTGGCAATTGCCGCAGGATCACCGGATCCAGCGTGCCCATGGCCTGTTGAGGTCTTGGCGGGCGCTGATCATCCGGGATATCGCCCACGTGGGGATTGTCTCCCTCGATCCCTCTTCGCCCATCCGCGTGAATGGCCACCCGATCGATGCGGCACTGCTGGAACTGGGCGATCGTGTCGAATTCGTTCCCGGTGAAGTGTACGAAGTGGTCGCCAACCCCTTGGCCACTCCCACAGTCGAGCATGTCGCACCCGCTTCGCCTCCGCCTGCGGAAACCCCAGTGGTGCCAGCCGAAGCCCTTGTGAAAACGGGGGTGGCCAACGACACACTGGCGACAGCAACGCCTGCGACGTAAATCACCGGCACGTGCATCAACCGCGGCGGGTCACTTGCCGGATCTCGCGGCGGGCATCCTGGGCTTTGAGCTTTTCCCGCTTGTCGTGCATCTTCCGCCCCTTGGCCAGCGCGATCTTCACCTTCACGTAGCCGCGGCTCAAGTAGATTTCCAGCGGCACGATCGTGATGGAGCGTTCACTCGCCTTGCCGCAGAACTTCTTCAGTTCCCGCTTATGGGCCAGAAGTTTTCGCACCCGCTTCGCCTCGTGGTTCAGCCAGGAGGCCTGGGGATACTCGGCGATGTCGCAGCCCACGAGGAACAGTTCGCCCTCCTGCACTCGCACCCACGCCTCTTCGATCGAGATCTTCCCCGCACGGATGCTTTTGACTTCGCTCCCCATGAGCACGACGCCGCAATCGAGCTCGTCGAAGAGTTCGTACTCGTGCCGCACACGACGATTCCGGCAGACCGAAATGTCGTTGGGCTTGTCGTCGGCGGGTTTTGCTTTGGCGGCCATGGGATGAGAAACTGCGGAGGAGGAATGTGGGTCATGGCGGACATCGCCAAGCCGCGAGGGTTCGGAGGAAATGCTAATCGGAGAAAAGGGCTTCGGCGAACTGGTCGGCGTCGAAGACTTCGAGATCGTCGATCCCCTCCCCCACACCGACATACTTCACCGGAATCCCCATCTGCTGGCGGATGGCAACCGCCACGCCCCCCCGGGCCGTCCCGTCGAGCTTGCTGAGGATCAGTCCCGTCGTGCTGACGGCCTTCGAGAAGGCCTGCGCCTGGTTGAGGCCGTTCTGGCCTGTGGTGGCGTCGATCACCAGCAGCGATTCGTGCGGAGCCCCCTCGATCTGCTTGGAGATGACCCGGCGGATCTTCTCCAGTTCGAGCATCAGGTTCTGCTGGTTGTGCAGCCGACCCGCGGTATCGATGATCAGGACATCGACCCCGGCCCTGATGGCTTCCTCGCAGCCAGCGAAGGCGACGGCGGCGGGATCGGTTCCCGAAGGTTTCGTGACGATCGCGCAGCCCAACCGCTGGCTCCAGAGGGCCAACTGCTCAACGGCCGCCGCCCGGAAGGTATCCCCTGCCGCGAGCATGACCGTCTTGCCATTGGAAGTGAGGAGCCGGGCCAGCTTGGCGATGGTGGTCGTTTTCCCCGTGCCGTTGACCCCGGCGACGAGAATCACCGTGGGCTTGCCGGTGGAAAAATTCAGTGGCGAGAGCGGCTCGGCGGGATTGGCGGTGCCGCCGCCATCAGTCCCTTGGAGGATCGACCGCACGGTGGAACGAACAGTCGCCCACAGCTCGTCGACCTTCATCGTCCGGCCCAGATGAACCGTGCGGAGGTCATCAACGATGCGGGTCGTGGCAGCAACCCCCATGTCGGTCTGGATCAGCTTGGCTTCAAACTTCTCAAGATGGCTTTCGGAAAGAATCTCGCCGGTTTTGAAGAGATCGCGGACATCGGTCCGCAGGAGCTGCGAGGTCTTCTTGAGACCCGCCTTCAGCTTGTCGAAAAACCCCATATCCACTTTCCCTTGCGGCCAT
>PNLE01000184.1 GCA_013822855.1 Planctomyces sp.
CCGATTCGAACATTCCGGCACCACTGCCAGCTGAAGAAGCATCGCCAGCCTCCCATGCGGAGCTTATTCCACCACGCGAAGAGACTGTCACAGAGCCTGTCGAAGTTCCACAAATCCCAGCTTCAGTTGAGGTTCCGTTCACCGAGGGCAATGAGCAGGCACTGCTCGATCTCTTGAGAGTTCGCAATACGGACTTGACGGGGATGCGATTGCAGCGAGCCACGAAATGTGCAATTCTCGGGCCAACACGACTGGAAATCCATATCCCGGAGAACTATGCTTTTGAGCGGCAAGGGCTGGATCAGCCGCCGATTATCAGTCGGCTGGAACGGCAGTTGCTGGACGCGACGGGCGTCGCCGTGAAAGTGAAGTTCGTTTCCGTCCCCGCATTGCAGGAAGTCCGTTCACACAGCGAAACCACAAATTCGGACATTGAGACAGAACCCCGTGCGGTTGGAGCAACATCTCCAGCCACTGGCATGGGAGAGGCCCCCAAAAATACGAAAAAGCCTGAGACAAACAGTGCGGGGACGATGTCCGTTCCCACCGGATCGGTCTTCAAACCTGCCACCCGCACAGTCGAAGATCCCCAGGATGAGTTTGTGAAGGCAATTTCCGGGGCCTTCGGGATCGACGCCTGGCGGGTGCAGGAACGGGAACGAATCACACTGATGGATGGAGATGACAGTCTGCCGGGGCCCGATGAGTCGGAGACCGCTGCGGACGACTGATCTCCGTCGATGCGATATCGAAGAGATGCTCACGGGAGGACGAAGGAATGTTCGGGCAACTGGCGGGAATGGCGGGCAATCTGTGGTCCATGCGTCATCAGGTGGGTGAGCTGGCCGTCAAGTTTCAAAAACTCCAGGCTGAGCTGGAGGCCCAGCGCTTCAGCGCCGTTTCCGGGCCGGTTCGTGTTGAGATGAATGGCCTGCTGCAGATGACGGGCTGCGAAATCCGCGGCGGCTACACCGAGGACGAGATCGCCCGGTGTGTGGTCGACGCCACCAACGAGGCCTTGCGCGAGGCCCAAGCCGCCGCTGGCCGGTCGACTCAGGCTGTCATGGGTGACATGTCGATGCTGCAAGGCCTTTTGGGCGGCAAGCCCTGAACGGTAGCCGTCTTTCTTATCCGAAATCGAATTGTCGAACGCCAAGGATTTGCAGCAAAAAGGATTGTTGATGCCGCGTGTGATGGAACCAACTCGCCACGCCTATGGGCGGCATGTGGGCCTGCTTGTGCAGCAACTGGCGTCGCTTCCCGGAGTCGGAATGAAGTCGGCGGAACGACTGGCGCAGCACCTGTTGGATTGTTCGGAAGAAGAGGCCTTGGCCCTGGCCGAAGCCATCCGCGACGTCCGGCGAACCATCCGTCGCTGCTCCGTCTGCCACAATCTCACCGAAGAGGAAGTCTGCGACATCTGCCTCGACAGTCGGCGTGATCAGGGGCTGGTCTGTGTCGTCGAGCAACCTCGCGATCTCCTCGCCCTTGAGGCCACGGGGACTTTCGGTGGCGTGTACCACGTTTTGGGTGGCCGCATCGCGCCCCTCAGCGGCGTGGGGCCGGACGATCTTTACCTCGCCTCCCTCGTCAAACGGGTCAAGTCGGGGAAGATTCGCGAACTGGTGATGGCCACCAATCCTACCCTCGAAGGGGACGGTACGGCCCTTTACATCGTGAATCTTCTGGCCGACTTCCCCGTGAAGGTCACCCGGCTGGCCCGGGGCATCGCCACGGGGAGCGTCTTGGAATTCGCCAATCGGGAAATGCTTTCAGACGCCTTGAAGGGACGACAGAGTTTCTGATCAACGGCTGCTGATTGATGAGAAAGTCCGTGGAAACAGTCAATTTTACGCATGGAATGGAAGGGAGTTCGGGATTTTGATTCTCTTCCTGCAAAACCTACAGCAAATCGTACGCCAATTTCAATTTCAGAGTTACATTTGGGATGTGCCACCCGACTTCGGTATTCGGTGCGGGAGAAAAAGTCACTGACCCTTCCGCAGAGTTTTGATCTGAAAGCCGAGGGAACCACTGGTGCTCTGCCAGTTGATTCCCCAGGTTTGTGTTGATGCAGCGGGCCAGGTCGTCCGCTGCGAAAAATGTCCTCTGATCGTCCGCCGGGATCCGCTCGATGCAACTTAATCTCGGTCAACATATGAAGATGAGCCAGCAAATGAGGCTGGCTCCTCGCATGATCCAATCGATGGAGATCCTGCAACTGCCGGTCATGGCTTTGCAGGAACGCATCGAGCAGGAGTTGTCGGAGAACGTCTGTCTCGAAATGCGCCTTGACGAACCCGACGCCCCGGGCAAGCAGGCGGAACTCGACCACGCTCGCGAAGAGGCTTTCGACGTCCCGACCAGCGCCAAGGAGATGTCCGTCGAAGGAGACGCCAACGGCGAAGCCGCCTTCGAGCGCCTGCTGGAAATGTCGCAGGACTGGCCCGAGGACAACTACACCTCCGGCAGCAAGCCCTCTTCCAACCGCATCGACGAGGCCGGCGATCGTGCCCACGACATGATCGCCAACATCACGCAGAAGCCGCAGTCGCTGCACGATCATCTGCTCGAGCAGTTCGGCTACTTCACCGTCCCGCGCGAGATCCGCGACTTCGGCGAATTCCTGATCCAGAATCTCGATCACCACGGCCGCCTGCAAAGCCCGCTCAACGATCTGGTGCAGCTCTACGGCCGCCATGTCCGGTTGGAGGACGCCCAGCAGGCGCTCGCGCTGATCCAGAAGCTCGAACCGGCCGGTGTCGGTGCCCGCGACGCCAAGGAATGCCTGCTGCTGCAACTCAAGGAGGAAACACCCTTCCGCGATGTGCTCGCCCTCCTCATCAGCCAGCATCTCGAAGACTTGGCGCAAAACCGGCTGCCCCTCATCGAACGGAAGACCGGTTACTCGATGGCCCTCATCAAGGAGGCCCTGAAGGAGCTTCAGAAGCTCAATCCCTACCCCGGAGCCGAATTCGAAGAACGGCCCTCGCAGACCGTTTCCCCCGACCTGTTCCTCGAACAGGACGAGAACGGCCACTACGTCGTCCGGCTCGAAGACGAGTACACTCCCCGGCTTAGGATCAGCAAACGCTACCAGGAACTCATGCGGCAAGGCGCTTCCGATCCCACCACCCGTGAGTACATCAAGCGGAAGGTGGAGTCCGCCAAATGGCTCATCGAATCGATCGAGCAGCGGCACAACACGCTCAAGCGGGTCGCCCAGGCCATTGTCGATCATCAGATCGAGTTTCTGGAGAAGGGCCCCGAGTTCATCTGCCCGCTCAAGATGCAGCAGATCGCCGACATCGTGAAGGTGCACGTCACGACCGTCTCCCGCGCCGTCGACGACAAATGGATCCAGACGCCTCGCGGCCTTTTCCCGCTCAAGCGATTCTTCGGCGGCGGCACGACGACCTCCGAAGGGGAGGAAGTCGCCTGGCACATCATCCGGCTCAAGCTCAAAGAGATCGTCGACAACGAGGACAAGGACGATCCCCTCAGCGACGATGCCCTGGTCGAGGCCCTCGCCAAGCACGGCTTCAACCTCGCCCGCCGCACGGTCACCAAGTACCGCAAAGCCCTCGACATCCCCTCCTCACGCCAACGCCGATCGTATTGATCATTGGGATGATGGTCGGCTCGGACTCGTTTTGATGTGACCCTTCACCGGAAGAGGCAAGCATGCAGCGGCCTAGATAGTCCCAGTGCTGGCATGTCGTCACTCGCCCTCACCAGAGTGCTGCCTCTCCGCCAATTCGTGGGCGCCCATCGCGAAGGTCTGTTAACACTTGTCGCACCCATAGGACAGCTTTGCGGGCCGTCGACCCATCCACAGTTCGTGAACTTCTAAAAAAATCTTGGACAAATAGACAAGAACTGATCAATCTTGTTTCTTGGATACTGGAAGCGATTCACTCCACATCCATGTCCCATTCTGGCTCTTGCGATTCATCGCACGGCTTCATCCTTCGGGAGAGATCATCATGTCTCAGTTGGTGGCACGTCGGAACCGAAGATCGCTCGCCAAAGTTCACTCCCCGCAGGTCACGACGGATTGGCTGGATGATGCTTCATCGTTTGGTCTTCAAGGACTGATGCGTCAGCCGTTGGAGATTTTGAAGGCCGAGTCGATCCACACGCTCGCTGTCTCATTGGCACTTCGCGGCAACCGCCGTCAGATTCGAGATCCAGAATTTGTGCAGCATGTGATCTCGCGGACTCCCGGCATCATGCAGGAGTATCGCATTGTCCATCTCATCGAAAAGTCACTGTGGATTCACGGGCAAAGTGACCTGGTGATGACGCTCACCCGGAATCCCAGCCAGATTCCGGACAATCCCCCCGCAGAGGTGATGAATGCCGTCACCAAGGCGTATGGTCAGCATCCGGATGCCACCGTCTGGTTCGGAGTTCCCCTTTTCAGTGATCAGGTCAATGCCGAGGGCTTGCCTATTCCCGTGACGGCCAGCGAAGTGCAGGCCGAGGCGAGAAAGCGAATTGAAACGGCCCAACAGCAGGCGCTCCGTTGGGGTTGGCTTTACCGGGCTGTCGCAGGTGTCGCATCGGTTCCAGTGCTCATGCGAGGTCTCTACTCCGCCATCATCGGCCGAATCCGGCACGCTCACTTTGAGTTCCAGAAAAACTGGAAGCGGGCACGCCAAGATGCCAAACTGCGATCCCGGGCGATGATCCGGGCCGAAATGGAACATTGCCGCTATGGATGCTCGTTCACCGAGATTCCCGAGCATTCGACGACGATCGGAAAAGTGGGAGAGGTGGGATCGGAGACCCTCTTCACCATCGACGGCTTGCTGCGGCGCTATGCACCGACGCTGGCCGCCGGCTTGGCTCCTGGCGGGTTGATCATGCCCGCCATGATCATCGCCAAGCTGTTGCCGCTGCTCACCACACCCGCGATCATCATCACAGCCGATCCGTTTCTCTTTATTGAACTGCCCGAAGAGCCCGACAAGCTCCGGCATCTTGCCCACTGGTACTGGCAGGGTGAGACCTATGGTCAGCAGAAACTTCACTTACATATCTAGAGTTTGGCTTTCGTAGAGTTGCGTTGGAGCCGAACAATAAATGGGAGAGGGGTACAGCCTCCCTCCAAGCACTGGGACTTGAGCGGGCCGTCCAATGGACATGCGGTTCAGAGAACGGTTTGGCCTTCAGCCTCCTGGGCCCCGGCCACCCCGGAAGAAATGAGAGTTTCAGCGGGGTTCGCCCTGCGGTCTCCGCTCCGTGATTGGCGGACAGATCAGCGACATCTCGCGGTTGAGGGC
Organism: Planctomyces sp.; assembly: GCA_013822855.1. Taxonomy (GTDB): domain Bacteria; phylum Planctomycetota; class Planctomycetia; order Planctomycetales; family Planctomycetaceae; genus Planctopirus. The sequence goes on from PNLE01000184.1 coordinate 5,289, forward strand.
GATGTACTCCTTCCAGGGTGCGGGGACATCGTCCTGATAGAAAATGGCTTGGCTCGGACAATCGTCCACGCAAGCACCACAATCAATGCATGTTTCGGGATTGATGAACAGCATCGATTCACCCTCGTGGAAGCTGTCGGCCGGACAAACCACCACACAATCCATCGCCTTACAGCCAATGCACGGCTCCGTCACGACCATCGCCATGATCTTCCCCCTGAATTCCCACGACCGATTTGGGCGGAAACGTCCCCCCACAGGAAAGGAATGGTCAAAGGCGAAGGAGACGGACAGTCGATTTCCCCATTTTCGAAAAGGGAGAAATGGAAGCCCCACGCTGAACTTGTCATCGTTTGCAGATGTCGTCAGAGCACGCATCTCAGAGCTAAGACAGCGACAACGTGAGGGTCGTCCGCCGAAAGCCGCAACTTGTCCAGTCCGTTAGACGATCTCGGCGAAGGTCAATCAATCACCCAACCAAGTGAGACGGAACGGGCATTGGTTGAGCAGTGGCGGGCCGGTGACGACAGTGCGGCCCGGCGGCTCTTCGAACGCTACGAACAACGGTTGGCACGTTGGCTGCGCCGCCGGATCGACACTCGCTTGGCCTCCCGGCTGGATGCGGAAGATGTGGCCATGTCGGCCTATCGCAGCTTTTTCACTGCATTGCGCAAGGGGAAGATCGGTGTCACGACCGAAGAAGGGTTGTGGCCGATTCTCGTGACGATCGCCGCCCGCAAACTGATCCGACAGCAACGATTCCACTTCGCCGGGCGAAGATCGATCCGGCAGGAAGAGTCCCGAAAGCTCGATAACTCTGCCGACTTCGCGACAGTTACCGGTACAGCGGCATCGCCGGTCGAAATCGACTTTCGACTGGCTCTCGATGACTTGCCGCGATGGATCGATCGGCTGGAACCGGCGTTGCAAGCCGTGGTGCGGGAGTTGCTCGCGGGGGCGTCGACTTCGGAAATTTCACGCACGCTGAAGATTCAGGACCGCCAGGCGAGGCGGCTCCAGCAACGGGCGTTCGAGGCCCTTGCCAAAATCGCCGGGCAATCCTCGTCTAGGGCGGGTTCAGTGGGCCTAAATCGCTCCGCAATAGAGACCACACCCAAGTCCTTGGTGGGGACCATCCATTACCGGGAAGTGCTGCTGGAACAACTCGTCGGAGCCGGGGCCTTCTGCAAGGTTTATCGTGGAAAATGGTCTTCCCATGAAGCACCCGTCGCCATCAAGTTCCTCAAGCGGGAATGCTGGAGCGACCCCCGCACCACGCGCGCCCTGGCCCGCGAATACGAAATCCTGAAAGACCTCGTGCATCCTTCGCTGCTCAGAGCCCTCGGTTGGGGAACGACACCTGCCGGAGGGTTTTTCCTGGTCACGGATTTCATCGCCGGTGGAAGTCTGCAGGAACTGCGCGAGCGGTCGCCCCTCTCCATTTCGCACGCGTTGGATCTCACCCGCAAGATCACTGAGGGGATCATGGCCGCACACGCGGCTGGCGTCTTGCACGGCGATTTGAAGCCGGCCAACATCCTGATGAAAGCACCATCTGAACCTGTGCTAGCGGACTTCGGCTTCGCCCGCTGGTCGCACTCTCCCGAGGATGTCCCGCGCGGTGGAACAGCCCCCTATCTCGCACCCGAGCAACTTTCCGCCGCCTTTGGTGGGATCACGGAAAGAACCGATGTGTACGGACTGGGCGCGCTGCTTTACGACCTGCTGACGGGCGTTCCTCCCATGCTGGCATCAACGCTTCCCGAGACCATCGACCGCGTGTTGTCGAACGCCGGGCCGGTCGCGGCGTCGCAACTCAATCGGCAGGTTCCCCAGGAACTGGACGCTTTGCTGGCGAAGTGCCTCTCCAAGAACCCTGCGGAGAGATGGGCCAGCGCCCGGGAGATCGCCGCTGAACTGGAGAGAATTTGTTTGACCTGACCCGGGCGGCGTTCACCCCGCCTGCGTCGTCTCTTCGAGCTTGCTGAACCGTTCATGAACGAGGCGGCGGAGGGTGAGGAATTCGGGTGTATCGAACTGGCCGGAGTCGATGATCGAACTGGCCAGCGCCCGCGCGGTCTCCACCATTTGGGCATCGCGGATGAGGTCGGCCCGCTTGAGCGATGTCTGGCCGTGCTGGCGGGTGCCGAGGACGTCGCCGTGACCGCGAAGCTGAAAGTCGGCTTCCGCGACGGCGAAGCCATCGGTCGTCTGCTCCAGTGTATTCAATCGCGAGAGCGCGTCGGGATCGGGCGACTTGGTGAACAGGAAGCAGAAGCCCTGCACCTTGCCGCGACCGACACGACCGCGGAACTGGTGCAACTGCGACAGGCCGAACTGCTCGGCGTGGTAGACGATCATCTGCGTGGCGGTCGGAACATCGACCCCGACTTCAATCACGCTGGTCGCCACCAGAACATCCAGCTCATGCTGCCGGAACTGATCCATGACCTCGCTTCTGGCCTCCGTCGAAAGTCGACCATGGAGTAGGCCCACGCGGAAATCGACCAGCTCGCGGGTGCGGAGCCGCTCGTACAGGGTTTCGGCACTGCTCCAGGTCTTGCCAGTATCGGTCTTGGCGCCATCTGACTTACCGCCGCTGATGTGAGCATCGCTGATCGTCGGCGACGCCTCGACAGAGGAAGCGGCTTCCACCCGGGGGCAGATGACATACGTCTGCCGACGTTCCGCGAGCTTGGTGCGAACGAAGTCCCACGCCTTCTTCGCGCTGGCGGCATCGGTCACCACATGCGTCGAGACCGGCTGCCTTCCCGGCGGCAGATCGCGAATAATGGTGATGTCCAGATCGCCGAACGCCGTCAGGCAGAGTGTCCGCGGGATCGGTGTCGCGGTCATCACCAGCAGGTGGGGCACGACCGCCCCCTGGGTGAACCGCGCTCGCTGCTCGACGCCGAATTTGTGCTGCTCGTCGATCACCACGAGGCCCAGTTCATGGAAGCGGACACTCTCCTGGATCAGTGCCTGAGTGCCGACGATGATCTGCGCCCGGCCCGATTCAATCTCCGCCAGCGTCGTCTTCCGCTGGGCGGGTGCGATCGAACCGGCCAGCAATCGCCGCTCGACACTGCTTTCCGCCAGCAGCTTTTCGAGGGTCTCGAAATGTTGCCGCGCGAGAACTTCCGTCGGTGCCATCAGGACGGCCTGCTTCTTATTGGCGACGGCCACCAGCATGGCGGCGATGGCCACCGCCGTCTTTCCCGCGCCGACATCGGCCTGCAAGAGGCGGTGCATCGGGCGGGGCCGGGCCAGATCTCCGAGAATCTCGGCCAGACCCTGTTTTTGTCCCGCCGTCCACTCGAAGGGGAACAGCCGCGCGATGCGGGCCTGAATGCGGGCATCGGCCGGCAATGGGACCGACGTTTGTTGTTCAAGTCGCAACCGGCGGCGCTGGGCCAAACCCAATTGGAACTCCAGCAGGTCATCGAGCAGCAACCGTTTGCGCGAACGCTCGTACTCTTCGACGGAGGCCGCCGCATGCAGGCCCCGGCAAGCCTCCGCCCGCGACGGCCATTGGTGGGTGGTGCGGAAGCTGGCGGGGATCGGATCGGTCATCTGATCCGCGCAGTCTTCGGCTGCGGCTCGGGTCATCCGCCGCATCTCGTGCATCGAGATCCCCTCGGTCAAAGGATACCTCGGGAGGATGCCCGGCCCGGCCTGCTGGTCATCCTGCTCGAGTCTCTGGATCTGCGGATGGGAAATCTCCCAACGGCCATCCCGGAGCTTGGGTTGTCCGGTGACCAGCAGTACGGCATCAGGCTCGTATTTGCGGAACATGTAGGGCTGGTTGAACCAGACGCAGCGGAGATAACCGCCATCCGCCTTGAGTAGGATGCCCACCATGCTGCGGCCGCGCGAGACCCGGCTGTCGCGATCAACCACCACGCCACGAACCGTCTGCACCGTCCCTTCGATCAAGCCCTCGATGCGGGTCGTCTTCGTGAGATCGAGCACATCCCGGGGCATGAAGAGCAGCAAATCCTCGACCGTGAAGATCCCCAACCGCGACAGCAGGGCCGCTCGTTGCGGACCCACCGTGCGGAGAAATTCGACGCTGGTGGAGGGGGAAAGTTCAGGCACGCCGAGATTGTAGCGGAAGGCCGCCGCCCGACGGAATTGACGTTCCCCTCCGGTCGACATAGCTTCTTGATGTCAAACTGCGTCGATCACGCAAAACGGCGGGAGGCGCGGGGGCAGTCATGACGACTTTGAAACATCCCAGAGGGAACTCGGGCCATGTCGATGGGCTTTGATGATCAGGACACCGTCTCGGCCGAAACGATGCAGGGTCTCGACTGGCCGTGCCTGCGGCAGTTCTGCGTCTTCCTCGAGAACCGCGTGGGCCGCTTGAACGACCTCATGCGGCTTGTCGAGTCCATGGATACCCGCGTGATCGCGGTCTCGCTGGTCGACTCGGTCGACTTCGCCATCGCCCGGCTGATGTTCAGCAATGCCGACCGCGCGCGGGAAAAGCTCGAACTTTCCGGCTTCCCCTTCAGCGAGAGCGATGTGATCGGCGTGCTACTGCCGGACGGCGACAAGCCCTTCACCAATGTCTGCACGCAACTGGTGAAGGCCGAGATCAACATTCACCACGCCTATCCGCTGCTCTTCCGCAAGAACGGTATGGGGGCCGTCGCCCTCTTCGTGGATGACAACGATCGCGCGGCCCAGGCGTTGCGGGCCGCCGGGCTGGAAGTGCTGACGGACGGCGCCCTCATGGAAGACGACGAGCACTTCTAGCCCTGGGCGATGCGCGACGGTCATCTCACACAGCCGCTCAATAGACAACGCCCCGCGAGCTGGCTCGCGGGGCGTTTGTTCGAACAATCACATTCAGTGAAGGTTCATCGTCGTGGAGTGATCATCCGCGACGAGGATTACGGCAGCAGCACCGTGTCGATGACATGGATGACGCCGTTCGAGGTGACGATATCGGCCTTCACCACCTTGGCATTGTTGATCTTCACACCGTCGGCCGTGTCAATCGTCACTACGCCGCCTTGGACGGTCTTCGCTTCCTTGATCTTGACGACATCAGCCGCCATGACCTTTCCAGGAACGACGTGGTAGGTCAGGATCGCCGTCAGCTTTTCCTTGTTTTCCGGCTTAAGCAGATCGGCGATCGCCGCATCACCCAGCTTGGCGAAGGCTTCATCGGTCGGGGCGAAGACTGTGAACGGGCCGGGGCTCTTGAGCGTGTCGACCAATGCCGCGGCCTGAACGGCGGCAACCAGCGTCTTGAAGCTGCCTGCAGCCACGGCCGTATCAACAATGTCGCCAGTCTTGGCAGCGGGAGCCGCTGATTC
>PNLE01000185.1 GCA_013822855.1 Planctomyces sp.
CATGCGAACCGACGCCTTCAGCGGCGACAACGGGCTGACCATCGTCGAATACGCCCCCTTCGGCGTCATCGGGGCCATCACCCCCGTCACCCACTCGCTGCCGACGCTGGCGGGCAACGTCATCAACATGGTGGCCAGCGGCAATACACTGGTCGTCAACCCGCACCCCAGCGGTGCGAAGATCGCCTGTGAAGGGGTTCGCCGCTTCAACAAGGCGATCCACAAGGCGACCGGCCTTGAGAACCTGATCACCATCATCGAACAGCCCACACTGGAAACCGCCGCCGCCATCTTCGCCCATCGCGGTGTGAAGCTGCTCTGCGTCACCGGTGGCCCGGCCGTCGCCCGCGCCGCCTTGGAAAGCCGCAAGAAGGCGGTCGTCGCCGGTCCCGGCAACCCGCCCGTCGTGGTCGATGAGACGGCCTGCCTGGAAAACGCGGCCAAGTCGATCGTCAAGGGGGCTGCCTACGACAACAACCTCCTCTGCATCGGCGAGAAGGAAGTCTTCGCGGTCGAGTCGATCTTCGACACGCTCATGGTGCGGATGGGCCAGCAGGGGGGCTACCAGCTATCCGCCCGCGAGGTCGACGCCCTCACGAAGCTCGCCTTCACGCCCCCCACCAAGCCCGGCGACCACTGGCACTTGAACCGCGATCTTGTCGGTTCGGATGCGACCAAGCTGGCCGAACTGATCGGCGTCCGCGTTCCGGCCGAAACCCAGCTCCTTTTCGGCGAGACGGATGTCAACAACCCGTTCGTTCCCGAAGAACAGATGATGCCCTTCGTCCCCTTCGTGCGGGCCAAGAACGTCAATCAGGCGATCGAACTCGCCCTCGAATACGAACACGGCTTCCGGCACACGAGCCTGATCCACTCGCGCAACGTGCAGACGATGACCAAGATGGGGAAGGCCGTCGACACGACCCTCTTCATCAAGAACGGCCCCTCGATGGCGGGCTTGGGTCTGGGTGGCGAAGGCTATCTCAGCTTCAGCATCGCCACACCCACGGGCGAAGGGGTCACCAACCCCCTCACCTTCACCCGCAGCCGCCGCTGCGTCCTGGTCGACAGTCTGCGCGTGATCTAGGTCCGCATGGGGACTGTCTTCCCTCGTCGGGTGGCACGTCCCTGAGTCCTCGAAGGGCGTGGTCTTCGGTTTCAAAAGTAAGAAAGGAGGTGGGAATGCAAATCGCGAAAATCATCGGTCGCGCGACTTCGACCGTGAAGCATCCCAGCCTTCAAGGATGGAAACTTCTCATCGCCCAACCTCTGGGAGTCAACGACAAACCCGACGGCGCGCCGCAATTGATCATCGACGGCCTGGGGGCCGCTCAGGGTGATCTGGTCGTCATCACCTCCGACGGCAAAACCGTCCGTGAGACCGTCAATGCCGAAGACAGCCCCATCCGCTTCATGGTTCTCGGCCTCATCGATCCCTGAACCAACAAGCGACTCTTCCCAACCAACAACTTCCAACCCACTACCAACAACCAACAAAGTTCTCATGTCCACCGACCTCGTCGACCAGATCGTCCGCAACGTGCTGGCTCAGCTCAACAGCCGAGCCGGTGGCGCTGCGCGCACGGAGTCGACGATTGCGACCGACAACCCCGCTCCCTCGACCAGCAAGATCCATCTTCCTCCGGATGTCGTTCCAGGTGCCGGCAGCCCGTTGCCTGCGGTCACTTCAACCAAGGTGTCGTCGAGCACCGCTGCCCCGAGCGGCCCTGCGAACCGCCCTTCCCTGCTGAAGGCGATCAGTGCGGTCTCCGGAACAACCACCCGGCCACCTCATAACGTGCCATCAGCCGCCGCCCCTGCCAACATGCCGCACACCGGTGTGACGCTCACGGAGACGGTCATCACGGCGGAGCTGCTCTCCCGCCAGGCCCGTGGTGCGAGTCTGGTCGCCGTGCCGTCCAAGGCCATCATCACCCCTGCCGCCAAAGACTGGCTGCGCGATCATCGCGTCACCCTGGAACGCGGTGTCGCATCGATCAACCCAGCAGTGACAGGTCGCCCTGCCAGCGCCGCATCCTCTCCTGTCAACACGATGCCAGCCAAATGGGTGCTGGGTGTGGTCTCCGCGACAGCGAGCGTCCAGACCTTCCTCGGGAGTTCGCAGACCGCCGCTTCGGTGGGCCGTATTGCCATTCTCGGAGCGGGTGCCGAAGCCGACGAGTTCGTCTCCGGCGCGATCCACAAGGCCGAAGCCCACGGGGCGATTCTTATCGAACGGTCGGCGGCCAAACGGGCCTGCCTCCTCAACCGGTCGTCCGCCATCCGGGCGGCGGTGGTCTCCTCGCTCGCCGACGTGCTGATGGTCAGCCAGGACTTCAGCCCCAACGTCTACCTCATCGATCCGACTCTCAAGACCTTCATCGAACTGCGAAATCTGGTGCAGGCGATTGTCCGCACGGGTGTTCCTTCAGGCTCGGGCATCCCTCAGGGAACGGGGGTGGCGCGATGAGGCTCGCCGAAGTCATCGGTCGCGTCACCCTCTCGCAGTGCGATCCCACGGTGACGGGAGGCACCTGGATTGTCGCCGTTCCGCTGTTGGCGGAAGGGATCGCGGCCATCGCCGCCGGCAACTCCACCAACTCTTCGGGCGCGGGCCGTGAAGAGGCGATCATCGTCTACGACGACCTCGGGGCCAGCCCCGGTGACATCATCGCCGTCAGCGAAGGGGCCGAAGCCTCCGCCCCCTTCCACCCCGACAGCAAACCCCTCGACGCCTACAACGCCTGCTTGCTCGACAAGATCGAGCTGACAAACTGATAACCGATTTTTCAACCATCAACTCACAACCATCAAGTTTCCACGGACTCCTACCATGACCACCGCCAACAAATGGAATTCCGGCATCAACGACCGCAAGCTCAAAGAGCTGATCTGCGAAATCGGCCGCCGGGTCTACAACAAGGGCTTCGCCGCCGCCAACGACGGGAACATCTCGATCCGCGTCGGCGAGAACGAAGTTCTTTGCTCGCCCACGATGATCTGCAAGGGGTTCATGACGCCCGACGACATCTGCGCCGTCGACCTCGAAGGGGGCCAGATCGCGGGCAAGCGGAAGCGGACCAGCGAAATCCTGCTGCACTTGGCCATCATGAAGAACCGTCCGGATGTGAAGGCCGTGGTCCACTGCCATCCGCCGCACGCCACGGCCTTCGCCGTCGCCCGCGAGCCGATCCCCCAGTGCATCCTGCCGGAGATCGAAGTCTTCATGGGCGAAGTCCCCATCGCCCCCTACGAGACGCCCGGCGGCCACGCCTTCGCCAACACCGTCGTGCCGTTCCTCAAGGGGACGAACACGATCATCCTCACCAACCATGGCACGGTCAGCTTCGGCGCCAACCTCGAAGAGGCTTACTGGAAGACCGAGATCCTTGACGCCTACTGCAAGATCCTGCTGCTGGCCAAGCAACTCGGCAAGGTTTCTTACCTTGACGAGCGCGAGTCGGTCGAACTCCTGGATCTCAAGAAAAAGCTCGGCTTCGACGACCCCCGCTTCCATGTCGAGAACTGCGACCTCTGCGGCAACAGCGCTTTCCGCGAAGGCTACAAGGACGGCCCGCTCGAACCCGTCGCCTTCGAACCCGCTCCGCACTATCCCGGCTACCTCGAACGCCAGAAGACCGCCGCTCCAGCAGCTCCTGCTCCAGCCGCCGCACCAGCCGTGGATACCGAACTGCTGGTCAAGATGATCACCGAACAAGTCATGGCCGCCCTCAAGAAGTAGTTGCCGCCGCTACCCATTGATCGGGTGGCACGTCCCAGAGGTCTTCCGAAGGGCGTGGTCTTCAAGTCTCCGTTTCTCAGCGAAAGTCAGTTCCATGAAAGTCAGCATCATCGGTGGCGGCGGGCTGGTGGGCTCTTGTGCCGGGTTTGCCTTGCAACTGGGCAAGATTGTCCGCGAGATCGTCATGATCGACGTGAACCCGGAAGCCGCTGACGGGCACGCCCTCGACATCCTCCACGGGGCCAGCCTGGTGGCGGATCAGTCGATCCACGCCGGCACCATGGCCGACTGTGCCAACAGCGATGTCATCGTGGTGACGGCCGGCCTGCGGCGCAAGCCCGATGAAAGCCGGCTCGATCTGATCAATCGCAACGTCACCCTCTTTCGCGGCATTCTGGGGGACATCAAGAAAGCGGGCCCCAAGTCCGATGCGATCTTGTTCGTCGTCTCCAATCCGGTCGATGTCCTCACCTATCTGGCGATCAAGGAACTGGGCTTGTCCCCCCGGCAGGTGATCGGCCTGGGAACAGTGCTCGACACGACCCGCCTCCGCAGCCTCTTGGCCCAACATCTCTCCGTCCCGCCCACCCAGGTCGATGTTACCATCTACGGCGAGCACGGCGACAGCATGGTTCCCATCTGGTCATTGGGTCAGATCGGCGGCTTGCCCGTCGACAAGTATCCCGGCGTGACGCCGCAACTCATCGCCGAGATCGAAAAGCGGGCTCGAAATAGCGGTTCCGAAATGCTCAAGAAGAAGGGTGGCGCGGGCTTCGCGGTCGGCGTCTCGATCGCCGACGTCATCCACGCCATCGCCCTGGATCAGCGCCGCATCATGCCGGTCTCGTCACTGCAAAACGGCGCCTACGGCCTGCGGCATGTGGCGATTTCGGTCCCGACCATCGTGGGCCGCAAAGGCGTCTTGGGCGTGGTCGAAGTCGACCTCTGGCCGAAGGAAAAGATCGCTCTCCAATCGAGCGGCCGCGTTCTGCGAGAAACCATCGAAAAGGTGCTTTAACCCACTCTCGATTCCCTGCGTTTGCTCCCTCGCCCAGTCTGCTGGGAGAGGGTCGGGGTGAGGGCGAGTTCCCACAGGCTCGACGTCCCGCTGGCTCTCTATCTTGTGGAGCGCTGCCGGGCCTTCCAGGGAACGATCTCCCACACGCACAATCGATCGGGAAGACCCTCACCCGGCCTGCGGCCACCCTCTCCCGGAGTACCGGGCGAGGGTTGATTAGGCCACAGGTGTGGGGATCGGTAGTGGCACTGCAACCGAAACCACCGGCTGCGTGACTCCCGCCAAGGGCAACTTCAGCGTGAAAGCCGTCCCCCGTCCGGGAGCACTCTCCACGCGGATGCGGCCGCCGTGGGATTCCATGACTTCGCGGGCGAGGGCCAGGCCGAGACCGGTCCCTCCCTGCCCTTGGGCATCCAGGGTCTTCGTGCTGAAGTAGGGCTTGAAGATTTCCTTGAGCTGCTCGGCCGGGATGCCGCAGCCGGTGTCGCGGACGGTGATCTCGCCGAAGCCTTCTTCGGTGTTCGCCCGCACGCCGATGATCAGTGTGCCGCCGGTGGCCATCGCCTGCCGCGCATTGACGATCAGGTTGAGGACCACCTGCTGAATCTGACTGGCGTTCACGTTCGAGAGCGGGCGGTGCTCATAACGGGTTTCCAGGCGGACGCGGTGCATCTGCAGATCTTTTTCGACCAGCACCAGCACATCATCCAACAGCGAGATCAAATCGGTCGTTTCCCGCCGATCGGCCTGGCGCTTGGCGTACGATAGCATCCCGGTGGTGATCTTCGAGGCTCGGTGCCCGGCGGCCAGGATCTTGTCGAACGACTTGTCGCGGGTGGCGGCGTCCTTGTGACGCATCCCCATCTTCGCGTAGTTGATGACGGTCATCAGGATGTTGTTGAACTCGTGCGTGATCGACGTCGCCAGCATGCCGACGGAGGCGACCTTCTGCGCCTGCAGCAGTTCCGCCTTGAGTGCGTGAACCTGCGCTTCGAGCTCCGCCAGTCGTGCATCCTGCTGGTCCGACATGCCGTTCCTTCGTTGGAGCGATCTACACTGGTTCTTGGTTTCGGATTCTTGGTTTCACTTTGTCGTCGCCGGGAACATCCTGCCCCGCCAAACGCGCACGAGTTGTATCGGCCACCGGCGAAGGGCCTCTTCAGGCGGCATCCGTGAGTCGGCCAACTCGCCCAATTGGTGCGAACTGCTCGCTTTCGGATCGAACGGCAGACATTCTTCGGGCAACAGACGCTGACTCGGTAAACTGTAACGCCGAATGACAAACCGGTGCAGACCACAATCTCTGTGAAGCTTGTGCGACCGAATCAACCACCCATCCCCGCCATCCCTCGTGAACCTATTGGTGACGACCTCCTCTGTGCCGGTAGGCAAGGAGTGACCGACTCCGTGCGCTCCTTTGCACTTGGAGCTGACACTGCGGATACTCATTCAAAATTACGGATGATCAATCTCTCGGCTCCGGCTCCCGAATCAGCCGGTCATGCCCGAAAAACCGCCGGCGATCCCGAAAATTTCGCATTTCGCCGCTTTCAAGAAAGACCACATGACCGCTCGCATCTACAACTTTTCCGCCGGTCCCGCCGTGATGCCCGAAAGCGTGCTGCTCGAAGCCAAGGAGGCCCTCCTTTCTCTGGGCGATACCGGCATCGGCATCATGGAGCACTCCCACCGCGGCAAGGCCTTCATGGCCGTTTACGAGCAGGCGGTCGTTCGTTGCCGCGAGATCGCCGGGATTTCCAGCGATTTTGAAGTGCTATTCCTGCAAGGGGGTGCCTCGCTCCAGTTCGGCATGGTGCCGATGAACTTCCTCGCAGCAGGCCAAACGGCGGATTACCTCATCACGGGTGTCTGGTCGGAAAAGGCCCGCGATGAAGCCGTCCGCTTCGGACAGGTCCGCGAAGTCTGCTCCAGCAAAGATAAGAATTTCTCGTACATCCCAGGTCAGCAGACGCCCAGCGCCAACTCTGTCTACACGCACTTCACATCGAACAACACGATCTTCGGGACGCAGTTCAAGACGGAACCTGCCACAGCCGGAAGCTCGTTCCTCGTCTGCGATGCCTCCAGCGACATTTTCTCCCGCCCCATCGATGTCTCCAAGTACGGCCTCATCTATGGCGGTGGTCAGAAGAACCTCGGCCCCGCCGGTGTGACGCTGGTCATCATCCGCAAGGATCTTGTTGAAAAGGGGAACAAGAACCTGCCGACCATGCTGCAATACCGCACGCATGCCAAGAATGAATCGATGTTCAACACCCCGCCGACCTTCGGCATTTATGTCATGAACCTGGTCTTCCAGTGGATCCTCGACCAAGGCGGCCTGGCAGCGATGGCCACCAAGAACGAGGCCAAGGCCAAGGTGCTGTACGACTACCTCGATAAGAGCAAGCTCTTCCAGGCAACGGCGGCAGCCGACAGCCGGTCGCTGATGAACGTCACGTTCGTCACGGGCAATGAAACGATCGACAACCAATTCATCTCGGAAGCGACGAAAGCCGGCTTCGACGGCCTCAAGGGGCATCGCAGTGTGGGCGGCATGCGGGCCAGCATCTACAACGCCTTCCCGCATGAAGGTGTCGTGGAACTGGTCAAGTTCATGCAGGCCTTCGAGGCCAAGCAGGTCTGAAGCGATGTATCGCGTCGGCAGTGGGCCGGTTCTTCGATGTTCTCCAATGCAGGGGCAGGTATGAACTGGCTCGTCTGGCTTGTCCGTGGTTGGCTCATGCAATCCGCCTCCAGTGTCGCCATGGATGCGGTTCGCGAAGCCACGCGAAGCCAGACCGGCCAGCCGTCGAACCAAGCCGCGGCCAACTCCGCCGGGAAGCCTGCGGCCGCAGCGGAAGATGACGAAGACGATTCGGTCGCACCCGTTTCGGTGGTGATTGTCGCCGCTCTGAATATCGAGATCGCGCCGTTGCTGGCGAAGCTGGAAAAAGCGAAGAAGGTGATGGGGGGCGATTTCGTCTTTCATGGCGGATTCTGGAAGGGGCAGCGGATCGCGATCGTCGAATCGGGTGTCGGTCTGTCGCGGGCCAAACGGGCCACCCATGCGGCCATCGATGCCTTCCAGCCACAATGGATCATCTCCGCCGGCTTCGCAGGTGGGCTTGATCCGCAAATTCCTCGGGGCAGTATCGTCGCCGCGACATCCGTCAAACTCTTCGATTCCCAAGAACCACCGATCGCGCTGGGCTTGGGCATGTCGCCCGACCCAGCTTCCCGGCTATTCACCGGCCCCGTTGTCACCGTGCCGAAAATCGTCCGCACGGTGCAGGAGAAGCAGGTCGTCTTCGGATCAACGCAGGCGCTGGCGGCGGAGATGGAAACCTGGGGAGTCGCGGACGTCTGCCGCACCCGGAAGTGCCGAATGCTGGCCATCCGCGTGATCAGCGACGATGCGAAAACCACGCTCCCCGCCGAGATTCTGACGGTCGCCGGGCCGACGGGGAGCGTCCGGGCCGGGGCGCTCTTGGGGGCGATTCTCAATCGACCGGGGAGTGTCTCCGATCTGTGGAAACTGCGTGAAGAAGCCCACCAATCCGCCGAGCGGCTCAGCCGGTTTCTGGAGTCGATGCTTCCCACGCTCCTGGCCAAGGCCGATTGAATCGCCTGCCGAAACGCACTGGCAGCTCGGGTGGCTGGGGTCGAGTCTTCGAACCCCCGCATTCCCGCGAGGACAAGCCTTCCCATCCCGTTACGCCGATTGCAATTGCGGCTGCGCCCACTACGATAGCTCTAGAACGAGTGTCATTTTCAAAGTGGGCGACAAGCCTCATTCAAAACGACATGCCCGTTCTTTCCCGCCGCCGGAGGTTCCTGTGATGAACCGTCGGTGGCCACTGCAATGATGTCTGTATCGGGTAGCGGCTGCAGCCTTTTGGCCTCCGCACTGCCCGCCAATGGAAGGCCCATCACGGAATGATCAACGTCGCACATTCAAAGTCCCCCGAGCTTCCTCCCTTGGGCAACAACCCTTCGTCGAACCGCGCCGGGACGACGCCCGGCAGCTTCGCCAATCCTCCGCAGGTCGCGCCGGGTGTGCAGGGACGCTGGACGTTTTCATCGCCCGACACCCCCAACATGCCGCAACCCTCGGAAATGACCGCCTGGGATTTCCTCCCCGATGGCTGGTCGACGACCGAACTCACCGGTGCTGCGACGCTCGCTCACTATGCTCCGGGTGTCACTCAGATCGTCTTTGAACAAAGTGACGGCAGCCTGCGGGTGGTCACCCTCCCCGCCAATTTTGAGCCATCCACGCAGCTCGAATGGGCCCGCGTGGGCGTGACCACCCCCCAGATGGTGCGTGTCGCCGAACGGGAGGATCATCTCACGCCCGCCCAGGTCCGCGATGAGATCGCCGCCGGCCGGTTGGTGATTCCCGCCAACAAGCACCATCTCAAACATCAACTCGATCCGATGGCGATCGGCCGGGCGACGAAGACCAAGATCAACGCCAACATGGGGGCCTCCCCCGTCTCTTCCAGCACCGATGAAGAGGTCGAAAAGCTGAAGTGGGCCGAGCGATGGGGTGCCGATACGGTGATGGATCTTTCCACCGGCGGCGACCTCAACGCCTGCCGCGTGGCGATCGTCCAGAACAGCACTGTCCCCATAGGGACCGTCCCCATCTATTCGATGATCATCGGCCGCAAGATCGAAGACCTCTCGCACGAGATCATCCTCGAAAGCCTGGAATTGCAGGCGCAGCAGGGTGTCGACTACTTCACCATCCATGCGGGCGTTCTGCGGGAGCATCTCCCCTATGTGGTGAAGCGGCTCATCGGGATTGTCAGCCGGGGTGGTTCGCTCCTCGCCCAGTGGATGATCCGCAACAGCGGCCAGAATCCGATGTACGACCGCTGGGAAGACATCTGCGACATCATGCGCAAGCACGATGTCACCTTCTCGATCGGCGACGGCCTGCGTCCCGGCGGATTGGCCGATGCCACTGACCGCGCCCAACTGGCTGAGCTGGCGACGCTCGGCGAACTGACCGAGCGGGCCTGGCGGAAGGGTGTGCAGGTCATGATCGAAGGGCCGGGCCACGTCCCGTTCGACCAGATCGAGTATAACATGAAGCTCCAGCGGACGCTTTGCCACGGGGCACCGTTCTATGTCCTCGGGCCTCTGGTGACCGATATCTTCCCCGGCTACGACCATATCACCAGCTGCATCGGCGCCACCGCCGCCGCCTACCACGGCGCGAGCATGCTCTGCTATGTGACCCCCAAGGAGCACCTGGGCCTGCCGAAGAAGGACGACGTCAAGCAGGGCTGCATTGCCTATAAGATCGCGGCCCATGCGGCGGATGTCGCCCTCGGCATCCCCGGCACCCGCGACCGCGATGACGAACTGACGAAGGCCCGCGCCGCCCTCAACTGGGAAAAGCACTTCGAGCTGAGCTTCGATCCCGATACGGCCCGCGCCTATCACGACGAGGACCTCGACGTCGACACCGACTTCTGCGCGATGTGCGGCCACGACTGGTGCAGCGTCCGCATCTCGAAGGAGATTGTCGAGTTTGCTTCAGGCAAGGACGAGAACTACCAGTGGAACCGCGCCAAGGTCTCCGCCGCCCTCACCCCCGAGCAGCAGGAAATCCTGGAAAAACGCGGCCACCTCTCCCCCAAGGAAATCCACCAACTCGCCAGCAAAACGAAAAAGGTGGTCGGCGCCACGACCGAATCCAAAGCCGCCTGCCACAGCGACGTCGTCGACGCCGACAGCGCCAAGCAAATCCAGGTCGAACGCCTTAGCTCCGCGACCTGAAGTGCCGGCCGCGAAC
>PNLE01000186.1 GCA_013822855.1 Planctomyces sp.
ACTTCCGGGAGAGCGGGCCGCACAAGCGGGAGCCATGGAGGATTCTTCGGCTGAGATCAGTTTCTCCAATGCTCCTTCCAGTCGTCCCTTGGCTGTCAGGTCGAAGCCGATTTCCGGTGTTGAAGTCGACGATGATGAAGAGATCATCCTGCTGGAGGATGCCGAAGTGGAACCCACCTTCGGTTCAAGGGCGAAAGCACGTGTCGCGCCAGCTTCACCCGAAGGGAAGTCCACTTCGCCAAAGCCAGCGGCGAAAAGTGATGACGATGCATTCTGGAAAATCATTAGCGAAGAGACGTGACTGTTCGGGTCGTCCATTCGGGGATGGCCAGTTTGAATAACGGAGCGACGAGCCCATGACCTTGAACGATGGCACGGCATCACGACCATTGCGATCACCGGAGATCGTGGGGACCGGCTTGGTGGTCGTCGACCATCGCATGATTCTTCCCGATTTCCCCATGGAGGATACCAAGATCAGCGGGCAGGCCCTGCCCCGCCAGGTCGGCGGGCCTGTTCCCACGGGATTGACAATGCTCGCCCGGCTGGGTCGTGCATGTCGATTTATGGGAAGCTGGGGGCAGGACGAAGCGGGCGAGTTCATTGCCCACAACCTCGCTGCCGAAGGGATCGATTTGAGTTTCTCGGCGGTGGAAGCCCATCGGGAAACGGGGATTGCCCAGGTGTGGATCAACGAGCAAAACGGCAGTCGCACGGTGGTCAGCCATCGGCCGAAGACACCACTGGAGCCGTCCCACTTCCGCCACGACCTCTTCTCCAAGGCCCGCTGCCTCTATTTGGACGGTTGGCCCGTGGAGACGGCGATCGCCGCCGCCAAAGTGGCCCAGAAATCGGGACTGCGTGTGTTTCTGGATGCGGGGAGCTACCGTCCGGGCATGGAGGATTTGTTGCCTTACGTCGATGTGATCAACGCCTCGCGAAAAATGATTCACGACTTTCTCCGAACCGACTCGGTTCACGAGGGCGCGGCACGTCTCCAAGCGCTGGGGCCGCGGTGGGTGGTCACCACCATGGGTGAAGCGGGGGCGATTCTGCATACGCGGAGCCATCAGGTGGAGCAGCCGGGTTTTCGAGTCGTGACCCGCGACACGAACGGTGCGGGCGACGTCTTCTGCGGCGCGTTCATCCATGGCTGGCTCGAAAACTGGCCAGCCGACTACACGCTCAAGTTCGCTTCTGCCGCAGCGGCTTTGAAGTGCGGCCATCAGGGAAATCGCGACGCTTTGCCGACGCTGGGAGCGATCTTCCGGTTGGCGGGCCCGATCCCACTCGATGAAGACGAAACCACCTGAGTTTCGCCATTGTTAAGATGCCCTTGCCCCACCGCCTCAATCGTAAATCTTTGCCCAACTCATGGGCAGCGGGCGCGATTTGATGGCAGTTCGCGGCTGATCTCTCCCTTAACAAAATGAACCGTCCGGAGGCTTTTTGTCTTCTGAGTGTCTCATCGCCCTCCTTTCGTCACCAGTTCATCGCCAAAGCTACAAACTTGATGAATATTCACAGGGTAGGCACGAAGTTTGTTAATTCTTGAAACCGCACGTTGACGACAGTTGAGACATGAATGAATATTAGATGAAGCCTATGTGAATAATCGACGAACGGCACGACGCCGCCCGCCGAATCCGTCTGTGTGGTAGGAGTGGCAAGATGCTCACGAGACCCTGGATGATTTGGAGTGTTCCAGCCTTGGTATGGGGCTGTTTCATGTGTTGGGCCGCCGGATATCAGGCGGGCTTCGACGAGGGGCAGGACGAGGCGTGGCACACGGCCCGCAAGTCGTTCGTTCCCGTTGCTTCGAGCGAGATGAAGCGGCCTGGGGAGCACCCGGCCATCACTCTTCGGTGAGCGACATCAATGACGGACTGCTCTCCGGGCGTTTGAGTTCGATGCACTTGTAGCTCGTTCTTGGTGGGCGAAGTCTGGCCTGAGCTTGCTGGATGCATTGACTCTCAGGCAGCGGCTACACTGATGGCATGCCCACGAAACATTCCTCCACCGAGCCACCCCTCTCTTCCGCTCGCCGTTCCGCAATTGTACTTCGCGCGGAAACATTTCGTCCATTGCTCAAAAGCGGGCTGTGGTTGACCTGCGGTTTGTCGGCGGTGTGGTGGCTTCTGTGGTTCACCAGAATTCCCTTGGGAATTCCTGGTGAATGGCATTGGTGGCGACTGACCTGGAACGAGCCGGATCGATCCCTCAATTTGGGAATGGTCGTGCTGGTCGCAGCGGGCTATCTCGGATTTGTGCTAACTGTTTCCAAAAGGATTTGCAGTGACTCGCCAGTGAGACAAGCCCTTTGGGTGGGAGGCCTCGCGTTCGCAGGGGGGGGGTGGATGATGCTTCTGGCGGAGCTGGCACCTTCGCCCGCGCGATTGGGGAAAGCCCCGTTCGTCCTCTACTACCCGGCTTCTTCCGGCTACTTCACCATTGCTCGACATGAGGCCCCCGAAGTTGGGCCGTTTCTGCACACATATGAGGCCCGCGTGGCAGGTGGCGATGTCTTGCATGTCGGGACCCATCCGCCGGGATTGTTTCTGGTGTTTCATTCGCTTGGAGCGGCAGTGGATCAATGGCCTCTCCTGCGCGATTTGGCACTAGCCACCATGCCCGCCTCATTTCACGACGCCTGCGAGCTGGTGACGGAAAACACCGCGCAGACGCCACATCCCATGACCCGCCACGAGGCCGCGATCCTGTGGCTAGCCACGCTCCTGGTGATCTCGCTGGCGGCTGCCACGTGTATTCCGCTCTATTTTTTGACGGTTCAGTACGCCTCCGCGAGAACGGCATGGCTGACTGCGGCTTTGTGGCCGCTGGTTCCGGCGGTGACGATCTTCATTCCCAAATCGGATGCCGCGTTCCCGTTTCTATCGATGTCGTTGATCTGCGGAATCGCGTGGCTTTGCCGCAGTCGAAACCACTTCACCAGAATGTGGCAGCTGCTGGGAGGGTTAGCGTGGGGCGGCCTGGCGGCCCTCAGCATGCTCCAGACATTGGCGTTCGCTCCGATCCTGCTGATGGCATTTCTGTATGGGGCCTGGACCGGTGGGCTATCTCTGTCGCAGTCCCTGGATGACGACGGCAGGCAGGCCACCCGTCGGAATGCCATCGCGGCGATCGCCATCATCGCGGGCTTCGTGGGATCAATCGAGCTGTTTCATTTCTTCAACGGTGCGAATCTCTGGCAGATCTGGTGGCAGAATTCGCTCAACCACAGCCGGTTCTACGAGGTCTCGCCCAGATCCACCTGGCTCTGGTTTCTTGTGGCCCCGCTGGAACTGATGATCGCGGCGGGGTGGCCTGTCTTCCTGAGGGCATGGGCCCCGTTGACTGGCATGCCTGGCACGGAGGCCGGTGATCTTTGGCATCCCGGTTCTGTTTCAACTGCAGGTTCCAAGTGGACGCGAATCGTCATGTCGCTGGGCGAGAGATCTCGAACAGGTGACGGAGAGCGGTTGGCGATCTGCTGCCTGAGTGTCTGGATTTGGCTGTGGTTGTCGGGGAAAAACAGCGGAGAAGTGGCCCGGCTCTGGATCTTCTTGATGCCCCTATTGTTGTGGCTGCCAGTGGTGCTGGTCTCGCGAAGCGAACAAGAAAATCAGGCAAAGCCCTTGGAGGGCGAGCAGACCCCAAAGAGTCAGGCCGAGGCGGGCCTTTGGTTGACGGCACAAATGATTGCCTGCGTGCTGACGGTCTGGCGCGTCTCGGGTTTTGACTTCGGAGGTGGTGTTTTCGACTCCTGAGGTGAGCCGGCACCCCTACCCATCAGTCGAATTTCGAGACTTCATCACGTTCCACAGGCTCTACTGGTCCGACATGACCGATGCAGTCGGCAGGAACGGAAAAGTCCGCTCGTGGCGTTGCCAACTCTTGCCGAAAGAAGGCCGTCACGACGCGTACGCGAGCGCAAGCTGAAGCATACACTGGAGTATCGCCATGCCCTGCGCTCTCTGCCGACAATCCCTCCCTGCCTTGATCTTGGAACTGATGAAAATCCTCGTCCTGTTTCTGGCCATCTGCAGCCTGACGGCGTGGGGGTGCGAGTCTTCGCCCCCCGTACCGGCGGTGATCATCCGCCCGGACGAACCACTTCCGGATGCGGAGTGGGCGACATTCGAACGGATCGTGAAGTCGCTTCCCGGCGAAAAGCTTCCCTCGTTCGCCCCCCTCTTCGCCCCTCCCGCCGCTTGGAAGGAACAGCGGACCATCGCCATCGCCGACCTGCTGACCGAGGAGTCGGCCGCCTTGGCGAAGGCTTGGAATCCCACCGAGTTGGGGGTTCAGTGGAACCGTTCGATCGCCCTTCAGCGGGCGTTGCGGATTGAACAAGTGACTCCCGAACAATTCGCCGCGTGGACGCAGGCCTTGTCGCTGGCCGCCATGCGCGGCTCGGCCAACTCGCGTTATCTTTCGGACAATGTCCGAAAGGAATCAATGCTCTCCTTGCGCCACCTGGAGCATGACGAGCGGATGTTCTCCACGTTGACCCACGAAGAGCGTTATCGAGTGCTTCGCGAAGCCCGGGCTTTGTCGCGGGTCAACCGGATCGAGTGGTTGATGAAGGCGCCGGAAGAGAACATCAAGCTGGTTCAGCAGCACGAGGCATGGCTGAAAAAGGTGCTACCTGCCCACGTCTGGAGCGATCCTCTCCAGGAAGTGGTGGATCGCGAAACGGCATTGGGAATCCCCTTCAGCGAACTGCGAACGGAAGCCGATGCGACACTTCGATTCAACCCCCACGAAGGAACACTCTTCCAAAGCCGGCCACCCGAGTCCGGGATACGATAGCGGATTCCTCCATGTGCCCCTTAAATGAGTCACCATTGACAAGTTGAGCGGGATCGGGAATTCTTCCAAGCGCGCCACGCACTCCGAACGATCATCGTCACCAAGGTCATGACCAGAAAGGTGCGCCAAAGGGAGAGTGAACTGACGGGTGCTGAATCCCCGCGGTTCAATTTGGTGTCTTGGGGATCACCAAAGATCTCTTGGCCGGACGTGCTGATCGCCATGGGCGGGATGAGCCTGGCGTCGTAGAACATGGCGGCCACCCCCTGCTCTTCCGCCAGCCTCAGCCCGGCTTCGCGGCCCGCGACCATGAGAGTCGTGGCCCAGCCATCCGCCTCGATCGGATCAGCGTGATAGACCGAGACGAGTGCAGGTGACCATGCCAACGGAGTGGCGGTGGCAGGATCGATCAGATGGGAAACGGCTCCCTGGCCCTGCCGATCGGGCCAGCGCTGCCGGTAGGTGCCGGAGGTGCTCACACAGCCGGAGGAGGCCCGCAATATGGCCACTGTCCGACGAGGATCCGCCGGAGATTCGATATGAATTGTCACCAACGGTGCTGAGTCTTGTGATCTGCTCCGGCTAATCAACCGGGACAGGTCGATCAGCTTTTCGCCGCCGATATCAAGGAATGATCCCTCGACCTCATGCCGCCGGCAGATCTCGTGCATCCGCTCGAGTGCCAACCCTTCGACAAGCGCATTGAGATCCAGCTGGAGATCGCTTCGGCCCTTGCGCAAGGCCGGCGGATCGATTCGCACCTCCACTTCCCGCCAATCGATCTGTTCCCGCAAACGTGCGGCGGTTCGCTCATCGGGATCCCCCTTGGTGCGATGAACCGAGCGGAGTTCATAGGCCCGCGTAACAGGTTCAATGGCAGGATCAAAGTATCCTCCGGAACGTCGTGCCTGCTGAAGGCTGCGTTCCACCAACCGGGCGAGATCGAGTGAGACGTCTTGCCAGACGGCCGTCGACTGGCGATTCCAACGACTGAGTTCCGAGTCCTCCTGATAGAGCGAGAAAATGGCGTTGAGGCGATCAAGCTCCGATTGAATCTCTGCCTGCAAGCTGTCGGCGGCTTGGGAAACACCTCGAAAACGGACCTGGGCCGACCAGGTCATACCCATCGCCCGGCCTTGCAGCTTTGTGGGAAGCAGCGGGAGATCAACAACTGGATTCTCGCGACTCAGCCCGTCACCTGCCGCCCAGTTTGATGGGCCGCCGACAAACAAGGCCCACAGCAAAATCGCCGCCACTTGAAATCGAGCGGACCTCAAAAGAACAGCGCGAACCCGGGTGGGAGAGTCGATCATGTCGCTTTCCACAGGTAGAGATCCCAGAGATGGAGGCCACCGGCAAATAGCAGGCAACCGACGACCAGCAAATCGCCACCTTGAAGTCGACCGCTCCCGGCATGGCGTCTCAGATATTCCAGCACGCTCCCTGTGGGACATCCGAAGCGGCAGTAGCCCATGGGCACGAACCAGGAAAACATCAGTCCGCCCGCAGCGATCAAAATCGTGGCCCAGCCCGCGGCGCGCCAGGCATAGGCATCAAAGGGTTCCAGATCGACCAGACTGAGCGGCACCAGACCCAACGCCACAACCAAGGCCACCAGGAAACTCGCTGGCAAAACACCCTTGAGGAATGTGGTCACCCAACGTGGCAAATGGGGTCGCCAATGGTGATGGCGGGACATCCATTGCTGCAAAACACCATGCGGGCAGATGTGCGAACAATAGACGTTCGAGCGGGCGGTGATCGGCAAAAGGAGGGCTGCCGCCGAAAGCATGATCAAGCCCCAGGCATTGCTCCACGGGATTCCGCTTTGGGCCCAGCCGGCGAACATGGCCAGCGAAAGCAGTTCGCCACTGATGATCCCGAGGTAAAGGAGAACCGCCACTTGCAACACGAAGCGAACCCACTTGTGGCCCCGCAGGTGAGTCAGGGCCACCACACAGGCCATGAGCACCACCAACCCGGTCATCAATCCCCGCACGAGCCTTGAGGAAATGAAGGCCTGCCAGCGATCCGTCATCGTCGGCGGCGATCTTTCAGCTGATGAACCAATTGTCGAGATGGAGGTTCGCTGCTGTCCTTCCGCGAGATCCGTCGCCGCCAACAGCAGACCGCGGGCGATCGCCTGGCTGGTCATGGTGGCCCCCGAAACGCCTTCCACACCCCAGGCTTCAAAGGACTTGCCGGCCAGATCATTAATTGTCTGGCCGACAACCAATTCCTGAAACCAGTCATCGTCGCGGACGTAACCCACATAAGGTTCGTTGTCGAAACTCCGGGCGACAAGGATCTTTCCCAGCGTTCCATCGGCAAGAAGACTCACGATCACTTCCGTGGGGCCTTGATAGCCGACTACTTGATCGGCGGCGGGAGCCGTACGAAAAACCCCGCCAATTACGACTCCCTCGGAGTTCTTCACATCAAACAGCACGGAACTCCCAGTGCGCGGCGATAGACCCGCCGCTGCCGGAAAGAGTCGCATCGCTTGTTCGAGCGTGATATCGCCCGGAAAACGGAGCGAAGACCTCGGGCTCTCGTCTTCCTGAAACTCCCTTCGAAATCTCGCGTCGACTCCTTGAGCAATCGCCAGGCTGGTCAACGTGGCACCTGCCACACTCACGACATCGCCTTCCACCAAACGATTGGCGGAGAGCTCGTTCAAGGAGCGGCCATTCCATTGCCGCAAAAACTTGTCGTCTCTTTGGATGAGTTCCATATGGTCGCGCGTGTCCTGGCTGGAGGCGACCTCGGCCCAGGCGATCTTGCCCTCGTCATTCACTCCCAGGACGAGGTTCGTCGGGCCGGAAAATCCCAGATAGCGATCACTGGCGGGAGCTGTCTGCAGGATGGTTCCCAGACGTGATCCGTCACTCGCATAGACATCGAAACGCAGACCATCTTCCGCAGCATTGTTCGATGCTGCGGAATCGATGGCAGACCCTCGCTCCCGGGCCGGGATCTCCGACGTCTCCAGACTCGAAGCCGTGGGCCAATGCTTTTGGATCACCGGCAGAAAGCGGCTGGCCGCAGTAGCGGACTGGGCAACTTCGCGCAGTCTTTCATGCCGCCAATGAATCAACAGGAGAAGACACGCCAAGAGCATCAATCTCCCGCCATGAACCGCCGTGTTGCGGATCATGCTCGTCGAGAGCGAAGGAGACGCCGATCGTCGCGGCGATTCGATGATCGGCAGCAACTCGTGATCATCACCACTCATGGAGCGTTGATCTTCACCAGTTGAACCGCGTCGGCATGGACAAAGCCCCCAGCGTTTTCGGTCCCCAGTTCCACCGTCACCGCTTCCCCCTTCCGCACAGGAAATTGGCCCAGTTCATACGAGCCATCCTTCCCCGTGGGGGTCTTTGTCATATCGACGGTGACAACCTTCGAAGTCTCGCCAATGCGGATGGTCACGGGAACCTTCGTTCCTCGGTTTTCATGAGGGCCGTAAATCAGCCGGAAGGAAACAAGTCCCTCTTCTCCGGCCTTCCACGGGTAGGCGATCTTCGCTCCGGTATTCTGCTGTGCGTAGAGGTACTCGTAACCAACATAGCCGTTGAGGCCGCTGCCACTGGTCCAGTTGCCCGTGACCTTGGCATCGCGGTTGTCGATCACCACGCCATCCAGCTTGGCAGGATCCAGCCCCGGCGGCCCGGGAAGAGACATCGCATCGGCGGGAATGACCACATCGCCGGAAATCGATTCCCGCCTCGCCTTGCCCGGAAGATTGAGGAGGACATCCATCTCTTTCCAATAGCTCTCGTAGACGTCACGCGGCTGGCAATCGTGCAGCGTGCAAAGATAGGCCGCCTTGCCGACGACCTCGCCCATCATGCCGCATGTCTTCATCACGCGGGTCGTCCCCAAGGCTTCGTGGGTGACGCTGATGTTGCGGCCAGCCATGAACAGGTTGTTGATGTTCTTGGAGTAGAAGCAACGATAGGGAACGGGATAGCCATAGGCGCGGTCGATGCGTTGATCGTGCACAGCGATCGAGATGAACGGATTCTCCTCGAATTTCTGGGCGAACTGCTTCTTCGGATAATGGAGATCGATGCTCCACGTGCTGGGGACGCAGCCATCTGGAAACTCCCGCTTGTTGACGACATCCTCCTGCGTGAGGACGACATCCCCGAGCAGCCGCCGGGATTCGCGCGGGCCACCAATGAATGCCACCCAGGTGAGCACGGCCGACTTGTGCTTCTCGGCCCCGTCCCCGTTCTTCATGGCGTTGAAGGCCCCGAAGACCGCACGGAGGTTCCAGTCGCGGATCGCTTCCGCATCATTAAGCGGATCCTTGTCGTAGCCACTTTCCCAGAACCATTGACCATGATGATCCACCGGGTAGGGAAAGTCCTTCATCGCCAAGGGCAAAGCCCAAGGTGTTTCCGGGAACTTCGTCGCCGTGGATTCTTCCGCCCAGGTCCACATGTTGCTCATGCCCATGCGGCCCTTGTCGGTCATTTCCCAGGCGGCATCCGCCAACGCACCGATCGTCCCGTGGCCGGTCGCATCGACGAAGAGCTTCCCCTGGAATTCAAATTGCTCGCCGGTCTTGACGTTGAAACCCGTCACGGCATCGATCCGGCTTTTGGTCGATTGCTTCACACCATCGGCGAAGGTGTTGAGAAAGAGGTCGATCTTCTCTTCCGCCAGTACGACCTTCTCCTTTTTGTCGTCCTCGAATTCCTGAGCCGTGCCGGGGGATTTCTTGGCATGGTCGCAGAACTCTTCAACGATCTCCCCAATGCGCGGGTACTTGCCGCGGCGAATCAGTCCCATCGACCAGACGCGAACCTCGCTCGACCCATTGCCACCGAGGACGCCACGATCCTGAATGAGGGCGACCTTGCAACCCATACGTGCGGCCGAAAGCGCGGCACCGATTCCCGAGTAGCCGCCACCAACAACGACCAGGTCGTAGCCCTTCTTGATCGTGGGAGTCTCCGCCAGACCAAGATGCTGTCGGCGATACTTTGCCAATTCGAGGGCAGCAACTGGTGGCGGAGTCGGAGAAGTTGTAAGAACAATCGCATCGCAACGACCATCGAAACCCGTCAGATCATGCAGGGCCAGCTGATGCTCTCCTGGGGTGAGTTCGATCTCACCGCCGGATTGCCAGAACCAATTGGCCGATTCCGTTCCGAAATTGGCCGCCAAAGGCTGGCCGTCGATCAGGAGTTGAAACTTGCCGGGAGTGCCCGGAGCCTTCCAGCGGGCCACCCAATCCTTGGTTCGCACGAAGACCCGATACTTGCCCGCTTCCTTGATTTTGATCTTCGTGGAGGCGTCCGCCACGGGGCGGCCAATCCCGTGCGCCAGCAGGTACGGCGATCCCATCTCATTGATGAACTGGGTATCCAGAGACCAGCCGCCCAGGTCATCGAAGCTCTCCGCTTCCACCAGCAGAGTTTGCTCCGCGGCAGATAGCGAGGCGTTTCCCATCACGAGACCAGCGAGAAAGAGAAGCGTCAGGCAGCGAATCATCGGTCACTCCGCAAATCAACGAACATCGATGTGATGCTTTATCATGCGGTTTTGGAGGCAAATTGCAAGAAGTTCGCTCGAAGTGGCGACTCTGAGATTGGGTCGGCATGCCAGCCGCCGCGCAGATGCTGCTTTCAATTCAGCACACGGCTGATAGGCCTTCGATGTATTCACCGCGCTCGAAGAGCCATGGCTTGTGACAGAT
>PNLE01000187.1 GCA_013822855.1 Planctomyces sp.
GGAAGGTTGTCGGGAACCTGCGATGGATCCATGCCAGCGACGAATTCCGGGGTGATCAGGACGAGCAGTTCGGTCTCCGCTTCGTCGTAGTTCACCCGGCGGAAAGCGGCGCCTACCCAGGGAAGTTCGCCCAGGAAGGGGATCTTTGAGGTCTGGGCCGTCTTGCGGGAGGAGATGAGACCACCGATGGCGAGTGTCTGCCCGAAGTTCATCTCGACTTGTGTTTCCACAGTTCGTTTCGTCAAGCCGGGGACGGTCGTGCTGTTCAGCGTCACGGCGTTGGCGAGATCGCGCTCGCTGACTTCCGCGATGATGGTTTGCTTCAATCGATTGGGAGAGAGGATCATGGGAACCGATTCCAGCCGGACGCCGAACTCGCGCCATTCGATGGCGATCGTTCCTAGACCCTGGGGAACCGGAATGGGGAACTCGCCACCGCTGACGATCTTGGCGGGTTCGCCACTGCGGGTGACGATCGTGGGCTCAGCCTGGATCTTCAACAGACCTTCTTCACGCAAGGCCTCGAGCAAGCCGCCGAAAGCGAAGTCGTCGCCGACGATCCCGAGGGACATTGTCGCGTTGCGCAGGCCCGACTGGGCCAGGCCGACACCCGGCGGCCCGCCGATGGGGAGCGAAAGGGTGTCGAGGGGAGAGATCGTCCCCGGCGTGCTGGAGAAGGCGACGTTCCGGCCCAGATAGGAGAAGTTGAAGCCGAGGGCCCTCATCTTCGATCGCTGGACTTCCATCACTTTGCAGCGGAGCTGAACCTGCTGCGGCCCGCCCATCTTCATCTGGTTGAGGACGTTGGGATAATAGAGCTTGGCGATGTCGACGATCTCGGTGATCTGCTGGGGTTCGACCACCCAGCCACGGAGGAGGACGTTGTCCTTGAGTTTTGTCACGGTGACCGACGTGTTAGGATACTCGCGGCGCAGCACGGCCTGGAGCAACCTGGCATCGCCCGCGACCATGACGTCGATGGTGCTGATGACGTTGTTCTCGTCGGTGATCACAAGGGTGGTGATCCCCTCGGTGATCCCCTGGACGCGCAATTGATCGTGGGCCAGCGCCGTCACGCTGAGAACTGCGGGATCAAAGCCGTCCACCCGCAGGATCTTGCGAGGAAACTGCAGCACCTTGGCGAACCGCTCCGCGATCTCGAGCTTCGAGCGGGAGGTGGTGACCTGTACGATGTCGCCCGCCACGGGGGCGTGCGCGGGCTGGGCCCAAGCCACGCCGGTCGCCAGCGGCATTCCGGAAGGGAGCATGACGGTCTGACTGACGCACAGTCCCACGACCAGCATCGCCCGCAAGCGGCGAGTGAAAATTCTAACCGGCATCCCTGCACCTCTCGTTCAATCCATCGAACGATCTGAATGATCCGTATCCCGCATGGCTGGCCGATCCGATGGATGGAGACATTCTCCACACCTCCGAACATTCATCCGGCCAACCACCGGCAAGTCGTTTCCACGTCTGGCCCGACGGGAGCGACCTGCCACCTGTCTGATCTTTTTCCGTCTTGTCTCTGCTTGATCTTTAGCACTCGACAACTCGCCGGATGTCCGTCGTGTCATCCCTGCGATTTAGCTCCTGTGACTCCCCAACTAGCGTTTGACCGAATCTCCCGCTTGATTGGCGGAGGGCGATTGGGCCGGGTTCGGTTGGCTGCCGGTCATCCGTGAGGAGGGGGCCGCCTTCAAATTTGTGGAATTGGCGTTTTGAGTTTTTGGTTTTCCCAGTCCCAGCATGCCGAGCCAGCCACCGGAGGGCTTGGCATTGGTATTGGAGGGAGCAGGTGATGCGTTGGGATCATCGGGAAGTTCGAACTCGGCGACCTGCTTCTTGTCGCCGTTGAAGATTTCGACTTTCCATGTGGGCTTGGGTGGCGCGGGAGGTTCCGGAGCGACCGGTGTCTCCAGCGTGTTCAGGAATTCCGAGAACGATGGTTGTGGAGGAGCTGGTGTCGGTGATGGGGAATCGGGCAAGGCGCTGGCGACCTCTTGTGGCGATGTGGCGGCGGCTTGCGGCGCGTCGTCGGGTTCGTCGAACAGTTCCGCCAATTTGCGATCGAGTGCGGCTTCGTCCAGGTCGCCCGTCTGTTCCGCAGGCGCCTTGTCGTTGCGGCCGCGAAGCAACAGGTGGAGAGTCCCTTTCTCTTGGGCCAGCTGCAACAGTGCACCCTGTCCGGGATAGACGAGCAGCGAAACGTTTTTCGACTGCGACGAATCCTCCTTGGCGGCTTCCGTTCCCATGCGGACGGCGTCGGTCGCCCAGACTTCGATGTATTGGAGGACGGTTCGCGTTTTGAACGACTTGCCGATCTTGGGTCGGGTGTAGGAATACGTCACCTGGACATCCACACGGTCGCCGGGCGAAAGCAGGCCGCTGTGGGTCATGGTGGCAGTCACGGGGACGGTGACAACGCGCATCCCGTTGGGGATTTCCATCGACGCGCCGTACTCGCCCTTTTCACCAAGCTGCTTCTTGTGGACGTACTGACCTTCGTAGAGCTTCACGCGAGGGGCCCGCTTTTCGTATTCCTCTTTGGTGCTGATCACGTCTTCGGGAGCTTCGCTCTTCGAGACGAGTTTGAAGCCCACGCAGGTCTCGTCGAGCGGAGTTCCCGCCTGGACTTCCTTGCGGGCGACCAGCACCTTGATCTTGGGCCCCGCGCCTTCGCCGCGGCTTCCCAAAGTCTGTTGGACCCCCACCATGGCGATCAGCCCGCAGGCCACGGCCACCAGCATGAGGATCATTGGTTTCATTTTCATGGCACCACTCCGAGTGGAATCTCAATCCGGGAAGACGTTCGCTGACACGAGACCACGATCCAACATAGGTCACGTTTCAGCCGGTGGTTGAAAGATTCCGCACTCGATACGAACCGCCCCCCGCCGGAGGGCGGAATGGACGCTGTCAGTCAACATCGGCCGCGCCATGGTGGACTCTTCACTCTTTGACGACTGGAGGCGTGAGAACGGTTGATCCGAAGTTTCCGTGGCTGATGCGCTGGCGGAGTTTGCGTGATGACGGGCCATGCCTCTCGGAAGAATTCTGAGGTTTCAGCAGGGAGGAAACCGGATTTTCTCAAGTTCCTGAATGCGAGCAGGCCCTGCCGGTGTCGGCAGGGCCTGCTGGTTTTTGTGTGTCTTTGAAGAGATTGGGCTTAGATGAGACCGGCGTACATGAAGTAGGCGATCGAGCCGATGCAAATCGGGATGCCGTAGGGCAGGAGCAGCATGCGGGGCTTGCGTTCGGCGGCGATCTCCGACAGCTTGCGGGGATCGCGGATGGTCGTCCATTCCGTCCAGATCAGGAGGGCCTGACCGATGTGTTTGTGCAGGTCGCCGCGATACCAGGCCATGATCACAGCCATGACCGCCCCGACGACCACGGAGACGATGAAGGCTTGCCAGGTGATCGCCGCACCCAGCCAGGCACCCATGCCGGCCATCAGCTTGACGTCGCCGGCACCCATGCCACCCACCGCGTAGAGGGGAAGCAGACAGGCCAGGCCCACGAGCATGCCGACGAAGGAATCGCCCAGACCGGCCCAGCCGCCCATCACGGCGCCGTAGATCAGACCGCTGAGCACCATCGGGAAGGTGATCCAGTTCGGCACCCGCAATTCCTTACCGTCGATCCATGCGGCGAGGACGAGTACGAGGGAAACAAACTTCACATCCCAATGCTGCATGAGAAATTGCTGCCAGTCCATTTTGCCCAGACCTTTCGCTTGAGGGGCGATCCTGCAGCCATAGAGGATTGGCGGCGGAATCGAGGAGGGTTGTCGGCGCGCCATCGTCGCCAGACTTACAGGCAACTTAGGTCACGTTTGCGAGACATGTCGGCGCGATTTGGAGAGAAAAATCTCACGAAACCAGGCCCGTGCCCTTCGGCAGAGAGACATCACCAACGAGCTTCAGCGGGTCGCGACGCCATGAAACACGATCTGCCGGGACGACTCGCGTGAAGTCGTTCCGGCAGATCGTGTCGATGTCAGCAATCCGGCGGGAAGCATTCGCCCCGGAAGTGAATCCCCAGGAATAGTTCCCCGAAACGAAGATTGCTCAGCGGCCCAGCAGCACGGTGACAGCGACCATCAAACCAGCCAATGTGGCGGTGATGATCTCGGTGGCACCAGCAGCGGTAAACTCGAGCCAGAATGGAAACATGCGGCAACCTGTCAAAAAACGTGGTGAGACGGGGAATGAAAGAAGAGAGAACGCACCGAAACCGCCGCGAGACACATGGTCTCGCGGCGGCCTTCGATGAACCGGATCGAGCGGGCGACTATGTCGCGAGCGTATCGGCGACGTTCTGGAACTTGGCAGCGGCGTTGGTGCCGATGGCCTGGACTGCGGTGAGGCAGACGATGACGATCAGGGCCAGCATGACCGCGTATTCCACGGCAGTTGGACCATCTTCCGAAACAATGAACTTCTTGACGCTGTTGATGATCTGCATTTCCACACACCCTCTGCAAAGAATGACATTGACCGACATGTAGTCGAACACCCGCCGAACCCACCCGAGTCACAGCACCTGAGCCTTCGATTCCACATGCAGGCTCGCAATCTCCAGCAACCCAGACGGCAATCTGTGAGCGGTCGCTGGATGTCGCATCCACTTCGCCCACAAGTTGCCGCTGGTCTATCGCCGACGGCAGTGAGGGCTTCACCGGAAAGCTATGTCACATTCACGATGAGTCAAATTTGTGGGATGAGGAAATTTCCGACACGTGGGCAAGGGCGTCGGGTCGTGACATCCGGGGGGTGTTTCGCGAACCTCTCCGTGGCCTCTGTGCAACATCAGGTGAGCCCGCCACGCGGCTGGGCCAAATCTGTGGCGAAACGGCGACGCAGGAAGCCGCCGCAAAGAAGAGCCGCATTCAACAACTTCGCCATCACTCTCGAATCACAGAGGTCGCGAGCTTAGACTTCGAGACAGCGTTGGACGGCATTCCGATGGTTGTGATGGCGTGTGGATCGGCGGGCACCGGGTGGCGAAGGCGGCGGCATGTTTTCGACGGAACTTCTTGAAGAAATCTCCCGGCTGTCGACTCCCTTCATCTGCGGAGCCGCCGTCGTGCATGTCTTCGTCTTCCTCTACTTGAGCGTCTGGTCGAACCGCGACCTGCGGCGGATCTCGGCGGAGTTCGAACGCTTCACACGCGGTCTGAATCATCGCAGCGTGCTCGAACCCTATTCGAGCCTCTCCGATCAGATCGACGCTTTCCTTGCGGACATCCGCGATGTGCTGGAGAACCCCGCCCGCACCGGCGAACGCCGCCTGCTGCTCGACCGGCTGGTGACGCTCGACGAGCACCGCAAATACCTCCAGTCGCAAGGCTTCGAGACGCTCTACAACGTCGCCCGCAACATGATCGAGGCCTATCCCATGGCGGGGGTGCTGGGCACGATCATCGCTATCGGCTGCGCCCTCCAGCAGACGACCAGCGGCGATGGCCGACAGACGATCCAGGCCATCGTGCAGTTCTTCGGCAACTCGATCTGGGCCACCTTCGCGGGGCTGAGCGCGGCCATCGTCCTGATGTTCATCAACAGCTTTCTCGAAACCAAATTCCGCCGCTTGACCGAGAACCGCGAAGCGGCCCGCGAGACCGTGGCCCTCGCAAGGCGGGAGTTGGCCATCTCACCCGCCGACGCGGCGCAAGCCTCCTCCGCCAAGGCTCCAGGCTCTGCGGGAGTCGCGCGATGACTCCCCGCCGGCTGGTCTTCCAGCTCACCTCCTTGCTTGATCTGTTGCTCATCGTGATGTTCGCGCAGTATCTGGAGATGCGTGTCCAGGAGCAGGAACTCGTCGAGAGCCTGGCGGCGCAGAAGCAATCATTCGAGCGAGAGCTCTGGCAACGCTCCACCGAGGTCTCCCTCTCCCGCCAACAAACGCAGCGGCTGATGGGGATCATGACGGAGATCTTCCGGCTGAACCCCGACGAGATGGCGAAGCTGGTGCCGGTCGAACTCGGCCCTTCCAACGCAATTCCCGACAAGTCGCGCATGACGCCGCGTGAAGAGCAGCGTCTGCGCGATGGCCTCGTGCGGCATCTCCTCACCCATGACGAAATGCGGAAGCGGATCGATCTCTGGCAACTCCATCTGGACAGCACGGGTGTCGTCTCGGTGGATACGGGACGTGGTCAGCCCCCGACGATGATCCGCGTGACAAGTGCGGAGCAGGTGGCCGAGGACTTGTTCACCCTCTCGAAAGCGATTGATCAGCCGAAGAGTCTGGTGGTGATGCTGCTGACATGGGGCGACGCCCGCTTCGGCCAGAGGCAAGAGATGGAGCGCGGGTTGGAACTGGCGACCGAACGAATGCAGCGCGACGCCGGCACCCGCTCCCGCTTCGAACAGGCCACGCTGGGCTATCGGCCGGACCCGTTGGTCCCCCCTGCGACGCCGTGATTAAACCCTCGCCCGGTACCCCGGGAGAGGGTGGCCGTAAGGCCGGGTGAGGGTCTTCCCGATCGACGCGGCGAGCCAATCAATGTTCCCTGGCAGGCCAAGCGACTGGATTGAAGCGTTTTCAGATAGAGTGTGGAACAAGTAGGGACTCGCCCTCACCCCCACCCTCTCCCATCGGAATGGGCGAGGGAGCAGAACAACTCCCAACTCCCAACTCCCAACCAACAACTCTCAGGCCCCCCCATGACCGACATCAATCGCTACGACGGACGCATGCCCTACCGCAAATGTGGTCGCTGGGGTCTCAAGCTTCCGGCCCTTACGCTGGGCTGCTGGCACAATTTCGGTGGTGACCAGCCGACGGAAAACCAGCGGGCGATGATCCACACGTCCTTCGACGCCGGGATCACCCACTTCGATCTGGCGAACAACTACGGCCCGCCACCGGGCTCGGCCGAGGTCAACGTCGGCAAGCTTTTGCGCGATCTGCCGCGCGACGAGATCATCGTCTCGTCGAAGGCGGGCTACCTCATGTGGCCCGGCCCCTACGGCGAATTCGGCTCGCGGAAGTATCTCCTGGCCAGTCTCGACCAGTCGCTGAAGCGGCTGGGCATGGACTACGTCGACATCTTCTACAGCCACCGCTTCGACAGCCAGACGCCCCTCGAAGAGACGATGGGCGCGCTGGAGACCGCCGTCCGGCAAGGGAAGGCCCTCTATACGGGCATCAGCAGCTACACGTCGGATCAGACCGTGGCGGCGATCCAGACTTGCACTGCGAGAAACTTCCAGCCACTGGTGATCCACCAGCCGAACTATTCGCTCCTCAACCGCTGGATCGAAAAGCGGCTCTTGAACGTCACCGGCGAGCATGGCCTGGGCGTCATCGCCTTCTGCCCGCTCTACCAAGGCCTGCTCACCGACAAGTATCTCCAAGGCATCCCCGCAGGTTCACGAGCCACGGTGCAGGGCTCGCTCCTGCGGGAAGGCGACCTCCGGCCGGAAGTGATCGAAGCCGTCCATCAGCTAGCGAAAATCGCCTCCACCCGCGGCCAAACCCTCGCCCAGATGTCCCTCTCCTGGGTCCTCCGCGACGAACGGGTGACCACCGCCCTGATCGGTGCCAGCTCTCCAAGGCAGATCATCGAAAACGTTGCTTGCGTGAAAAACCTCAGCTTCACAGGTGAGGAACTTCAAAGAATCGATGCCTTGACCCGCAGCGTCGAACTGCCGACCAGCCCGTGGGCTGGGGAGTGATTGTTTCCGCCGGGATCGACTGAATTTCTACTGAATTCAGATGCGATCCGGCGGGAATGGGGTTCAATGGGGCGAGCTGGCTTTTCATTTCGTGTTGGCAAGAGGAGGCATCATGGGTCACGTGGTCAATCGGCGATCGTTTTTGCGGGCGGCAGGGTTTGCGGCGGCGGCCATGCAGGTGACGGGCGTCCTTGCGGAAGAACTCATGCGGACCCCCGCACTCACCGAAGGGCCGTTCTATCCCGACAAGCTTCCGCTCGACACCGACAACGATCTGCTGGTAGTCAACAACTCCCTCACCCCCGCGATCGGCGAGATCACGCATCTCTCCGGCAAGCTGCTCAGCGCCTCCGGCGAACCAATCCGCAATGCCTTCATCGAGATCTGGCAGGTCGACGGCAACGGAGCCTACCTCCATTCCGGCGACAGCCAGCACGCCAAGTACGACCAGAACTTTCAGGGCTACGGCCGCTTCCTGACCGCGAGCGATGGCAGCTACTACTTCCGCACGATCAAGCCCGTCCCCTACCCCGGCCGTACGCCCCACATCCACTTCGGCGTCAGCCTGGGTGGCAAGCGGGTGCTGACGACCCAGCTTCTCATCAAGGGGCACCCGCAGAACGAGCGGGATGGCGTCTTCCGCAGTGCGAAGTCGGAAGCGGAGAAGAACCTCCTCCTGGCCGACTTCGCGAAGATTCCCGACTCGCCGATCGGCGAACTCGCCGCCCGTTTCGACATGGTGCTGGGGAAGACCCCCGAAGACGACCACAGCATCCACGGCATCGCCAAATCGGAACGCGAATCAGGCGGAGGTCGTGGCGGCTTCGGTGGTCCTCCCGGCGGCGGTTCGGGCGGCCCCGGCGGTCGCCCCCCACGCGGCGAATCGGAAAAACGAGGCTCCACCGAACGCTAGGGATCTCCCCTTCCAAGATATCGGGGTGGGTGGCATGGCCCGCAGCTTTGCGCGGCCATGTCTTGCTTCATTCTTAATATTTATACGGTGGTCGAACCATACGGGTTCACTTTCGCCAAATATCAAGTGTCGGGCGACACCCCAACAGAGGCTACCGCATCGTCCACGAACCTACCGATCACGAGGCCAGCTCGAAGTATTCGTCGGCAGTGCCGAGTTGGCATTGCCGCCGGCAAGGGGCGCAGCGGCGGTATTCGAGTGGCCCGTCTGCAGGATGCTGTTCATGCTCATGGATCCGCTCCCTCCCAGCGTCGATTGATCCGGGAACGATTGGATGCTGGTGATCGTCTCCTTGACCTGCTGCAACTCCCGTCCGTCCGCCGTCTGCACCAGCATGTCGAGCACGCTGGTCAGGCGGGAACTGGTGGGCAGGCCCGTCGCGCGATCGACATGGCAGTCACCCGCCTGTCGACCCCCTCGAACGGAAACCTTGATCCCTTGCGGGCCGTATTGGGCCGAAGAGGGGGCATAGGCCCCCACGACATCGATGACGACTTCGCGCGGCCCGAGATCCTTCACCAGGCAGCGTGTTTCGAGCGTCAGGGGGATCGGGCCGTCGGTTCGCTTGGGTGGCAAGACCCACGTTGAGCCGACATGCACTCCCTGGGCTCCGCTGGCGGGCAGCAAGCCGATCGAATTGTCGATGAAGTTGGCCACCCCTTCGTCATGTGGCAGCACCGCCAGCTGGCCGATCACTTGCGCCTTGCGTTCGTCGGGGACATGGGCCACGCACCGGCGGACGAAATCATCGAATCCGAGGACTTCGAGCACCCGTCGGTCGGGGCCGAGCCAGAACCCGAAACCATTGCCGGGCAGACCCGCATAGGCAACAGCTTCCGGAGGAATCGAGCCGCTGGTTTCCGCCGAGTTGTAGCTGATGGATTTCCCGCCCAGCGTCTGCTGAAACTGCACGCGGTGGTACTGCACCGAGAAACGGGTGCGATCGCCCTGGATTTCATCGACTTGCAGAGCCAACTGCAGCTCCAGTCGACTGGTGCCGACGACCTGCGACGGCGTACCTTGCGAGACCCGCTGCTCGACCGTTTTCAGCAGTGGAAAGCGGTCGCCGACCTTGACTCGCAAATCCAGTTGTTCCGTGGGCAGCGGCAGGGCGGCGGGGGGTGTGGGAATGCTCCCCTCGTCGGAGTTCAACGCCATCCCCATATCGCGGGCGACTTCGGACGTATCCCCGAAATCGAGTTCGAGATCCGAAGAATCCACGCTTTCAGAGGCGCCACAACCCAGGATGAGTAGCGACATGGCCAGCAGACCACCGATCAGCCAACGCTTGCCGTCATTTCCACGAAATGAGCTGGAGATGCCAGATCGAGTTTCCATGTGTTGCCAGCATCCTGTCTGGAAGGAGTGGAGCCCCGCACTGCGATCACCGGACTTCGCCAAACAGACGAATTCCCCGATCCTTGCAGCAAATCGCTCCACCAGCTCGTTCCCTGAGCCATCCTGTCGAGTCAAAAAACAGCGAGCCGAAAAAACAGCGTGTCATGTCGACACAAAAAGGCAGCCTATCGAACCGGCAAGAATAGCAGCCCCCCCACAAATTCAGGAAGAGGACCTTTCGCCCCCCACTTCCGCCCCTTCTTCCCCCCTCGCCCAGTCTTCTGGGAGAGGGCCGGGGTGAGGGCGAGCCCCCCCTGATTCGACCACAATCCGATGATCCATTCCCATCGTCTGCTCCCCGCCCAACTCCCAACTCCCAACCGCCAAAAAAACGAACCCCCGGCCACTCTTAAAGAGCGGTCGGGGGTCGCGCGACGCCCAGCAGCGATCATGGCCCTCCGCGGATTCCCCGGCGAGGTCTCCCCCACCGTTTCCTCCTGCTGCGGCCCTGTCTCGACACCTT
>PNLE01000188.1 GCA_013822855.1 Planctomyces sp.
CCGCCAGCCGATCCCGCCTCCTCGTCGCTTAAAGACGGCTTCCGGTTCTGCACGCTCGCCGAACCGCTCTTCGACGAAGTGGGGCAGATTCGCTCCCACGTCACCTTCGCTGATCTCGCTGCCCATCTCTTCTTCACCGAAACCGGTGAACCCATCCCCAAGAGGGCGACCGGCAAGACGCCCCTTATCGGCATCTGCCACGGCATCGCCTACTACCTCCTCTTCAACGGCGTCCTCGGGGACAAACGGCTCGAAGGGGGCAACGTCCTCACCGCTTCCTTGCTTGACGCACTGCCGCCGCATGACGGCCCCCGCATCATCTATGGCGAGAGTTGCCGCCTCGGCGCTGCCCGTTTGCAGCGGGAAAGGGTGGCATTCAAGCAAGTCCCCTACGAGATCAAAGTGCGCTGAGCGACTTCGTAGGGTCCGCTGTGCGAACCATGAGTCACCGTGAATCCCCTTCCCGGCCCTTCGCGGCCCAACCAACTCTCCCTTGAGAACTGCCTTCTCGATTGGAACTCGCATGCTGGAACTCAAGAACTATCAACAGCGCAGCCTCGACGATTTGCAATTGTTCTTCCATCGCTGTGGGGAGCACGGCGCGAAGCGGGCGTTCATCGAACAGACCGAACGCCCCTACAAGACCGTGAAGCACTTTCCGGATCTCCCCTATGTCTGCCTCCGCATCCCCACCGGCGGCGGGAAAACGTTGATGGCGGCCCATGCTGTCGGGATCGCCGCCCGTGAGTATCTCCAGGCGGAAACGACCGTCTGCCTCTGGCTGGTGCCGACCAATACGATTCGCGAACAAACCCTCGCCGCACTCAAGAGCCGTGCCCATCCCTATCGCCAAGCCCTGGCGAGCCGCTTCGCTTCCCCGGTTTCGATACTGGACCTCTCCGAAGCACTGTCGGTGCAACCGGGAACCTTGAAAGGGGAGACCGTCGTCATTGTCTCCACATTGGCGGCTCTGCGTGTCGAAGAGACCGAAGGCCGCAAGATCTACGAAACCGCCGGGGCGCTGATGGCCCACTTCTCGGAAGTCTCGGGCCAACTTTCCGACGTGCTGGAGAAAAACACCGATGGTACGACGCCCTATTCCTTGGCCAACGTTTTGCGACTGCATCGACCGGTGATCGTCATGGACGAGGCACACAATGCCCGGACTTCGCTGTCGTTCAATACCCTCGCGCGCTTCAACCCCAGTTGCGTGATTGAATTCACAGCGACCCCGGAAACCACGCACGA
Organism: Planctomyces sp.; assembly: GCA_013822855.1. Lineage (GTDB taxonomy): Bacteria > Planctomycetota > Planctomycetia > Planctomycetales > Planctomycetaceae > Planctopirus. The sequence goes on from PNLE01000188.1 coordinate 1,249, forward strand.
TCCCGAGAAGGGCAAATTCGCCAGCAACGTTTTGTGCCACGTTTCCGCTGCGGAACTCAAAATCGAGGAGATGGTCAAGCTGCCCATCCGCTTGGAGACCCGTCCCGATTGGCGCGAAGTCGTCTCCGAAGCCTTGGCGACGCGGGAACAACTCGAAGCGGCGGCAACGAAAGAAGAGCTGGCGACCGGCGAATACATCCGCCCCATCGTTTTGCTGCAAGCCCAGCCAAAGCATAAAACAAAGGAGACGATCACCGTCGAGCGGCTTAAGCAGCATCTCCTGGATGATTGCAAAATTCCCGAGGAGCGCATCGCGGTGGCGACCGGCGGAACTCGGGAACTGGAAGATGTGAACCTGTTCGACCGAACGTGCCCGGTCCGGTTCATCATCACTGTATCGGCTCTGAAGGAAGGCTGGGATTGCTCGTTCGCATATGTCCTCTGTTCGGTGGCCGACATCGGAGCGGCGAAGTCGGTCGAACAGCTTCTCGGCCGAATCCTGCGGTTGCCGCATGCCCGTCGAAAGACCCAAGTGGAGCTGAATTCAGCCTATGCGTTCTCCGCCTCGGCGCGTTTCATGGACGCCGCCGCCTCCCTCAAGGACGCGCTCGTCGAGAACGGTTTTGAGCGGGTCGAATCCGATCAATTGGTTGTCCAGAACACCGCCTCTCAACCCACCCTGTTTTCCGGCGGGAACGCGGGATTATTTGGTGAAGTGGTGCAAACCGTGCCCGAAGTCCCCAACCTCGACAAGTTGCCGGACGATCTGCGCCAGCGGGTGGTCTATCACCGAACCAACGGAACCCTCACGGTCATCGGTGCCATCAGCAGCGACGAAGCCAAGGCGTTGGAGGGTGCCTTCACCACGACTGCTGGCAAGGAAGTCGCCCAGAAAATCTTTGTGGCGGCCGGTGGCAAGGCGACATTCACTTCGGTGGTTGGAAGATCCTTTTCCGTGCCACTTCTGACGATTCTTCAACCCGGCGGACAACGGGAACTATTTGAGGACCAGTATCTCGAACAACCTTGGAAGTTGACGGATTGCGACCACGAGTTGACCACTACCGACCTGCCGATGGAGATCCTGGCGGGGCAGGTCGGTCACCTCGATCTGACGAAAGAGGGGCGGGTCGACATTCAGTTCACCCGGCACTTGCGGCAACAGCTCCGCTTGGTCGGGATCGAGCCGGGGTGGGATTTGCCCGGTCTGGCGAACTGGTTGGATCGCCAGATTCCGCATCCCGACATTTCACCCAGCGAATCGCGCTTGTTCATCCTCCGGGCCTTGGAGCGATTGCACGAAATTCGCAACTTGACAACCGAACAGCTCGCCCAACAGAAGTATCGCTTACGTGAGGCGCTCTCGGCAAAGATCGACGGACATCGTCGCAGTCAACGGGCGAAAGCATTTCAGAAGCTGCTGTTTGAATCGGCGGACGTGATCGTCAACGATACGCCACTTTTCTGCTTCCACTTCCAGGAAGGAAACTACGCTCCCAACTGGTATTACGAAGGTTCATACACCTTCCAAAAGCACTTCTTCCCGGTTGTCGGCGAACTGAAACCGGATGGCGAAGAATTCGACTGCGCCGCCTTCATCGACCAGTTGCCGGAAGTTGAGTGGTGGGTTCGTAACCTGGAGCGTAAACCCCATTCCGCTTTCTGGCTGCAAACGCCCACGGACAGGTTCTATCCCGACTTCGTGGCTATGTTGAAAGACGGTCGTCGCCTTGTCGTTGAATACAAGGGAGACGACCGTTGGAGCAACGATGACTCCAAGGAGAAGCGTCAAATCGGGGAATTGTGGGCCTCCGCAAGTCGTGGAAATTGCTTATTCGTCATGCCCAATGGACGCGATCTGGCGGCCATTCAGCGGGTCATATCGAACTCGTGTTGACGACTTCCCCTTGTGTCCCGCACCCACCGATGCTTAATTGGCGGCCATGCCAAACTACACCCGATCTGTCGCCGTCCTGATCGAAACCGGCGATAGCTGGGGGCGGAATGTTGTCGAGGCAGTCGCGCGGTATGCCCAGAAGTCCCGCTGGGCACTCGTCATCTCACCCCGCGACGAAGACGGCCGCCTCCGGCTCCCCCACCGCTGGCAAGGCGATGGAGCGGTCGCCATGCTCCGCGATGTCCCCATGGCCCGCAGCCTGCAAGCCGCCGCGATTCCCGTGGTCGATGTCGATGTTCTCATGCGGCAGGAGACGTGGGTGGGCCGCGTCGTTACCGACGACCGTGTCCGCATTGCGATGGCCTTTGAACACTTCCGCTCGAAGAACTTCACCCACTTCGCCTGCTTCGCCCCACATGTGAACCGCTACCCCGATCAGCGTTCCCAACTCTTCCAGCAGGTCGCCAGGAAGGCCGGCTTCTACTGCTGCGGCTTCGACAAGCTCGAGCGGAACGAATTGGGGTGGTACGCGGATCCCCAGCTAGTCGCCCACTGGATCAGGTCCCAACCCAGCCCGCTGGCGGTCTTCGCCCCCGATCCCGTCCCAGCCCGTCAACTGGCGGAGATCTGCCAGTGGGAAGGGATTCACATTCCAGACGAAGTCGCGATCCTGGCGGGTGACACTGACGATCTGCTTTGCAGCATCGCCTCGCCGCCCATCTCCAGCGTCGAGCTCGATTGTGCCCGCATCGGACATGAGGCCTGTGCTTTGCTCCACCGCATGATGAACGGCCGCCCCGCCCCCAAGCATCCCAAGCTGATCCCGCCGCTACGCGTCATCGCCCGACACTCCACCGAGATCCTCGCCGTCGCCGACCAGGAGATCGGCGACGTCCTCCGCTTCATCCGCTCGCACGCCTGCGAAGGGATCCGCGTCCCCGATATTCTCAAGCTCTACCCCATCTCCAGGCGCACGCTGGAGCAGAAGTTCCAGGCGATTCTCGGCCGCACTCCTTCCGAGGAGATCCGCCGCACCCGGCTGGAACAGGCCCGCAACCTTCTCGTCGACAGCGAACTGCCGATCTCGTCGATCGCCACCAAATGCGGCTTCTCCAGCAGCGTCGAACTCTCGCATGCCTTCCGCAAATACCTGGGCATCAAACCCTCCGATCTCCGCCCACAGCGTTGAAGCTCCCGCAGGTCGCGCCCAATCTTCCGCGCAAACACCCAACTGTTCTGCGCAAGATCCCATTGAATGCTCTCCCTCGCGAGGGAAGAATGTGCACTTGTTCGGGTGGTGCTCTTCGTTCCCTGCTCATGAACGATCACGACCTGCCGTTCAGCCGGCGCTCCAGGTTGACGGCCCCCATCGCGTTTCGGTTCGCCCTTCGGCGAGCCCGAAATCCCTTTTGCCGGGAGGTCAGCGTCGTGCCCTATTCTCTTCCTGCAGCCTCTTCCACAGCCGTACTCCCCACAAATTTTCGCCGGGGCTTCACGTTGATCGAACTGCTGGTGGTCATCGCGATCATCGCCGTCTTGATCGCCCTGCTCCTCCCCGCCGTTCAGCAGGCCCGTGAAGCGGCCCGCCGCAGCCAATGCCGGAACAATCTCAAACAAATCGGCCTCGCACTCCATAATTATCACGATGTCTACCAGAGGCTCCCCGCCGGTTACGGCTACGACGCCAACAGCCTCATCCCGATCTACGGCTGGGCCGTCTCCATCCTCCCCTACCTCGACCAGGCACCGCTGTTCAACGCCCTGAATCCCGGCACCATCCCCTTGAGTGCCCGCTATACGGCGACGTTCACCGCCCAGGACCAGCAACTCTTGCAAACACCGATCTCCGTCTTCCGCTGCCCGTCGGATATCGCCCCGCAAGTCCATGAATTCACGTTCGGCGCGACGAATTTCTTCTATCCGGGCACCTCCAACTACGTCGCTTATGGCGGCTCGGGGCAAACCACCGAAACGCTCACCAACAACTACGACGCCCACGGCACCTTCTTCGGCAATTCCTATCTCACGTTCGCCAAAATCTCTGATGGACTCTCGAACACCTTCTTCGTGAGCGAACGCGATGCGTCGCCCGTCGGCCCCTCCACCAGCGGCTTCACGACGAACTTCGGTGCCGCCGTCTGGGCCGGGATCGCCAGCCGCAACAACGCCATTCGTCCCTATCGGACGCTGACCCACGCCGTTTATCGCATCAACTACGACTACGTCCAGGCACTGAACGATACGACCAGCGCCTACAACGCCCGCGGAGTGAGCAGTTACCACACGGGGGGCGTCCACGTCCTGATGGGCGACGGCGGCGTCCGGTTTGTGAACGAAAACATCGAACACACCACCACCTATCGCTACCTCGTCTGGCGGGACGACGGCCTGGTCAACGCCGAGTTCTAATCCGCTCCGATGCGTTTTCCTCGAATGATGACTTTCTCTACCACCTGGCCAAGTATCTCTCAGGAAGACGCCACGATGCGATTCCATCAACCCCGCCTCAACACCTATCGACTCCTGCCCCAAGGATTGCCGCTGTGGCTCTTCCTGCTGCTCGCCAGCGGTTGTTCCCAGCCAGTGGGAACCATCGAAGGTTCCGTCACGATCGATGGCGAACCCGCCGGTGGCATGGCCGTCACCTTCAAGTCGACCGACGACAACTTCGAAGGCTTCGGCATGACGGACGAACAAGGCCGCTTCCGCATCTTCCGGGGACGCGGCAAACAGGATTTCCTCCCTGGTAACTACAAGGTGGCCATCGGAGTGATGGAAACCGAGGGGGACAGTACTCGCCGCAAGAAAATTCCCGAGGAGATCTCCGACATCAACCAGACGACGCTGGTCAAAACCGTTCAATCCGGACTAAACGACATTAGTATCGAACTGAACCCTGCCAAGAAAACGCCATAGCAACTAATTTCGACACGACGACTCCTCAAACCAGAATACTCGCTTTCAACTCTTCCAGATTCTCCTACAAGGTTTAGCACGATCATGTCAGCCACGATCGAAGCCCCCGCGTCCAGTCAGCAGACGACAATCAATCGCCCGCCTGTCAAAGCCACCACACCTGTCTATGTTGTGGGTGCTGGCGTCGTCGGAGCCGCCTGCGCCCACTATCTCGCGGAGGCGGGTTGCCAGGTGGTGCTGATCGATCAGGGGGAATTCGGCCGGGGTTGCTCGCATGGCAATTGCGGCTACGTCTCCCCCAGCCACGTCCTTCCGCTCTGCCGCCCCGGTGCGATCAGTTCCTCGCTCTGGACTCTCTTCCAAAAGAATTCCCCGTTCAAGATTCGTCCCCGCCTCGACCCTCAAATGTGGATGTGGTTTCTCAGGTTTGCGATGCGCTGCAACTTGAAGGATATGCTCAATGCAGGGCAAGCCCGTCATGCGATGCTGGCCTCCTCCCGGCGGCTCTATCAGGAATTGATGGAGATCGGCAAGCTGGGGGATTGCGACTGGGAAATGAAGGGGCTGATGTTCGTTCACCACAACGAGCGGCACTTCGAACACTTCGAGAAGACCAACCGCCTGCTGACTGAGCGATTCGGAGTCTCGGCCGATCGCCTGGATCGCGAAGAGTTATTAAAGCGCGAACCGGCCCTCAAACCCGTGGTGGCCGGTGCCTGGTACTACGATTGCGACGCCCACATCCGCCCCGACATGCTTATGAAGTCGTGGCGGAAGCTGCTCCAGCAGCAAGGGGTGGAGATTCGCGAGCATTGCCAATTCCTCGATCTGGAGGTGCAATCGAAGAAGATCACCCGCCTCCTCACCAGCCGCGGCGACGTCCCTGTCGATCATGTCGTCTTCGCCACGGGGGCCTGGTCGCGGCAGTTGCAAAAGAAGTTGGGTGTGGCAATTCCCATCGAGCCCGGCAAAGGCTATTCGATCACCATGCCCCGGCCCGCGATCTGCCCCAGTCATTCGATGATCTTCGAAGACCACCGCGTCGCCATCACCCCCACCAGGAACGAATATCGCATCGGCTCCACGATGGAGTTCGCGGGTTATGACAACACGCTCCGCCCCGATCGCTTGAGCCTGCTCACCGAAGGGGCCAAGTTCTATCTCCGCGATCCCCAGACGGAACCTATCGTCGAACGCTGGTACGGCTGGCGGCCCATGAGCTGCGATGGCGTCCCCATCGTCGGAAAACTGCCCCGCATGGACAACGCCTGGCTCGCCGCCGGACATAGCATGCTCGGCTTGTCGATGGCGACGGCCACCGGAAAGCTGGTAGCCGAAATGCTGGCCGGCTCCACGCCCCACATCGACCCCCACCCCTATCGCGTCCATCGCTTCTAATTCTGAATCACAGCCATCTATTTTGTGGTGAAAGAGTCTCCATGCGGCACACCGCCCTCGCCTTGTTGATCTGTTCGCTTTTGCACGGGAGCGATCTCTTCGCGAAAGATGCCCTCGTCTTCCGCAATGCCACCATCCACGATGGCAGCGGTGCTCCTCCGGTTATTGGTCATGTGTCGATCGACAAGGGGAAGATCACCTCTCTCGGCCAAGGCGACGGCCCCGACGCGACGTGGGTGATCGACGCCAAAGGCCTGGTCATCGCACCGGGATTCATCGACCTCCATACGCATAGCGATCCCAGCGTTACCTCTGTGAACAGCCGTGCCTGCACCAATTACATCATGCAGGGCTGCACGACTTCGGTTACCGGCAACTGTGGCAGCGGCCCGGTCGATGTGGCCGACTACTACAAAAAGATCAACGCACCAGGTGCCGGGACAAATGTGGCCCATCTGTTGCCGCAAGGCTCGCTGCGTTCCCAGGTCGTTGGCACAGAAAACCGCAAACCGACGCCCGAAGAACTGGCCAAAATGCGGGCCCTCGCGAAGAAGGCGATGGATGACGGCGCCTGGGGTATGTCCACCGGCCTCATTTACCTTCCCGGCAGCTATTCCAGCACCGAAGAGTTGATCGAAATCGCCAGCGAGATCGCAGCCGGTGGCGGTTTCTATGCCAGCCATATCCGTGGCGAAGCCTCTACGCTCCTCCCCTCCGTGCTGGAGGCGATCGAGATCGGCGAGAAGGCGGGCTGCCCCACACATATCTCGCACATCAAGGCGGCGGATACCCCCAATTGGGGAAGCATTGGCCAAGCGATCGCCCTCATCGAGACGGCCCAGCGCAAGGGACTCAAAATCACGGCCGATCAATATCCTTACACCGCTTTCAGCACCAGTCTCGAACCCACGATTTTCCCCAATTGGGCGCGATCTGGAGGCAGGAAGGAACTGATCACTCGTCTCAACGACCCCGAAACCGGACCAAAGATCCGCAAGGAAGTGGCCCGCGAGATCAAGATCTCGGACGATGGCCGACAGGTGGTGATTTCGAGCTGCAGTCGCTACCCGCAATACGTCGGCAAGAACCTGTATGAAATCGGCTTGATGGACAAAATCACCGCCACCGAAGCGGTCGAGAAGATCACCCGCGCCGGCGGTGCCCGGATCGTCAAGTTCGCCATGAGTGAAGACGATGTCCGCACGGCGATGGCCTATTCTTGGGTGGCAACGGCCTCGGATGCCTCGGCGGGCCTCCCCACAGCCGACCGTCCCCACCCCCGCGGCTACGGCACCTTCCCCCGCAAGATCGGGCACTACGCGATTCGCGAGAAGGTGATCAGCCTCGAACACGCCATCCGCAGTGCCACGGGCCTGCCAGCCGACATTCTAGGCTTTTCAGATCGCGGCTATCTGAAAACCGGCTATGCGGCGGATATCGTCGTCTTCGATCCGCAATCGTTCATCGACAAGGCAACCTTCGAGGAACCCTATCAATACGCTGAAGGAATGCAATACGTGTTGGTTAATGGCACTATGGCTGTCTACAAGGGAACTCCGACGGGAGCTTTGGCCGGACGTGCCTTGCAAAAGAACGCCGATCAAAAGAAGCCTAAGTAGGGATGCCAGCGAACATATGAAGTCGTTTTGTCTCTGGTGGACATAACGGTTTAGGCAAGTTCTTGATTATTGATCATATCAGCTGCCAACACACGAGCGGCCCACTTCGGTGAAGTCATTTGTCGGAGCTTCTCGCTCCTACGGCCCCAGACGTGCAGTGCCATCTTTGGACCACCCGAATTGTCATGGCTTCGGATCAAGAGGTTTCAATTGAATAACGCTGAGCCGCAGTGGTGTTGAGGATCAGGCCCGGGGTCGCAGTCATGCTTGAGAGGGTCGACTGCCGACAGCGAGCATGTCAGACTGATTACTGACGAGGGAACAGTTTTCCCTCGCGGCAGACTGGTCGGGACATGGCATGAAGATCTGGATCGATGGGGATGCGTGTCCCCGTGAAGCGAAGGAACTGGTCTACAAGACCTCTCAGCGGCTGCAATTGGCGACGACCATTGTGGCCAATTGCAGCATGTGGATTCCCGGCGGCAATCCGCTGCTCAAGCTGGTCGTCGTCCCCGGCGGGCCGGATGTCGCGGACCGGTACATCGTCGAGCATTCCAGTCCGGGTGACCTCGCCATCACGAGCGATGTGCCGCTTATGTCGGACGTCATTGCCAAGGGCCTCTTCGTCATCGATTTCCACGGCTATTTCTGCACGGAAGACACGGTGGGCGAACGACGGGCGGCCCGCGATCTCAACGATCAACTGCGGCAATCGGGCCTCATCTCCGGCGGCCCGGCCCCCTACGCGGGCAAAGACAAACAACGCTTTGCCCAGGCCCTCGATCAACTCCTGACCCGTGAACTGAAACGCCTCGCCAAGGCAGCGGGCCTTAAGGGGGCTCCGCCGGGGGTGTGAAAAAGTTGAGTTCCGTGTGGTCTCCTTGGTGAGAGAATCGCAATCTCGATTTGTCGGGAAGTTCGTGGCATGATGCAAAGCAGTTTATAGTCGCCGTACACCACCGATTTCTCCCAAGAGTCGCGATCCATGCTGAAGACCACGCTCATCCACCCGGAGATTCTGGGTGTCCTGGCCCGTGCCGGGCATCACGCCAAGATCGTCATCGCCGACGGCAATTATCCCGCCTCCACCACGATGGGCCCGCATGCCACGCTGGTTTCGCTGAACCTCTCGCCGGGGGTGGTGACGGTCAACCAGGTCCTGGCGGCGATCCTCTCGACCGTGCCGATCAACCACATCCACACGATGGGGATCCCCGCCGACGACCCCTACGCGAAAGCCGGCGAGCCACCCGTGTGGAAAGATTATGTGGCGACCATCGCCGCCGCCGGGCTGTCGGTGCCGCTCACCTCGATCTCGAAGTGGGATTTCTATGAGGCGGTCATCTCGCGCGATCACGTCCTGACGATCCAGACGGCCGATACCGCTCTCTGGGCCAACCTACTTTTGGAAGTAGGCGTGCG
>PNLE01000189.1 GCA_013822855.1 Planctomyces sp.
CGAATCTCGCGAACGTTTCCGCTTCCCGCTGGACTGCCGCCTCCACCGAACCGTCGAAGGAGTGCGACGTCCAGTTGGCCATCGAATCCGGCACCGAATACCAAGTCACAGCCACGCCTGTGGGAATCACCGCAGCTCCAGCGCTGGACGGGAATCCTGGAGGCCTTCAAGTGACATCTCCAACTCCCTCCAAAGTGGTGGTCCGCAGCCGGCGACCCGTCGGCTTCGACATCGCCCTGACTCCCGTGAACCAGAAGTTGCGGCAACTGGATTGGAACCTGCTCTGCCGGGTTTCCAGCAACCGTTTGGATGTCGAATACACCACCACCATCGAATCCAGCGATTTGCCGGTCTATTCGCACCGTCTGCAGATCGACCGCCGGTTGCAACTCGACAGTGTCTCCGTCGAACAGGGCGGTGCGGAACGGCTTGTCCGCGTCTCCGATGATCGGCGGCGCGACAACGGGCGCGGTCTCACTTTACTCCTCTCCAGTTCGCTCACGGGAACCCAAATCGTCCGCGTCAAAGGCTCGCTCCCCATCCGGAATCAACGATCGGTGCCTATCCCCCGGTTTGAATTCGATGGTCTCCCCCCCACACCGGGCACACTTCTGTTGACCAGCGTTCCCCGTCTGACTGTCGGCGTCGATGGCGGTCTGGAACGGCTATCAGGAAACGAACCGGGACTTGCCGCATGGAGAAACGAGCGCGATATGGCGAACGAATGGGTGGGGGCCTATCGCTGGCTTCCGGAGCAATCGGCGGCGATCACCATCACCCCTTTGTTGACCTCAACTCCCGCCACCACGTTCACCGTGGTGGATTGCCATGATCCCGGAACAGTCGGTTTGAGGACCTGGATTCGGCTCGAACCCGCCTCCAACGCCCTGGCCGAATCGAAGTATGAACTGGAGCTTCCCCAAAACCTGCGGGGACGCCCGACGACAAGGCTCACGTCGAGTTGGGGAATTGTCCGTGAGCTGGAACCGTCATCGGGACGATTTGAGATCACGAAGTCGCCCACGGCGGGCGAAGCGGAGAACCCGCCGGAAACAAAACAGCAAGGTCGTCGAGCAGCCGCCAGTTCTCGTCCCGTCATCCTGCTCTGCGAGGCGGAACTGCCCATCCCGATGGGAACCGTCTGGCCGCTGCCTCTCCCGACGATCGACCGGGTGAGCTACCAGAACCATCAATTGACGGTGTTGCCGATCGACGCCGATTTGATTGTGACCAACTCCAAACTGGATGGTGCCACTTCCGGTCCCCCGGAGTGGATGGGCCAATGGCTCGTCAGCGAAACGGGCATGGAAGGCTGGGCGGTGCGCGACACCGGTGTGGAGATTCCCGGATTGATGCTCGGCGCGAGCTCCCGCAATCCGCTCAAAATCGATGGTCGGCATCTCCTCTGGCTCGACGAGACCGCCGGAATCCGTGGCGTCTCCCTCTTCCATTTCGATGTGCGTGAAGAGGGCCGCCATCAGCTGCGAATCGCGGCCGAACTGACGCTCGACACACTTCTGGTCAACGGCAAGCTCAAGCCTCCACCACAAAGCGAGGGAGGCCTGCTCACGCTGGAACTGGAACCACTCAAGCCAAGCCACGTGATCCTGACTTGGCGCCGACGAGAACCCGTCACCATGTTTCCCTCCCTGCGCGAGATGACACTCCCTGCGTTCGAGAGCCCCGTGCCGGGAGGGCAGTCGGTCATCCTGATCGCTCGACCCACGGAAACAATCTCACGGGGTGCGGGCCTCGTTCCGCTCGATGGCACCGACCTGGCCGAAACGATGCTCGAGGGACTGCCTCCAATCCACCCTTCAGCCGTCTCATTCTCCGCGATGGCCCGGGTCGCGCAGTTCCCTATGTCGCGGGAAAGAGACGGCCTCAAGCAGTTTTTGACTGAAGAGGAGACCGGCAGCGGATCAATGGAGAATCCCTCGATTCCCGTGACCGGAGAGAGCAAGCTCCCGCAAGCCTCCCGCCCGACGCTTCAGGCTCAGTTCGTCGTGGCCTCGAAGGTCGATGCCCCTCAGACGCAAACCTTCCAATACCGGGTTTCCAACAACATCGTCTTCAAGGCGGCTTGGAGCCTCTTCCTCGTGATCGGCGGCGGCTACTTTCTCCTCCGACTCAATCCCACCGGCCTGCGTGAATGGTTGATCCAACATCCCCATGCGGCTTATGCCCTGTTGGGACTGGTCTGGTGGCTGGCTTTCACCGGCAGCGGGATTGGCTTTACAGTGGCTATCGTGGCTTTGGCCGCCAGTCTTTGGCAGCGCCGCAGCCAATGGGTGAAGACGGCTTGAGGCTTGGAGTCACAACAACGGGAATGAATCAGATCGCGTGCTCTCCGGCCGCGTCGGGGAGGCTAGGGAGAAACAATCTGCCAAACGATCGCCAGGAGACCGACAGCCGCGCAGTAGATCGCGAAGTAGACCAATCGGTTGGCGTTGAGCAACTTGAGCAGGAGTTCCAGGGACAGGACGCCCACGACGAAACTCACCCCGATGCCTGTCGCCAGGAGATCCCAGCGAACGGGCGCGGTCGATTCGAACAGAGCCTCCTTGAGCTTGATCATCCCCGCTCCTCCGATGGCGATGATGGCCAGCAGAAACGAGAACTTCGCGGCGGAAGGACGGTCCACCCCCGCGATGAGAGCGCCGCAGATGGTGCTCCCCGCCCGCGAGATGCCGGGGAGCAAAGCCGCGAACCCCTGGAATAAGCCGATGACCATCGCCACCGGGAAGGGGAGGTTGGTCAGATCGAACCGGCAGCGCTCGACCTGCTGCGCCACCATCAACAGCGTGGCCGTCATCAGCAGGCAGAACCCCACCATCATGCGGTTGGAGAAGACCTCCGTCCGCAGATCCCCCAGGAACACGCCCGCCAGTCCCGCGGGAATCGAAGCCACGAACAAAAGGGCCAGCAGTCTGGGCTGGAACAGGATCTTCCAAAGATCGTTTCGGTAGACCACGAGGATCGAGCCGAGCGTCCCCACATGGAGAGCGACATCCAGCGTGATATCCTCCAAGGGGAATGCCGGGGTGATCCCCAGCTTCTGGATGGCGAACTTCGCGAGGACCAGATGGCCCGACGAACTGATGGGCAGAAACTCGGCGATCCCCTGCAGGACGGCGAGAAAAATCACTTGCAGATACGCCGACATCTCCGACTCCCGTTGACCCTGACCCGTGACGGACGCTATCACGCAGCGGGCGAACAGGTCGAGGCCAATTGCCGCAGGTCGCTTCGGTACCCGGTTCACACTAACGCCAATGGGTTCTCAGCAAGACATCACACAGAAGGACGCTCACATGCAGAACTCTCCAGAGACGTCCCCCGGCATGGCATTGTCCACGGCGAGCCTGTTGACCACCTTGCTCAGACGATGGCTGCCGGGGCTGGTGATGGCGGGGGTGATCCTGCTGCTGCTGACCAAGGTGACCGCCTGCGTAGGCATCGCCTTCTGGCTCGCCGAGGCGGAACCGCTCGTCTGGGGAATCATCGGCCTGCTGAGCGTGCTGGTCGTCACGCTGATGGCGGTGCTGCTGGGAATCGTCTTCTCGCTGGCCATGCTGGAGATCGAGCGGGGGGCTTCCACATCTCCACCTGCTGGAAACGAAACCGAAAGTGGCGTGGAGTAACCGCGGGGAAGCCCACGAGACTCGACCGACTCATGCCTTCTACAAAGGGACGGGAAGCATCAGCAGCGGATGCTCGAAGAGCACCTGCCTGCCGTTGACGCCGATCGCCGGCGCGAAGAAGAGCAGGAAGACATAGACGCCGAGCGAAGCCAGAAGCAACATCGACCAAAGCCAACGCCACAGGAAGTGGGCGGGCTTTTCCAACCGCATCGAGCGGGCGTAGACCCAACCGATGATGATTCTCGCGGGGTAGATCGTCGCAATGAAAATCAGCGAGAACATCCACAACAAATCCCCCGGCGGCGCGAACGTCTTGAAGAGATATAAGGGGAGCGAGAGGGCGTAGCCCAGCACCAGCGCGAGCGTCCAGCACATCGGCGAGCGCGCATAGAGCCTGCGAACCGCCTTCAACTCGAACATCGCCTTCCAGCGGCCCTCCGTCGCCAGCCGGGCCTGAAGCAGCGGCAGCCAAGAGAGGACGATCAAGAGCAGCACGCCCCCCACCAGCGTGAGCAGGACCTGTCCCGGCTTCTGCCGATCGTTCAGGGCGGCGAACATCAGCGTGGGGATCAGCAGCCAAACCGCCGTCCCCAAAAGGGCCACCAGACCCAGCCGCCAGTGGTAGCCCAGCTTCATCGCCGAGAAAAACTCCCGGATCGCCACGGCGGCATTGTTCCAATAGGCCGCTGTGAAGAATCGTTGCGACAACCACCAGATGTTCTTGATTGGGCGGAAGAACGTGATGAGATGCCCGCCCCGTGCCAGAGCCGCCAAGGCATGGATCGCCAAACCGCTGGCCAGCAGAAACAGGGCCGTGCTCCAGAAGCGGTCCTTCGCCTCTCCCGGAGCGATCAACCGGGCATCGGCGGCGACATCCGCCACGATCATCACAGGGAGCAGGCACAGCGCGAGCCCCAGCACGATCATCCCCAGCCGAGGCGCCAACGTCATCAGCGGGAGTGCGTACCGGAGCTTGCCCGTCCTCGCCACTCGGCCTTCGGCTTCCAGCAGATATCCCAGCGCGAAAATATTGATGATCGGCAGTGCCGCCAATACGGCAAGCAGCAGCACCAGGCTCGCCAATCCAAAGAGCAGGCGGGTGACCCACATCACAAACCGGATCGGCCGTCGCCAGGGGACCGGGCATTTCTCCCAGTCGTGAAAACCAAACTGGTTTTCCTGGGGGGAGAAATCTTCGATGATAAGAGCCACGCCGGGTAGAGCCGAAGCGACTTCCGTGGGAGATTCCCCGGCGATTTGCGCATCCGTCACGGGAGCCAAACTGACTGCGTCCAACGGGATGGCCACCGAACGAACCTGCTCCTCGTATGCCACCTCCTCCAATGGCGTCTGCTCCCGACTGCCCGAGACCGGAGAGAGGGGGGCCGGGGAGAGGCCTGTCGTGGTTCCGGTCGTCATGGCCAGCTCTCGAAGTCGATCCCATCGCGGCGGCAGTATTCAATGAATTACCTGCCGCCACTCTTCACGGTTTCAATTGTCGAAACCCCCGCTGCATGTCGATGGTACACTGTGAACAAGAGATGCCGTTCGACAGCACCCTCCCGGCAAAGTCCGTTCCAGCGTTTTAAGCTGCAGCCATGAGCATTTCATCCGACAATCCCTCCCATCGCGAGGTCGCTGCCGTCATGCCCGGCAAGTCTCGCGCTGCTTGGCAGACCGGCTTGCCAATCGCGGGCGTGGCGCTGCTGGTGGTCTGGATGTTCCTCTTTGCGGCCCGCACCGATCTCGATTCCGGAACCACGACCCACCGGCAGCCGGGCTTTGATTCCGCAGCGGTGAGTGCGAGTGTTGCTGGCATCAACGCAACTTGGAAAATCTCGCCACAGCCATTGCCAGCCACCCAGGAAACCGCCACCGCCGACAAACCTCCCATCGAGTTCGCGGGCCGGGCGGATGATCTGCAGATCTTGCGACGGCTGCATCTGGCGATGATCGGCATGGCCCCCTCTCTGGAGGAAGTGCGTGCCTTCGAAACCCTCGCCACACCCGACCGGCTCTCCGTGTGGACAACCCGCCTCTTGAACGATCCCCGCACCGGGGAATACCTCGCCCAGCGGTTGGGGAAGGTGTTCGTGGGAATCGACGACGGCCAGTTCATCGTCTTCCGCCGGGATCGTTTCACCCAATGGCTCGCCGCCGAACTTCTCGCCGACCGTCCCTACGATCAGATTGTCCGGCAGATGATCGCCGAGAAAGGCCTGTGGACTGGGCGTCCCGCCGGGAACTTCATCACCGCGGCGGTGGTGGGGGAAGAGGTCGACGAGAACAAGCTCGCAGGCCGAACCGCACGGGCCTTTCTGGGACAGCGGATGGACTGCGCCCAATGCCACGATCATTTCTTCGCCGAGTGGAAGCAGCAGGACTTCGAGGGGTTGGCGGCGTACTTCGCTCCGGTGCAGATCTCGGCGGTGGGTCTCGAAGACCAGAGGGATTTCCAATACTCCGTCGATGATGCGAAGTCGCCGGAAGGAAAGCGGAATGTGGCGCTCGGCGTCCCTTTTGGAAAGGAGTGGGTCGCCGAACAGGGAACCGAACGCGAAAGACTCGCGGGTTGGGTGACCCACACCGACAATCGCCGCTTTGACCGTGCAATCGTCAACCGGATGTGGGGACTGATGTTCGGCAGGCCGCTGGTGGAACCCGTGGACGATCTCCCAGATCCCTCCGAAGTGCCGGGAACCGACACGCTCGACGTGCTCGCCCGCGATTTTCTCGATCATGGTCGCTCCCTCCATCGACTGATCCATGTCATCACACAATCGGAGGCATTCCTCCGCGACTCCAAACACCCCAGTGCCGAGACGGGGGAAGGGATCGACGCGGCGAGCGAAAGCTGGGCCATGTTCCCCCTCACAAGGCTCCGCCCGGAGCAAACCATCGGCAACATGTTGCAAGCCTGGTCGCTCCAGACGATCGATCAGAATTCGCACGTGTTCGTGAGGCTGTTCCGTCTCTTCCGCGAACGGGATTTTCTCAAGGAATACGGCGATACGGGCGAGGATGAACTGGCCCTCTTCACGGGCACGATCCCCCAGGCCTTGCTGCGAATGAACGGCGAGTTCTCCCGGCAACTCAGCGAGGCCACCCCGCTGAGTGCTCCCGGTCGATTGGCGGGGCTTTCGAACACCAATGAGGAACTGATCACAGGTGTCTTTCTCGCCTGCCTGACGAGACGACCCACGCCCGAAGAGTTGCGGCTGATCGAGGAATCGTGGCGGGAGAACCCCACTTCCAAGGGGAATCTCGCCGAAGATCTCTATTGGACACTGTTCAACTCACCCGAGTTTTCCTGGAATCACTAATCACGCCGGAGGAAGACGATCATGATCCACCAGGGGCAGCCACATCCCGGCGAACGACACTCGCGCAGGCGGGCTCTGGCGCTCATGGGGGCGGGTGTCCTCGCGTTTTCAGCCACTCAGCTCTCTCCACGACTAGCCATGGCCCGCGGTCTGGAGCGTCCCAAATCGCTGATCACCGTCTGGCTTTCGGGTGGCCCCAGTCAATTGGAAACTTGGGATCCCCATCCCGGCGGGAAAATCGGCGGCCCCACGCAGGCCATCGAGACCTCGATTCCCGGGGCGCGGATCTGCGAGTGGTATCCACAAACAGCCGCCATCCTCAAGGATTTCTGCGTGGTCCGGTCGGTCGTCTCCAAGGAGGGGGATCACGAGCGGGGAACCTATGTGGTTCGCACCGGCTTCCGACCCGAACCGACTGTGGTGCATCCCTCGCTGGGAAGCATCGTCTATCACGAACTTCCCCGTGGAAACCTCGAAATCCCCGGCCATGTGAGCCTCGGTGACGGGCCCTTCGCCACGAAAGGGGGATACCTCGGAGAAGAAGCCACGGCGTTTCGAGTCTTCGATCCCGGCCGCAACCTGCAAAACCTGGAAGCTCCCGTCGAAGCCCCCCGCCATGCTCGCCGGCTGGAATCGTTGGGCAAGCTGTCGGAGAGTTTTCTCGAGGGCCGGCGACATCAAATCGCCAGTTCGCTGCATCAGAAGACCATCGACGCCGCCCTCAAAATGATGACCTCGGAGCAGCTCAAAGCGTTCTCGTTGGAAGAAGAGCCGGCGGCACTTCAAGCCGCCTACGGCGACAACAGCTTCGGTCGCGGTTGCCTCGTTGCCCGGCGGTTGGTGGAGACCGGTGTGCGCGCGATCGACGTGACCCTCAACGGCTTCGACACCCACGCCAACAACTTCGGGTTGTGCAAATCGCAGGCGGGGTACCTCGATCCCGCCTTGGCCTCGCTGGTGAACGACCTCAAATCGCGTGATTTGTGGAATTCGACCGTGGTGCTGGTGTGCGGCGAATTCGGACGGACTCCGCAGATCAATCCCCTCGATGGCCGCGATCACTGGCCGAACGGGTTCTCCCTGCTGCTGGGGGGAGGAGGACTGGCCTCGGGACGGGTGCTGGGCGCGACGGATCCAGAAGGCAAGAAACCACCCGAAAATCCCATCGAAATCCCGCAGATCATGGCCACCGTGTTGCATGTGTTGGGAATTGATTTCCACAAGGAGATTTCCACACCAATCGGTCGTCCGATCCGGTTGTCGACCGGTTCTCCCGCGACGGATCTTTTGGCGACGACCTAGCGTGGAACAACCGGACGCCGGGTGGTCGCTTTTGGAGCCGCCGGAACTCCGCTACACTGCCCGCATGAGCAGCGATTTTCCGCCCGAACTCCGCGACAAGCCTTTTCTGATCGAGACTCTGGCCGTCTACGGAGTGGGACTGCTGGGCGGCTCCGTCGCGCTGGCGGCCAAGACGAAAAAAGTCGCCCGTAAGGTGATTGGCGTCGGTCGCCGGGCCGATCGCCTGCAAGCCGCAGTGAAGGCGGGTGTGATCGACGAGATCTGCACCGATTTCTCGACGCTTCCCCCATCGACGGGGCTGTTCGTCGTGGCGGCACCGGTCAACGCCATCGCCCAGGTTGTCCGCGACTCGATTCCCCATCTTCCCGCACGCTGCGTCATCACGGATGTCGGCAGCACCAAGGTGGAACTGGCCGAGAGTCTACGCGACCTGACGGGCGACAACGGCACACTCCCTTTCGTGGGTTCGCATCCGATCGCCGGTGGCGACAAAGCAGGCTTCGAGTATTCCACTGCCGATTTGTTCGAGCACCGCACCTGTGTCGTTTGTCCCGGCGGAGCTAGGCGTGAGGCCGTGCTTCAGGTCAACGGTTTCTGGCAAGCCCTTGGCATGAAGACCGTCGAAATGACGGCGGCGGACCACGACGAAGCCCTCGCCACCACCAGTCACTTGCCGCATGTGGCGGCTTCCGCGTTGGCGGGGGTGTTGCCCGAGACTTGGCAGCCGCTCGCGGGGACCGGCTTTCGCGACACATCGCGGGTGGCCATGGGGCCGTCCGACCTTTGGGTTTCGATCTTGGAAAGCAATCGCGGGCCGGTCGTCCGCAGTCTGAAGACCCTGCAATCCCAACTGGGGGCGTACATCGAGGCCCTCGAAAGTCACGATCCGAAACGATTATTCGAACTGCTCCACACAGCGGAAGAGATCCGCAAACAACTGGAAACCGACTGATCTTCGGTCGGTCTTCCTCAAGCTCACATTGAACATCACTCCCGGCTGAAACTGAACAGCAGCCCGTTTGTATCAAAGGTTTTGAAATGCTCTGGGAAGTCGAGATTCTGCCTGGGCCACACGAGACGGATCGCGAAGGGCATCGCGTCGTGGGCGAAGCCCGCACGCTGGGTTTGAAGTCGATCCAAAGCATCCGCTCGGGCCGTTCGTTCCTGCTGGAGGGTTCCCTCACCGAAACGGACATCCAACGGGCGATGCAGCTGTTGCTGGTCGATGGCGTGGTCGAGATCGCCCGCATCCGACGTCCCTCCGAGAGCGCCACGCCGGAGGACTCGGCGACCAAAGGTCGGCTGCTCAACGTCCTCTACAAGCCGGGGGTGACCGACAACACGGCACTCAGCACGAAGCGCGCCTTGTCCCAGGCGGGTCTGGCCGTCGAGGAGGTCGCCACTTGCCGCAAGTACTGGTTCGATGAGTCGGCCCGCGCGAGTGACGTCGCCGTCCTGTCGAAGCGCGTCTTGGGGAACGATGCCATCGAACGGATCGTCGACGGCCCGCTCTCGATGACAACCCTCAGCTTTGGTCGCACTTACACGCTGGATCTGCAGCATGTGCGGATCCGCGAACTGAACGACCAACAGCTGATGAAGCTCAGCAAGGAGGGTCAGCTCTATCTCAGCCTCACCGAGATGCAGACCATCCAGAAGCACTTCCAGGATCTGTGCCGCGAACCGACCGATATCGAACTGGAAACCGTCGCTCAGACATGGAGCGAACACTGTTCGCACAAGACGCTCGCGGGCCGCATCCGCTACACCGATGAGCAGGGCACACGTCAATTCGGCAACATGCTCAAGGAGACGATCTTCGCCGCCACGCAGCAATTGCGGAAGGAATGGGGCGCGGATGACTGGTGCGTGAGTGTCTTCAAGGACAACGCCGGGATCGTCACCTTCGAAGATGGCGAGAACGTCTGCATTAAGGTTGAGACGCACAACCATCCCTCGGCCATCGAGCCCTACGGTGGTGCCAACACCGGCATCGGCGGTGTCGTCCGCGATCCCCTCGGTACGGGACTGGGAGCCAAGCCGGTCTGCAACACGAACGTCTTCTGCTTCGCCCCGCCCGATACGCCCCATGAAACGCTTCCCCCCGGTGTGCTCCACCCGCGACAAGTCGCACTGGGAGTCGTCGCGGGTGTGCGGGATTACGGCAACCG
>PNLE01000190.1 GCA_013822855.1 Planctomyces sp.
GGCCATTCCACTGGGAATGTGCTGTGTGAGCCGCCCGCAGACTTGGACAGGTTTCGTTTCTTCTTCAAACACTCTCTCGGGGGGCAAGTGTCACCAGAGCGCACCGGACTTGAGGAACGACTGCCTCACTTGCTGTAGCGGATCCCCGTGCCACGTGGCTGGCGATTGAGGCGGTTGTGGCAGTAGAGGCCATCCAGGAGGAATTCGGCCACGCTCGCGAGGAAAGGCACCTTCGTCACGCCTTCCAGCAACTCCGGCTGCAGCTTCTTTGCCGCCTGTTCGACCTGTTCCATGAAGCCACGAATCGGCTCGATGCGCTTCAAAGTTTCGGCGGGAGCCAAGCCGTCACCCAGCTCCATCGGTTCGCCAAGATCGAAATGTTCCACGACCGATCGGAACTGTTTGGGATTGAACTGCTGGTCGAAGACGTTCTTGATCGCCTCGTCGATGATCCGGCCCAGAAGTTTATCCTCTTCGCCCGGCTCGTCGGACATCGCCAGTTCCAGTTTGCCGCGTGAGCTGCTCACCATCGAGGTCAAGTCGCTGCAGCGGGCGACGGCCACCGCGTCCCCCCGCAGGATCGCCTGCCGCTCCGCGTTGGAAACGACGTTCTCGTAGTTGGCGATCGACATTCGCACGCTGACGCCCGACGCCTGGTTCACATGGGGGCTGGTTCGCGCCAGGCGGGCCGTCTCTTCGACGACCTCCTGCAGGAACTTGGGAACAACCACACGGACTTCCGGATCACGGTCGGTCCAGGCGTTCTGGTCGGTGATCTCGATCCCCAGTTCGCGGGTGAGGGGGTAGTGCGTGCGGATCACCGAGCCGATGCGGTCCTTGAGGGGTGTGACGATGCGGCCGCGATTCGTGTAATCCTCCGGGTTTGCGCTGAAAACGATGCACACATCCAGGTTGAGGCGAATCGGAAACCCACGGATCTGGATGTCGCGTTCCTCGAGCACGTTGAAGAGTCCCACCTGGATCTTGGGGCTCAGGTCGGGCACTTCGTTCATGCAGAAGATGCCGCGATGCGCTCGGGGGATCAGGCCGAAGTGGAGCACATCCTCGCTGGCAAGCTCTTTGCCGGAGGCATGCTTGACGAGATCGATCTCGCCGATGAGGTCGGCGATCGTCACATCGGGCGTGGCCAGCTTTTCATAATAGCGGTCGGTCGCACCCACATAGTCTATGGCACAGTTGTCGCCTTGGGCCGCCACCCGATCGCGGGCATATTTCGACAGGGGGGCCAGGGGATCGTCGTGGATCTCCGAACCGGCCACGATCGGCAGCGCGTCATCCAGGAGCGATGTGAGCGACCGGAGCATCCGCGTCTTTCCTTGCCCTCGGAGGCCGAGGAAGAGCATGTCGTGCTTGGAGAGGATCGCGTTCACAATCTGGGGGACGACGGTTTCCTCGTAACCCACCATGCCCGCGAAGAGTGTTTCTCCCGCCCGCAACTTGCGGATCAGGTTCTTCCGCATCTCATCCTTGACCGACTGGGGCCGATAGCCCGAGGTCCGCAATTCACCCAGCGTCTTTGGTCGATCCGACATTCCGTCACTCCACGCTCCGCCCCATGGCGGCATCTGAAGACCCCATTGCCAAAGGGATTATAGACGGAGTGACCCGAAGTCGAGTCGGCAAGAACGGGACTCGACCCGAAAAAGATCCCGCATCAAACATCGGACATGGGTTCCGGCGGATTCATGGTCGACGAGCTGATGATCCGTTCAAGGTCCTCAGAGGGCCAAAGCAGAGGGCCAAAGTACAGTGCCAAACATGATTCGGAAAAGAACGAGTGATGGACTTGCCCGACGGAGCGGGACACAACATCCTGTATCTCCTCCCATCTTGAAGCACAGGTCGAAAAAGTTTCATGTTCAATTCCTGAATTTTCTCTTCTCGCGCACAAACTCCTTTGGTACTGTCCCGGTCTTCCAAGACACGGATGTCGCGAAGAGTTCTCGGTTTCGCATCTCGACGATTTCTGACTGATGATTTTTCCACAGGGTCGCATCGACCTTGGATTGAGTTGGCAAGGAGGCCACGGTGACAGTCGGCAAAACCACGAGCGGCAATTCGACAAGCTGGCTGTGCGACGTTCAGATTCGCTGGATGATCCGTCGCGACATGCCTGAAGTGCTGGAAATCGAGCACAAGAGCTTTGAGTACGCCTGGTCGGAGGAGGATTTCCTCAACTGCCTGCGTCAACGCAATTGCATCGGCATGGTCGCCGAGCACAGCGAGCGGATCGTGGGCTACATGGTCTATGAACTTCTCAAGGATCAGCTTCACATCCTGAACTTCGCGACGGCCCCCTGGGCCCGCCGTCAGGGTGTCGGCACCCGTCTGATGGACAAGCTCGTCGGCAAGCTGGCGATGCAGCGTCGTCAGGAAATTACCTTTGAAGTCCGTGAAACCAACCTTCCTGCCCAGCTCTTTTTCAAGAGCCGGGGTTGCCATGCGGTGGAAGTCCTGCGTGGGCACTACGCTGACACCGACGAGGATGCCTACCAGATGGCCTACTCACCCTTCGGTGCCGACACGATCAGCCTCGACCGCGCCAAGAAAAACCGCCTCGCCGACTGGGACGACGACCGCGCTGCGGCATAGTATCTGGGGAATCCCGGTCGATTTTTCGACTCGACTTTCCCCTCTTTTTGCGCTCCAGCCGTAACGCGGTTGGTGATCCCGCATGATCAACTACTCCGATTGGCTGCATCAAAAGCGTGCGCCTCATCCGCTCCCGGATGACAACTTCTATGCTGGCCTCTTGGAGCAGCTTTCGCCCCATCCAGATGCAGACGATTTGATCCTTCTTCGGCAGGCTGACGTGCTGGGTGTGAAGACTGCTTCGCACCCACTGCTCCCCTCCAGGATTCCGGCTCATCTGGATGACGGGCAGGCGGAACTTTTAGATCGCCTCACGGCAAGTCCCTGGAAGAGCGGCGACCATATCGCACTTGCGACGTGGCTGGATGAACTTCAGCCAGCTCTTGACCACCTGGTCGCCACGGCTTCACGAGCTGACAGCTATCGGCCCCTCATCTCCGAGACCAGTGAATTTATTCTGTCTTTCGGCTTTCCGGAGATTTCGGCGGCTCGGTTGTCAGCCAAACTGCTGGGAGCGCGGGCCATGAGATCGCTGGCGAATGGCCAAGCCGCGATTGCCAGGAACGATTTGCTGGCGATCCATCGGATGGGCCATCATTTGGGTCAGGCCAACTCAATGATTGAGTTGTTGATCGCCTACGCCGTCGACTCGATCGCCTACCACTCTTCGGCGATCTGGATGACCCACAAGTCGGTCACTTCGGATGACCGCGAAGAATTTCTCTCCACACTTGCCGGTCTCAAACCATTTCATCGCATGGCGGATACGGTTGTCGGCGCGGAGCAGGCTTGCGGACTGGATTGTCTCCAGAGGATCTTCGCCTCCGATCCCAAAATAGCGGCGACCGCGCGAAAGTCGTTCTTGGAGCCATCGCTGTTTTCGGAACTGTCGAATTCATGGATTCCCACTCGACGGGTGGTCTTCGAGATCATGCGTTGGCGGGCCAACTTTGACGAACTTCGAAAGGATCTGGAGGATCGATATCGCCACCTCTCCCAACTTTGCACCGCAACGGCCTCGTCGTACCGGAGCGAGTCATTAACCAAGTATCTTGACGGCATTTCACCCTTTCAAACATGGAGTGAAGAACTGTTGTTTGTCGGCAAGTTGTGTTTCACCTCAACCGCTCGGCGAAACCAGCTTCTATGCGATTTTTTCTTCTCTGAATTTGTCGTCACACTCCCTATGGCCCTCTCCGCGGAGGTTCGTCATGGCGCCTATTCATCACTCATCCTCCTGTTGAAGGAGGCGGTCGACCATCGGGAGAAGACCGGGAATTGGCCTACAGCGATCGAAGAGTTGCCCAGTGCCCAGTTGTTGCAGTCGAAGATCGATCGTGGCACTTACTCCGTCTCAAACACGCCCGAAAAATTCATAGTGACATTGGAAGGGTGGAATGGTGCCGAAGAGGCTCCAGCCTCGGGAGTCGAGGAGACTCCTGAAGAACAGGAGATCCGTCTCCGCATCAACCGTGTCACACTGGAAGTTCCCGCCCTCTCCTGACACGACACCACTTTTCATAGCGCGTCATTCGCGTGAAGACATGGGTGCCACTTGCTCCGACAGTGTCTGTGAGATCGGCGTCTTTGGTCGAGCGATCCTCCATTGCTCCAAAACACGCTTGCATCCGCTGATGCGATCGGGAAGGATTCTCGTCATGAGAAACACCTTCGCCTTCGCCGCTCTCGTTTTATTCGCCACCCTCTGCATTGCCAGGCCCTGCCCGGCAGCGAACGAACCGCTCGCGATCGTCCAGCATCTTTCGATTCCGGAAACGGATGACGGGCTTCCCGGTGCGGGCCCGATCCGTCGGTATGACTGGTTCCGCAATCTGTGGAAGCAGCGGCGGGGAATGTGGGTCGAGAGTGCCAACAACGATGTTGGCTCTGTCGTCTTCTATGGCGATTCGATCACGCAAGGTTGGGGCGATCGCCTCCAAAAGTTCTTCCCCGGACTCAAGACCGCCAATCGCGGCATCAGCGGCGACACAACCCGCGGCATGCTCCTCCGCGTGCACGACGACGCCCTGCGTCTGAGCCCCAAAGCCATGGTGCTCCTTATGGGAACCAACGATTTGGAAGAAGGGGCCTCGCCGGAGGTGATCGTGGCCAACGTGCAGCTCATCCTGCAGGCGATCGAAGCCTCCAATAGAAAAATGCCAGTCGTCCTCTCGCTGGTCTTCCCGAGTTCGGAAACCAAGAAACGCCCCGCTGCCCAGATCAAGGCGATCAACGCCGGGTTGGCGAAGATGGCGAAAGACTTCCCGCAGGTGACAGTCCTCGATACCTGGACGCTCTTCGCCAATGAGACCGGCGACGCCAAGGCCGCCGAATTCCCGGATCTGCTTCATCCCAACGACGCGGGCTACGAGAAGTGGGCCAAGGCTCTTCGGCCACTCTTCGCCACAGCTGGCCTGGTCGAGACTGAACCCGATTCTTTCCAGCCCGAAGAAGGCTTTGTCAGCCTCTTCAACGGCAAGGACCTCACCGGTTGGGGCTGGCGCGGCAAGAAGACTCCCGAAGGAGAGACTGCTGCCGGCAATCCTTTGGGAATCGTTTCCTTCGATGGCAAGACCGCCTCGGACGATGGTCGCTATCAGGCGATCAATGGCCGCATTGTGGTGACGACTCCCATCGAAGGTCGCCGGGTGCAGCAGATGTGGACCACCGCCGACTTCCCAAAGGACTTCGAGCTGCGCCTCCAGTTCCGTGCGACACCGAATGCCGACAGCGGCGTTTTCATCCGTAAGCCCCAGCTTCAATGCCGCGATTACCCGCTCGCCGGGCCCTACAAGGATTTGAAGAACTACCAGCCTCAGGAGTGGAATGATCTGGTGGTAGTGGTGCAGGATGGCAAAGCCCATTGCACCTGCAACGGAGAAGTGCTGGAAGCCGCCTTGGCTGTCCCTGAGACCGGCCCGATTGGCCTGGAAGGTGATCGCGGTCAGATGGAATACCGCCGCCTCCGCCTCAAGTCTCTCAACTGACGTACATTCCTCGGAGTCGTGCGATTCGCTCGCCGGCTTCAAGCAGCGCCGGTCGCTTGCGGAGGACGGAAGTTGCCGTCGTCGGAGACGTCCTCGAACCGGACCGACATCCGCTTCGACACGCCCGATTCCTCCATCGTCACGCCATACAGCACATCCGCCACAACCATCGACCGCTTGTGGTGGGTGATCATGATGAATTGCGTGTTCTGTCGGAACTCGCCAATCACGGCGGTGAAACGCTCGACATTCGCTTCATCCAGCGCCGCGTCCACTTCATCGAGGATGCAGAAAGGGCTGGGCTTCGTGCGGAAGATCGCCATGATTAGTGCGATGGCGGTCATCGTGCGTTCACCGCCGGAAAGGAGCGAGATGCTGCGCAGTTCTTTGCCGGGGGGACGGGCCTTGATGTCGATGCCGCATTCGAGGATCTGGTTGGGATCTTCGAGGATGATGTCCCCTTCGCCACCGCCGAAGACCTTGCGGAAGAGTTCCTGGAAGTTCGTGCGGACGGTCGCGAAAGTTTCGGCGAAGAGCTTGCGGCTCTCCTGCTTAATGCGGCGGATGATGTCTTCGAGCGTCGCCTTCGCTTCGACCAGATCCTGCAACTGGGCGGCGAGCTGCTGATAACGCTGTTCGAGTTGTTCGAGGTCGTTGAGACTCTCTGTGTTCACGCTCCCCAGCATCTTCAGCTTGCGGCGAAGTCGCTGAACGTGGGCATCTACTTCGGGGCGGATCGCCTCGAACGTCAGATCCTCAAGCGCCAAATCATGGCTGGTGAACTGGGCCGCCTCTTCATCGGAAGCCGCCGGTTTCTCGTGCGCGGATAGCCTTTGTCGACGATAGATCTCCAGCGCGCTGTGTGTCGAGGATGCCAGTTCCTCGGGAGCGGGCAACCCCTCCTCTTGCAGTCTTTCGGCCATGGAGGCGAGCGAATGTTCGATGTCCCGCTGGCGCATCGCGATGTTCTGCCGGTCGTCTCCCAATTTGCGGCGCTGCTGACGGAGTTTGAGTTCCGCCTGCATCGATTCGCTGCGGCCTGAACGCATTTGCCGTTTGCGGAAGGCGAGCCGGCCCGCCTCCAGAGCAGCGGCCTCGATTTCGATCATGCACTCGTCGATGACGGCCGAGGCATTGAGCATTTGCAGCGTCAACTCGGATCGCGCGGCGAGGGCCTCGCGCACCCGACGCTCCGCTTCATCCCGTTGCGCCTGACGACTCTGAAGTTCCTCCAGCAATCGCTCGCGCTGCTGTTCCCAGCCCGCGAGACGTTCCGTTTGCGTCGCAATCTCCAGTTGCTCGCGCGACAGTTCGTCGGCGAGGCTTTTGAATTCCGTCTGCTTTTTGGCCAGCCGCGCACCAACATCGGCCTGCTCGGCAAGGCAGGCTTCGTGTTGCGCTGCCAGCTTCGCCTGTTCCGCGCGGACGGTCTCCTGCGTGGTTTCAAACTTCCCGATTTGGGATTGGATTTCGGTCTTGGCGGCGAACACCTTCTCGACATCGCTTTGAAGCCGCTGTCGTGCCTGCTCGGCGAGACTGGCGTGCGAACGGGCATCGGCGAGTCGCGCGGCGGCGGTGTCCGCGAGGGTGGCTGCCTCTTCGAGCGTCTCGTCGGCGACCGTCAGCTCGGAGAACATCTGCGAGACAGCCGCTTCCTGACGCTCGATATCGCGCTCCAGCCGAGCGATGTCTAGTCTCAATTGACGCAGTTCGCTCTTGCGGGGAATGACGGCGGTGTCCGAGCGGAGAGTTCCCAGCGCCACCACGCCATTGGCTTCGAGGACTTCCCCTTGGAGTGTGACGAACCGGCAGCCCTGGCCTTCCCCGGCAGACAACCGCACGGCGGCTGGCAGATCGTGGACGATCCAGGTATCACCCAGGACAGCCGCAGCGAGGCCGTGGACGCCCTTTTCCTGGCGGATGAGTCGATCGGCGCGCGTCACCACACCGGGGCGACCGTCGAGTGACACCAACTGCCGATGATCCAGCGGAAAGTGGATGAGCCGGGTCCCTTGCCATGCGGGCTGGCGGAAGTCGGTTCCCTCCGATTCGGGAATGGCAAGGAACTGCACGCGGGAAGAGAGCTGCGCCACGCCCCGATTCAGATAATCGAGCAGGGGTTGGTACTCGCGCAGCACGATGACATGCGCGCGGGAGCCCAACGCCACTTCGACTAGCGCCGCATCGTCGAGATCGACATCCAGCAGATCAGAGAGGCTGCCGACAACCGAATCCCAAGGAGGTTGCCGGGTGGTGCGGGCGCGATGCAGGATCTCGCGCACCCCGATCCCTAGTCCTTCCTCGCGCGATTCCAGATCCTCGAGCACCGACTTTCTGGCGATGGCGGCGCTCCGCTGCTCGCGCAGCGCACCGAGCCGCTCGCGGGCCGAATCCTGTGTTCCCAGCAGCGAATGTCGCTTCGACTGGATCGACTTCAAATGTTCCAAGGCCCCGGCCTGCGCGGCCACCGCCTCGGCGAGCACGGCCTGCGCATCGGCCACCTTCTTCTGAGCGGCGGCGAGCTTCTCCGTCAGTTCCTCGATCTGCTGCTCGGTCATCAACAGGGTGAGCCGCTGGCTATCCGCCTGGGCCGCGAGTTGGGCGCTTTGACTTTCCAACTGCTGGCCGACGCGTTCGATGTCCCGCACACGCTGCTGGAGCAGCTGCAGTTGGGCCAGTTCGGCTTCCTGCTCGGACCGCGACTGGTCGAGATGCTGTTGCCGCTGTTCCCACTGTTCCAATCGCCGCGCGTGTTCTTCCTGGATCTCGACGAATTTCGACTGCGAAGACTGCGACTCCACGAGCGATTCTTCATAACGCCGCGAGAGCACGAACCGTTGCCTCAACAGCCGCACGAGTTCGCTGTCGAGCTCCCGCATTCGCGCGGATTGGAACTGGACGGTGGCCTGATCACCGGCCACCTCCTGCTTGAGTCGATTGAGCTGTTCGCCGTTCTCGCGGATCTCGTCATCGAGTGCAGAAAGCTGCTGCTCGGCTTGCTTTTCGATCGCTTCGAGACGCGACTGCTCCTCCGAAGTCGATTCGAGCAGCACATCGAGCTCGTTTAACTTTGTGGAGCAGTCCCGCAATTGGGCCTGGAGGACGCGGGTGTCGTCGGCGGCCAGACCCAGCCACCATTCGGTGAGTTCTTGATGGATCTCGCGGTACTTGACCGCTTTGGCCGCCTGGCTGCGGGTCGAATTCAAACGACCTTCGACCTCGTCGACAATGTCCGTCAGTCGCAACAGGTTCTGATCGACCCGCTCGAGCTTGCGGAGGGCTTCCTGCTCGCGGGAACGGAAGCGGCTGATCCCCGCCGCCTCCTCGAACACCGCCCGGCGGCTCGAAGGATTCCCCTGCAAAATTTGATCGACGCGGCCTTGTTCGATGATCGAATAGGCTGAAGCTCCGGCACCCGTTCCCATGAAGAGATCGCGGACGTCTTTAAGGCGAGCGTTCTGGCGGTTGATCAGATACTCGGCGTCGCCGTTCCTCCAGATGCGACGACCGACCGTCACTTCGGGAGTCTCGATCGGGAGCAGACCCGAGGAATTGTCGAACGTCAGCGTCGCTTCGGCGTATGCGCTGGGTTTGCGCCCGGCGGCGCCGTTGAAGATGACATCGGTCATCTCCTTGCCGCGCAGGCTCTTGGCGCTCTGGTCGCCCAGAATCCACTTCAAGGCATCGACGACGTTGCTCTTGCCGCTGCCATTGGGGCCGACGACCGACGTGATCCCAGAGGCGAAGTCGAATCGTGTCCGATCCGCAAAGCTCTTGAAGCCGAATAATTCCAGCGCTTTGAGCATGGGTGGAACACTTGAACCAAGGGAATGTCACACGGCGGACAACGAGTCCCCGGGTGCATCGTTACTTGACGGGAGTCCGCTTGAAGGCGGGAAACCAGCGGGATTGGAACTTGTCGGGAGAATCCTTTGAGTCGTCTTCGGCAGCCTCATCTTCGTTCGCATCCCTCTTGGAGGGTAGGGGAGCTTTGCCCGATTTGGTTTTGGAAGATCCCGGCTCGTCCTGGGCCGGGGCCGCTTCGCTGGGCTCCGACTTGTCCTTCATCTTGGGCTTGGATTTGCCATCCGGGCCGTCGGATTTCACACTAGCCATCGATTCAGTTCCTTCGCCCTTGATGCCAGATGACTTGTCACCATCCCCAGCCTTGCCCACAGCCCGGAGGTCATCCCCTTCGGTCTTGAATGCCAAGGGGTCGATCGCCTCGCCGACGGTTTTCTCGGGCGAGACGGGGAACATGTTGGGCGAGAGGTTCTCGCGGCCCACACGGGATTTCTTCGAATCCGGCAAAGCACCTTCCGTGGAGGGCCGGGTATAGAACCGGCCGGCGCGGGGCAATGCGTCCATTCCCAGTTCACCGGGAAGATTCTGCTGTTTGTTCGCCTGAACCAGCATCTGGACAATATCGGGATAACTGGCCCCCATCTCGGCGGCGGCGACGATCACGTCGGCCACCCGCAGCGACGTCTCCTTGCGCTCGTCGTTGGCTCCTACGGAGAACTTCGCCACCGAAACCGTGCGGCTGCCGGGGGCGATCGTCACCATGACGTTTTTGCCCGCAGTCACATACATCGGCGCGACGAACTCCTGACCGGCACCGAACAGCACGATCTCGGGGCGGGTGTGCAAGGTGACATGGGTCATCGGCTTCCCCGCCGTTTTGAGGACGTGCAGGTTGTACTGCTTCTCCTTCAGTGGAATACCGCGGATGAACGGTTCCTCCTTCGAGGCGGTCCACATCGCC
>PNLE01000191.1 GCA_013822855.1 Planctomyces sp.
GTTGACGTCATGGAGGGGAGTATTCGGCGAAGGCGGAACGGTCTCGAACACGGTGGAATGACTTCATCGCAGATTAACGACTGGGTGGCGAAACCGACAACCACGGGCACGTTGTCCCCCCGGTTGGCACCCAGTTGCCGCCCGAGACTTGCGGCGACCTCCCTCTCTGCCGAAGATGACCGCCGTCGCGGAACTTTCGCGGGAACCCGAACCTCTGCACCAGACATATCGAACGATCATGACCGACCCCCACGTTCTCACCCGGCAGCTTCAAAAGAAAAATGATTCAAAGATCGTCATGCTGGTGGGCGACGGCCTGGGTGGCCTGCCGCAATCCCCGGGCGGGAAGACGGAACTCGAATCGGCACTCACGCCGAATCTCGACGCCCTCGCCGGTCGCGGTTGCCTGGGCCAGACGATTCCCGTCTTGCCAGGGATCGCCCCCGGCAGTGGTCCCGGCCACCTGGGGCTCTTCGGTTACGATCCGCTCCAGTACCAGATCGGCCGCGGTGTCCTCGAAGCCTTGGGGATCGATTTTGAACTCGGGCCGAAGGACGTCGCAATTCGCGGCAACTTCTGCACCATCGACGGTGCCGGGATCATCACCGATCGGCGTGCGGGCCGCATCGGCAGCGAGATCGGGGCTGCCCTCTGCGAGAAGCTCGACAAGATCACCATTCCGGGCGTGGAAGTGTTCGTCCAGCCCGTCAAGGAATACCGACTGGTCATCGTCTTCCGTGGCGAAGGTTTGAGTGGCCAGATCCACGACACCGATCCCCAGGCGACTGGCGTCGCGCCGCTGACAGCTGTCGCCAAGTCGGATTGTTCATTGAAGACGGCGGAGATCTGCAACGAGTTCCTCCGGCAGGCGAAGGAGATCCTCAAGAACGACGCCCCGGCCAACTTCCTGACCCTGCGCGGGATCGACACTCTTCCCGCCATTCCAAAGTTCGAGGAAGTCTACGGGATGAAGCCCGCGGCGATCGCTGTCTACCCGATGTATCGCGGCCTGGCCCGGCTCGTTTCGATGGATGTCCTCGACGCCGGTCAAACCCTCGACGACCAGATGGCCCGCCTGAAGGCCGCATGGAACGACTACGACTTCTTCTTCATCCACTTCAAGTACACCGACTCGACCGGTGAAGATGGCAACTTCGCCGCCAAAGTGAAGCGGACGGAGGAACTCGACAGCTGCATTCCGAAGATCATGCAGCTCAACCCCACGGTGGTGATCGTCACGGGCGACCACAGCACACCCAGCAAGCTCAAGTCGCACAGCTGGCATCCGGTGCCGACCCTGCTGACCGCCGACACCTGCCGCTTCGACGGCTCGACGAAGTTCGGCGAATCGCAGTGCGCCCGCGGCGGATTGGGAACCTTTGAAGCCAAGTACCTGATGCTCCAGGCCATGGCCCATGCGGGGCGGCTGGAGAAGTTTGGTGCGTAGTGCTTAGCGGCTAGGATCAAAAACAGCCGGTGTCCGCCTTGGACGCCGGCTGTTTGCATTTGATGGTGAATGGTGGGGAGTTGATGGTTGGGAACTGCCAACATGCTGGCGATCATTTGCCGATTCGCGACGTCCGCTCCCAACTTCCAAACGCAGATTCCCGGCGTTGAGGAAAACGCCGGGAATCCAAGATCGCCAAGTCAGCTCGAACTCACCCTCTCCCAGCGTGTGGGACTACTTGGGGGTGTAAACCACTTCGTTGGCGGCGTTCCCGCCGAAGGATTTGCGGAGATCCTCGGCGGCGGCCTTCACGGTGGCGTCCGGGCCGGTCAGTTTGAGGAAGAACGTCCCCTTCTCGGGCACGATCAGCATCACCGAGATCGCCCGCGTTCCGGGAACCGCCTTGGTGCGGCCCGCGATGGGGGGGCCGATCGGCTGGTTGAACGTGCCGAAAACATCGCTCACGTAATACTCGCCCTGCGGCGACTTGCCTTGCGTGACCTTCACTTCGCGGCCTTCCGCGGCGAACTGGGCGACCCAGCGATTGAGGTTCGCGTCGACCGTCCCACCGAACGAACTGATCACCAGTTCGGCGGAGGCTTCGGGCGTCGCCCCGGGCACCACGAACTGGGCCAGCCGCATATTGTTGGCAGGTGGTTGGGAAGCCCACGATGTGGGGACGTTGAGTTCAATCCCCTGAATGGTGAGCTTGGTGGTCTTGGCCTCGTCGGCAGCCATCGCGTCGAGAGGCGATACGGCGACGAGAGCCAGAAGTGCGATTCCCCAAGTGATACGCAGAATGGCGGGCGGAGTCATGCAGTGGTTCCTTGTCGATCAGAGGCGGAGACGTCCATACATTATCACACAAGTTCGCCGGGGTGAGGTCAAGGACTGATGCCTTCATCTGGTATCTCCCCGAGGAGGTTCGCCGGGCGGCGGGCTGATATCGCCATGAATTCCTTCTATAATCACTGTGGTTCCATCGACCAGAAGGAAAGTCGCCAACATGCCGCAGTTCGCCGTCATCCTGCCCGCCGCCGGAAAGAGCACTCGTTTTGGTGAATCCAGCGGCAAGCACTCCGCGATCGATCCCTCCCGCAAGAAGGTCTTCACGGAACTCAAGGGACGGCCGGTCTGGCTGCGGGCGGTCGATCACTTCGTCGAGCGGGAGGATGTCGTCCAAACGATCGTCGTCCTCTCGCCCGAAGACATCGACTGGTTCAAAGAGAAGTTCCGGCCCTATCTCTCTTTGCTCAATGTGGAACTCTGCGAAGGGGGAACCGAACGGGCTGACTCGGTGATGGCGGCCCTCGCGAGGGTCAAGCCGGAGGCCGAGTTCGTCGCCATCCATGATGCGGCCCGGCCCCTGATCAGCAAGATCTGGATCGACGACGTCTTCGCCGCTGCGGCGCAGAGCGGGGCGGCGATTCTGGCTCAGAAGGTGACCAGCACCGTCAAGAAGGCCAACCATCGGAGGGTGATCGAAACCACAGTTCCCCGCGAACCGTTGTGGCTGGCCCAGACGCCGCAGGTCTTCCGCACGAAGGAGCTTCGCGACGCATTCGCCCAGCGGGGGACGGCCCAACCGACCGATGAGGCCCATCTCATGGAGGAGGCGGGGCACCAGGTTTCGATCGTCGAATGCCCGGCCTTCAACCTGAAGATCACGACCCCCGACGACATGCGGATGGCGCAGGCACTGATCGACCATCTTCCGAAGGAACGTTCGATCGAAGCCCTGCTGAAACCCAAGGTGGCCAACCTCGCCGATCTGTAGAGGCTGATCACCGACGATTCACTTCAGGCCGAAGTGTGGGGATTGTTTTCGGCGAGGCGCTGGCGGATGTAGGCCGCGCGGGCGACGTTTCGCTCGGCGGATTCCAGCTTCTGATGACGCAGCTTTTGCAGGTGTGCCGGCTGGGTCTGAATGAAGAGTTCGTTGACCGTGGGGATCTCGACCTCGTCGATCAGCCCCAGGTTGACACCCATGCGGACACTGCTCAAAAGGTGCATAGTTTCTTCGGAGCTGATAGTCTGGGCGTTCTGCAGAATGCCGAAGGCCCGCGAAACTTGATCATGCAGCGCCTGGCGGTTCTCTTTGACGAGAGCCGTGCGAACCCTTCGCTCGTAACCCAGGATCTGGGCCACCACATCCTTGATCGACTTGATGATGTCGGCCTCGCTCTTGCCGAGCGTCACCTGGTTGGAGATCTGGTAGAAGTCGCCCATCGCCTGGCTCCCTTCGCCATACAGCCCCCGGACCGCCAAGCCGATCTTCTGAAGCGCCTGGAAGACCTTCTGGATCTCTTTCGTGGCGACGAGCGCGGGGAGGTGCAGCATCACGCTCACACGGATCCCCGTGCCGACATTCGTGGGACAAGCCGTCAAATAACCGAACTGCGAATCGAAGGCGTATGCGACCTCCTGCTCCAGGAGATCATCGATTTCGTTGATCTCGTTCCAGGCGGCGTCGAGATCCATGCCGCTGCGGAGCACCTGCATCCGCAGGTGATCTTCTTCATTGACCATCAGGCTGACGTTCTCCTCCGACGAGACGCCCACGCCGCACTGGCCATGATCCTCGGCCTGCTCTCGGCTGATGAGCTGACGTTCGACGAGGAACTGCCGGTCGAGCGGTTCGAGATCGCTGATGCGGAGGTAACTGAGCGGGCGGCGCGACTGGAGATGTTCGATGCGTCCGCGAAGGAAGTCTTCGATCTGGGCACGCACGTTGTCGCCGGCGCGGTTGACGAACGGGAACTCGGCGAGGT
Organism: Planctomyces sp.; assembly: GCA_013822855.1. GTDB lineage: Bacteria > Planctomycetota > Planctomycetia > Planctomycetales > Planctomycetaceae > Planctopirus. The sequence continues at coordinate 4,219 of PNLE01000191.1, forward strand.
TACGGGCCAGGCGGATGCGGCTGGAGATGACGATGTCCGCCTCGGGCCCGGTTCCTCGCAACCATTCTCCGCTGCGTTGTGTGAGGACATCGAGATTCACGGGCCCGCTCTCCTGATTGAGTCGATCGACCAATCGATTATTTTCCGCCAAGTGACGACAAACTCTTCCGATGCCAGCGTATTGCGAATCCAGGCGGCTTCAAGTCCCGGCGAGTTCCAGGGACGCGAACTTTCCAGCAGCCGCCAAGTTGCCGTCTATGAATCGGCCGTGGCGGAAGGGCTGCGAAGATCGGCCTCGACCCTGCGGATTTGATCCCGGATCGATGCGGCCTCTTCGTATTGCTCCTCGTCGACAGCCTCCTTCAATCGGAGCTTGAGACGAATCAGATCGAACTGCTGGCGGCTGGCGTCCGGCTGCCGCTTGGGCACCTTCCCGACATGCTGCACTTCGCTGTGAATGTTCTCGATGAGCCGCGACAGCTCCTCGCGGAAGTGGGAATAATCGTGAGCACAACCCAATCGGCCCAAGCTGCGAAACTCTTTGAAAGTGATGCCGCAGTTGGGGCAGGGGGGCTGCTCTTCGGGAATCGACTCGGAGCTGTCGGATTCCAGATCGTCTTCCTGGGAAAGTCCCGACTCGACTTCATCGACCTCGGGTTCGGAGCCGTGCGAGAGATAGTCCTTCGCACAAGATTCGCAAAGATGGTGGGCGTCCACCGCCCCGTCATGGAGTTCCGTGATATGGAGCACCGCAGGCTTCGAGCACTGCTCGCATTTTTTCATGTCCAGGCCCCTCCACCCGATGAAGACTGCAGGCCGAATCCCGCAGACTTTCGGTGTTCATCCCATGCGACTTGACGTGCGACTCGAAAGATCAACAACCGGCTCACGCTGCCCACAGGAGGTAGACGTAAGTGATTTCCATTCAACAGGTTTGACTTACGATACGCTGCCTGTCGAGGGCAGTCGAATTCTATCTTCCGCAAGTTGACTGTCAAGGTGGGTAAATCAGGAACTGGCTGGCTCCAAGTCCATACCATTTGGGGAGTTTCGTTCACTCAGGCAAGGCTGTAAGATTGTCCGGAAAGCCGCCTTCCATGGCTGCGATCTCCGCTTGGCCATGTGTCCCGTTCAATTTCCTGCAGTGCCGCCGATGACCAAAGGCAGTCAAAACACCGAACTTTTCAACCCGCTTCGACATCAGCCCGCAGCGCCCGCCACAGTCAGGCCTGATTGAGGATCTCCGAACCTCCCCAAGCAGACCGTCAGCGGACAATTGCGGTTACCGAAGACTCCTGCCGCCAACGCGATGTCCAGAATCGATCAATCCACGGAAGTGATGCATGTCCCAGAGTCTTTCCCCGACGGCGAAATCCCCCTTGAGCGAACCCACGTGCCAGCCTTCCCTCCCCGTCTATCATCCCGGCTGGGCCGAGTTCGAAGAGTTAGCCGCAAAAGCCCTCTTCCAGTTTCAAGCTGCGGCGCAGGCCGCAGAGCAAGCCACGCCGGAACCTCTGCCGTTCGCGGTCATGGTGCCGGTCTACCGCCAGCTCTTCAGCGATACGCTCACCCCTGTCAGTGCGTATTCGCGAATGCGGAAGGAGCCCGGCTCGTTCCTCTTCGAGAGTGTGGTGGGGGGCGAGCGGGTGGGACGCTACAGCTTCTCCGGCTCCAGCCCATTCCTGACCTTGAGCGCCTCCGGCGAGGACGTCACTATCACCACCGACCCGGCGCGTTGTCTGGAACAGCCGCGAAAATACACCGCGAAAGATCCGCTGGGTGAACTCGAAACACTGCTGAAGCGATACCCGGGCATCCATTTGCCGGAGCTTCCCCGGTTCATCGGCGGGGCGGTGGGCTACGCTGGATACGACACCGTGAGGTACGTCGAGCATCTGCCGCACGCCCCCGAAGATGATCGTCATCTGCCGGATCTGGTTTTCTCCTTGTACGATCTCATGGTCATCTTCGACCACATCCAGAAAACGATCCTGGTGGTTGCGCATGTCCCGGTCCACGGACGGGTCAGCCACGCCGATTTCGACGCCGCCTGTGAGCGGATCGACCTTCTCGTCGAGCGACTTTCGCAACCCGACAATCTGGTGATCGCGGATGTCAAACCGCTTGGCCCGGTGAGCGAAGGTTACGAGTCGAATTTCTCGCAGGCCGGCTTCGAGGGGATCGTCGAGAAGGCGAAGGAGTACATCCGCGCCGGCGACATCTTCCAGGTTGTCCTCAGCCAGCGATTGACGCGGAAAACGACGGCTTCTTCGCTCGACATCTACCGTGCGCTCCGCGTTGTGAACCCCAGCCCGTTCATGTTCCTGCTGGAGACCGAGCACTCGCAGTTAATCGGCGCTTCGCCCGAGATCATGGTGCGCGTCGAGGAGGGCGAGACCACCATCCGGCCCCTCGCGGGAACCCGCAAGCGGGGCAAGACTCCCGAGGAGGATCGATCCCTCGAAGCCGAGCTTCTGGCCGATGAAAAGGAACTCGCCGAGCACATCATGCTCGTCGATCTCGCCCGCAACGATGTGGGCCGGGTGGCCGAGTTCGGCTCGATCCAACTTTCCGACATGATGCGGGTCGAGCGATACAGCCATGTGATGCACATCACCTCGAATGTCTCGGGCAAACTCGCAGCGGGAAAAACACCGCTGGATGCGCTCCGTTCGGGCCTTCCCGCAGGAACCGTCTCCGGTGCGCCGAAAGTCCGGGCGATGCAGATCATCGACGAACTGGAACCCCACCGCCGGGGGCCTTACGGCGGCGCGGTCGGGTACATCGATTATTCGGGCAACCTCGACACTTGCATCGCCCTCCGCACGCTGGTGGTGTGCGACAAGATGGTCTATCTGCAGGCGGGGGCCGGGATCGTCGCCGACAGCGTCCCGTCGCTCGAATATGAAGAGACGCTCAACAAAGCCCGCGCCTTGCTGCGGGCCATTGAAGTGGCCGAGAAACAACTGACGCGGTGAACTCGCCCCATGACTTCCTCATTACAGGCCATGCCCGCCCACCCTTGATTCCAGGACTCGCCATGCCCACCCGTCGCCGCTACGGATTCACAAATCACCTGGCGTTGTTCGCCATGATGACACTTTCCCTCGTCCTCGCCACTTCGTTCGTTGACAACCGCATCTCTCAAGCCGCAGAGACCGCGCCCCGGCCCAATATCATCGTCATCATGGCCGACGACGTCGGTTACTCGGACATCGGCTGCTTCGGCGGCGAAATCGAAACCCCCACGCTTGATCGACTGGCCACACAAGGGGTGCGGCTCTCGCACTTCTACAACACCGGCCGCTGCTGCCCCACGCGCGCCTCGCTCCTCACCGGGCGGTATCCCCATGAAGTGGGTGTCGGCCACATGATGGAAGACCGCAACCTCCCCGGCTATCGCGGCGATCTTTCCCTCGAGGCCCAGACCATCGCTGAGCGGCTCAAGGAATCGGGGTACAAGACCGCCGTCTTCGGCAAATGGCACGTGACCCGCTTCGTCAACCCTGAGGGTCCCAAGCACAACTGGCCCCAACAGCGGGGCTTCGACACGGTCTACAGCACCATCGTTGGAGCCGGAAATTACTTCGATCCTTCGGCACTCGTGCGGGACAATACGATGCTGACCATCCACACCGACACCGAATACCCCGCCGACAACTACTACTACACGCACGCTATCAGCGACCACGCCGCAGCCTACGTTCGCAACCTTCACGAGCAGGGAGCGGGCGAGCCCTTCTTCATGTATCTCCCCTACACGGCGGGTCACTGGCCGCTCCACGCGCCGGAGAAGGAGATCCAGAAATACATCGCCCGTTACGAGGGAAGCTACGAACCCATCCACTCCGCACGACTCAAGAAGCTGAAATCGCTCGGCCTGCTTCCCGATTCATGGCAGCCGGCACCGCTGGCAAGGGACTGGGCCAACGTCGCCGACAAGCCGTGGGAAATCCGCTGCATGGCCACCTACGCCGCCATGATCGACTGCATGGACCAAGGGATCGGCCGCATTGTGCGATCCCTGGAGGAGACGGGCGAAATCGACAACACGCTCATTGTCTATCTGCAGGACAACGGCGGTTGCCAGGAGGAGGTCGGCCGGGGTTCGGGCGGTGCCAACGCCAAAAACGCGAAGAAGAAGCAGAAAGCTGCCGCCGAGATCCAGACCTTCACCAAAGACCACATCATGACGGCCTCCAGCCCCCGGCAAACGCGCGACGGCCGCCCCATGCGTCAGGGCCAAGGGGTGATGCCCGGGCCGGAAGACACCTTCATCGGGTACGGCCACGGCTGGGCCAGCGTCTCGAACACCCCCTTCCGGGAGTTCAAGCACTTCACGCATGAAGGGGGCATCTCGTCGGCCTGCATCGTCAACTATCCCCCCGCCCATCTCATCGACTTGATGCCGACCTTCCTCGAACTGGCGGGAAGCCCGCTCGGCGCAAAGGCCCCCGCCAAGGAAGGCCCGCTCAGTCGCCCCCTCCCCGGCGTGAGCCTGGTGCCACTGCTGGCAGGTGAGCCGGTGGTGCGTCCCCAGCCCCTCTTCTGGGAACACGAGGGGAATCGTGCCATCCGCTCGGGCGATTGGAAGCTGGTGGCCAAGGAGAAAAATCTGTGGGAGCTCTATGACCTCTCCCAGGATCGCGGCGAACAGGTGAATCTGATCAGCCGGGAGCCCGCCAAAGCCAAGGAACTTGAAGCCGCCTGGGATCGCTGGGCCGCCGAAAACCAGGTGCTCCCCCTCGGTGGTTTCCGTGCTGCAGCCCCTTCGCAACCCGCCGTCGCCAAATGACTCTCGAAACGGCATCCCCCACTTGGCCTCTAGGGCACCGGCAAGGGTTCCGCCTCATGGGCGAACCCTTGCCGGTGTTTTTTGTCACTCCTTCCCAAACATCGCTCTCCCGCCATCTCCGAGAAATGGGACTTCCCGGGAGACCACGTACAAGCATGGACTTTCGATCCACCTTATAGACGTAATACGATTGATTGATCCGAGGCGACGATGCCTAACTTCCATGCGTAGCCTTTGGGCTTATCAACTAATCGATACGTGGAAATAGCACTTGATTGAATCACATAACAGACTGATGAATAACACGTTGTGAAAATCCCAAACCTTGGGAAAGAACCTCGGCACAAGACCTGCAATGCCATTACGCCACGAAAGGTTGATGCGGCCTTCATCAAATCCTGATCAAGTCACGCTCAACTGCCGTCACCGCCAATAAATGCCCCACCGATTGACCTCCCGCCTTGCTCCCCACTTGGAACGGCCCCGAACTTCATTAGTGAGTCGCTTCCCAAGTGGCCCGCCTCGAAACGCCAGCCCTTTGAGCCCATCGCGCGGCTCGTGTCCGGAGAGTGCCCATGTTTCGCGATGTTTTCTCTTCCGATCGCTTGTCGAATCGTTCGCCCCTCGGTGCGGGCGATCAGCAATTCGTGGCTTTCGCCAGCGGTCTGTCGTCGCGGCTGATTCTTTGGAGCCGGGAGATTCTGGCCGTGGGAATGGTCTTCGGTCTGATGGTGCTGCTGGGCTCCAGCCTGACACAACCGGGCACACCGCCCGAGCCCGCCGCGACCAGTTGCTCTGAACAGGGAGTGATTCGTCTTTATCCCATGGCCAAGGAGAACGCCGTCTGGGTGGTGCGGGCTCGCGGGCCGATTCGATTGGTTTCCGTC
>PNLE01000192.1 GCA_013822855.1 Planctomyces sp.
GCAGCAGGTGCTTCGACCACTGCCACCACCGGCTCGGCCACAGGTGCCACGACCGGTTCGGCAGCAGGCGTCGGCGCGGGCGGTGCATGCCACCCGTTGGCTTCGGCGCGACCGTTGGCCGCATGGCCATTGCTTACCGCATGCCCATTGCGTTCGGGAACCGGCGCGGAAACCTCCTGTGATGCCGCAACGCCGATCTCGGGCTTCCCCGCTTCCGCACGCTGCTTCAAAGCTCGTTCGCGGTTCTGCTCTTTGCGGCGTGCCGTGGCATCGAAGTGAATGATTCTGGACTTTTCGGTCACGACGGAACCTGCATCTTTCGCTGTGGGTGGAATGACCGTGGCGGCCTGTGCAACGGGAGTTTTTGTCCGTGGGGGGATCGTCGGGGCTGGAGGTTTGGGCGGGGTCGTTTCAACGGCCTTGCGAGTCGCCAAAAGGGTGCTCGACCATTCGGGGGATGAGGCGTCGCGGGGATCCATCGGCAGGCAGCGAAGTTCTGTTTCACTGACGGTTCTCTGGATCAGTTGCGCGAGGACCTTGCGCGGTCCGACCTCGACGACGGTGCCGACATTTTGCTGTTGCAGCACCTCGATCATCCCCACGAAATCCATGGGCGAGACAAGCTGCATCACCAGGTTTTCGCGGATGACTTCCGGATCAAGCACCAGGCAATTCCCGATCCCGCTGATGACTGGAATGTGCGGCGGAGTGATCGGCAGGTCGCGGATGCAATCTCGGTAGGTCGCCAGCGCCGGCTCCAGGAGCGGCGTGTGGTAGGCTGCGGGAACTTTCAGCATGCGGCTGCCGATTCGCTTCGCCTTCAGCATCTGCTCGAACTGCCGGAGATCCTCGGGGGTGCCGCCCACGACGGTTTGTTCCGGCGAGTTGATGTTCGCCAGAAAGACTTCGATCGTCGATCGTGTCAGCAGCTGACGGATGGTGGCCGCATCCGACGAAATCGCCAAGAGCCCCCCCTGCTTGCCGCCGAACTCTTCGACAACGGCGGATCTTTGCTTGGTGGCCCGCACGGCATTCTGGAAGGTCAAGGCCCCGGCGGCGACGAGTGCGGGGAACTCGCCATAACTGTGACCGCAAACAAAGTCCGGTTTGACGCTGGAGGTCTGATAAACGGCGTAATAAAGCAGGTCGATGACCAGCATCGAAAGCTGGGCGTTCAAAATGCTGCTGCCGGGATCGGCGGCCAATGTCTCGAACTCGGGGCAACCCTCCAGCCGCAAAGCTCGATTGAATTCCGCCAACCTTTCGCGAGCCACCGGATAGTCTTCCAGCAGCTGGGAACCCATCCCCGCGTAGTACGAACCCTGACCCGGGAAGGCAAGCGCGAGTCGATTGCGAACAGGGCGGGGCGTCGAAACCCCCGCCGATGCCACCTTCGGACGTGTGGGAGCAGCGGCGGGCTTGGTAGCGATCTCCGGAGACTTGGCGACCGGCCTTTTGGGAAGCTCCGCACGGCTTTCGAGAATGATGCTAAAGCCGAATCCTTCCTCGGAGGTGTTGTTGACCGCGATTTGGGCATGACCGTCGGGCATGGTGGCGAATAGCGGTTGCTTTTCCCTTGGGATCGCCGAAGCGGTCGGCTGGGCCATCTCGTTCAAATTCTGAAGGCCATAGACAGGAGGAATTGTCGCATGTTCGATCTCCAGGACGGCTTTCACAACGGACGCCACGCCCGCCGCACCCCGGAGGTACCCGAATTGGGGCGTAAGCGAAGAAATGCAAACAGTCTGCTCTCCACTGGCATTCTGGACGTTCAGTACGATCTCTGCATTGTCGGGAATGCGGGAGGGCGATTCGATTCCCGCCGATTCCAGCAGGCCGATGTCTTCAGGAGATGTGCCCGCCACTTCACAGGCTTCGCGGAAGGCGCGATGGAAAGTGGCCGACTCTTCGCCCTTGTTTGTGCATTGTGCGGTTCCGCGGATGATGGCCCGGATCGGGTCACCGTCGCGTTCGGCATCCGCCAACCGCTTCAACACCACGACCGCCACACCTTCTGCGGGCAACACACCGTCAAATGCGGCATCGAAGCCTGATCGCGAATCGCCACGGCTTAGCAGGTCACATTCCAGCAGCTTTTCAAAGCTGTTGTAGCTCATCGACTGATGACCGGCGGCGCAGAGCACCATGTCCGCCGCACCCGTGTCGAGCATGCCGATGCCCGCATTGAGGGCCACCAACCCGGAGACCTCGTCGGATTCGATCGAAAACGCCCCGCCACAGAAGTCGAAGGATTTCGAAAGTCTCGAAGCGAGAGTGCTGCTGGTGAAGCTGCCCGTCTCGTCGAGCAGCGCTGGCATCACCTTGAATAGACGTTTTTCGAACTGTACGACGGCTTCTTCCACGGCATTCGGAGCCACACCATCTTCAATTAGCAGCTCGCGGAGCATCTGCTGGATATGGGGCACGCGCAGCCCCAGCTGCAACTGCACGGCGAAATCTCCGCCGAACATTGTGCCCACCACGACAGCCGCCATGGTTCGATCGAAGGTGCGCTTGCCGTAGCCCGCGTCTTCAAGCGCCTGGTCGGCGGCGTCGAGCAGCATGAATTGGAGCGGATTCGCGTTGGCGATCTGCTTGGGCGGAACCTTGTGACGTTTCCAATCGTACACAAAATCCGAAATGTAGCCGCCACGCGTCGTTTGTTCGGGGTTTTGCGCGGCCTGCTGCTCGGCCAGCAGGACGTTCACCTCGGAGCAGCGTGATTTCGGGAATTCGCATTTTGGATCCTTCCCGGAAACCAGCACCTCCCACATCGCGGCCTTGGTCAACGCGCCAGGCAGAATCGCCGAGGTGCCGATGATGGCGATGGGCTGCTGCTTCGTCTGCGCCGATTTCGAACTGCGGGAAACGGCTCCTGATACCTTGGAAGGGATGGAAACCTGCGTCTTGCCGCTCTCCCCGGGGAGCAATCCATCGTCCAGCACCATATGGACGTTCAGTCCGCCGATACCGAACGAGTTCACCGCCGCACGGCGTGGCATACCGTTCCCGGGACGATCCCACTGGCGTGACTGGGTGGCCACCTCGAACGGGATGTTGTCCCAGTCGATCTGCGGGTTGGGCGTCTTGAAGTTGATTTGGGGAGGAATGATCCCCTTGTCCATCGCCAGTACGGTCTTGATCAGTCCCGCGATACCGGCCGCTTCGAGGGTGTGCCCGATATTGGCCTTCACGCTGCCGATGGGAATCTTCCTTCCGGCGGGAATCATGTTCGCAAAGACATGCGACAACGTCTTCAGTTCCGTCGCATCGCCCACTTGTGTCGAAGTGGCATGACATTCGATGTATTGAAGCGAAGCCGGGGTGACGTCTTTGGAGTAGGCCCGCTCGACGGCGAGCATTTGTCCTTCGGGCCGCGGGGCCCAGAGGCTCTTGCCACGACCGTCCGAGGAGACGCCGATGCCGCGGATCACCGAGAGGATTCGATCTCCATCCGCGATGGCTCGCGAGAGTGTCTTGAGAATCACAATGCCATAGCCGTCGGAACTGATCAGCCCGTCGGCATCGGAGTCGAAGGGACGGGAACCAGTGGGACTGATCGACATCGCCATCGAGAACAACACGAGGCCGAACCATTTGCTGTACGAGGCCCCGCCCGCGACGGCCATGTCGATCTCACCGCGCGCCAGCGATTGGGCCGCCTGGCTCAGAGCCATGAGCGACGAAGCGCAGGCCGCATCGATGACCAGTGACGGCCCTTCGAAACCATGTACGCGGGAGATCAGCATCGCCGCGTTCGCGGCGGCGAAGTTCATCGGCTTGAGAGTTTTTTCCTCGGGCAATTGGGCCCGCAGCCCGTCGACCATCCGCCGGGCCAGATCAGCCCGGGCGGCGGGAGAACAGCCCTTGAACTCCTCATGTCTCTTCAAGATTTCACCGGTCACGCCGGCATAGCGAGTAAATGCGGCATCGCCACCCAGGCAGCTGCCACCGGAATGCCCGACAAACACCCCTGTTCGCGCATAGGGGACATTTTTGGGATCCATGCCCGCATGTTGCAGGGCGGCCGAAGCAACTTCGCAAAGATTGAGGTGGGCCACATCCGATTTGGCGAGCAATTCGTCCGAAATCGGACAGACAGATCGATTGACCGGTCGATCCGGCACAATCCCACCCAATTCGGTGTAGGATCGCCCCACTTTGCCCTGCTCGGCATCAAAATACAGCGATCGATTCAGCCGCTCGTCTGGCAATTGCCCGATCGCGCTCGATCCGGATTCAATCAGCTTCCAATAGTCTGCAATGCCGTCGCCGCCCGGCATCCGGCACGAAACTCCCACGATCGCAATTGGAGGCAACTGACCCATGAAACCGCACCTTTTGAATTCATTTCAACGCTGACGCCTCCATGCATCGTGGTTCCCCTCCACTGTTGATCCGCAACCTTCGTCCAGTACTTTGGATGGTGAAGTGCGAGATTCCACAGCTTTCTGTTCAGTTTGTTCGAATGTAAATCTCGCCTGAGCCACGGTCAACAACCTTGTTTTGGTAAAGCCGGATGTTTGCGGTGAATGGGAAGTTGTGCCGATCGTGACGACGAAATGGTGCGGGAGTGGGATCACAGGGTTTGGCTTCGAGTGGATATTATCGCGATGTCAAAAAATCTTTGCGCCAGCCCCCGGCAAATCACATCAGTAGAAGCTCTTGAATCTGTGGGTGGGATGCTGATTGTGCTGGTCGAGTGAGGATGAGATCACCACAAGGTAGGTTTTTTGCATAATTAATTCTTTTGCATCGTGTGTGTGGATATGGCTGTTGTGGCCTTGTGCGAATCGAGACCTGAAAATAACTCGCATTCGCTTGCTTCCTTGTTGTCCCCACATGATGACATGGCCGACGATTTCCCTTCGGCAGTGTGGTTGCGCAGATCCAAACCTCGTCTTTTGCCGTCGAAAATTAAACAGATCGAGCGATTAGAGATAGATGCCGCCCGCTACAACGCCCAGGAGGGACGCGAAGGATTGGACGATCGGATAGGGAACACGGCGACTCTATCCATGAACCCGGAGCAACAGGCCGAATTCCAGATTCTCCGGTACTTCTCGGGCGTGTATTAGCTGCTGCAAAAACTGTGAGCTTCGGGCGATATGGCTTTAATGATTAGGAGACAAATGTGCTCAGGTCGCGAGGCCTGCTTCGAGGCCAGATGCCGATCCGCTTCGATCTGATCGGCCAGCGGATGCTGTTCGATGTTGGCTGAATCGCCCGAATCCTTGGCTGATTGCCGAGCGTTCTCGCGGATCGATCCGTACTTCCAATCGTCCCAGCGGACGTCGCTCCACTTCAGCGTGAAGAGGTCGTAGGTCCGCGCGCCAATGTTGAAGCCCATCACGAGCGCCAGCCGCCAGAGGGCCCGGGTGCTGGATGTGAGAGTGGCGACAGCCCCGGGTCATCTTCGCCGCGTCGCAGGCCACATACAGGGCCGACAGATCCTTGCGGCTGAACGTGAAGGGGAGCTTGCCATCCTCTTCGAGCGAGCCGGGAAACTCGAAGTCGTCGATCAGTCCCTACCCTTTGGGGTTGGTGCGATCGGCGGGCCAGAGATGCCGCACGACGGCTTTCCAGTGCCGCATGATCTTGTTGACCGTGGCCTTCGAGCGGCCCGGTAACGTGCGCCCGTTGCGGCTGCGCTCGTCGTTGAGAAGTCGCTTGCGGAAGAGCTTGGCAGCCTCGGCGTCGATCTGGCCCACCGCCTTGCGTAAGCCCGTTTTGCTGGCCATCAACCGCTCCCAGACGGCGATTGCCTGTTCGTACTCCATGAACGTTTTGGGCTTGCGTTCGCGATCTTCGAGGCGCGGCATCATATAGGTCTGATAGCAGTCGGTGAGGCTGGAATCCTTCGTGATTCGGGCAGCAGGCTCCGCAAAGGAGAGCTTGAGTGTGGTGGGGAAATCCGAGGAGGAAACCAGTTCGCGATCGAGAGTCGAGACCATTGAGAGTGAACTCCGTAGTGGGGGACTGATGCCCGCGCCGGTCCTGTGCAGACCGGCCGCAATCCGTTGGAGCCTCCATGACGGGCGGAACTAAATAAGTCGACGAAGCGCGAGCTCGCACTACGTGAACATAGATCATGAACAAGGACATGTGAGTACCTTCTCCGAACAAACGAGGGGACGTTTGTTGTGTGCAGAGAAAGCGGGTTCGTGGAGCGGCCAGACCCGCGAAGGAAGGGCCGCTCCACGAAGTTGCATGGCCCGAGGAATGGCCATACACGCGCAAAAACTCAGCAACGAGAGCCAGTCAGAATCCCGGAAAGCGGAACGGGACCGGCCGAACAGCGAGACCAAAAGGCTGCGTTCGGGCCGTGACTCTCGGCGGGCTGAGGGGCATACTTGAAGAGGACGAAACCGGACGCTCTCAGACCTCACCCTTCTGACGGGGTGGTCGGACGATTCCGACGCGAGGTATAAGAACGTCGGATCCGCGAAATGTCAAACGGAAAAAAATGACAACTCCTGAATCGTCGGTTGCTAAAGGCACCGTGACGAATGGCACGTCACGGTTGCTGTTCCGTGGCGAGGAGCCCTGGCCCGACCTGGTCCTCGACATCGGCATGTCTCACAGGTCGAGAGAGCGCAGGCTCTTTTTCCCGCCGGAGTTGATCGGGGAACTGCAAGACTTGTTTCGCCGCTTCCACCCTTCCTACACCATCAAAGGGTTGCACGAAACATACGATGAAGCGGCGGCGTTTGAACCCGCCAAGTCTCAGGTAAAGGACAGTTACACAAGGGCGCCGGAGGATGCATTCCAGCAGTTGAGTGCCAAGCTCCATCGCCTGCACGAAGACCTCGTTGTGAAGCGTCAATGCGACGGCGAACCGCAGGTCTTCAGCCCCGATGTGACGGCTGGCGTGGATGTCGTCGAAGAATGTATCTTGACCAGAACGATGAACCATATCCGAGGAGTGATGGGCGATGAGGCAACCAGCCTCGATCTCAGCTTCGCCGTGGATGGTGATGGCCAAATCATCGAGACAGACGACAGGGGAACGGTCTTCAGCGCGAAAGTCGGCATCTCGCCCAAGCCCATCATCACGAGTCTAGATCAAGGCCCTCTGGAAGGTGATTCAGGTGAGAAGGCCGCAGTCGCCCATGATGAGCCTCTGGTCATCCTGGTGACTTCACTCGACCGTGAAGGCGTGGTTCCCGCTTCGGGAATCGTAGTGGATGCCACGTCTGATTCCTCGGCCACAATCATTGTTTCCGAATGCGGAATCATGGCCCGGCAGACGATTTCATTCGATGCCGCCATCCGGCTCGCCGAGGATCTCTTTCGAGCCTTCACGGGGGAGGCCCAGGCCAACATAAATCGGTCGCGGCCGAAGCCTCCGCCCCCACCTCCGGAAATGCCCTCGCGGCGTGTTCAATCAGCGTAGACACGGCCATAACGAAGCAACCCCCGCCGGTCGCTCCGGCGGGGGTTGCTTCACTCCATTTTAAAGAGGCGGAGATTGTTTCAGTCGTCAGCGAGTCTTCTTGGATTTCCCGGACGCTGATTCAATGTTCTCCAGAAGCTCCACCATCTGCTCGGAAAAATCGCTGACGTGTTCAAGATGCTCCGTGTGCTGCATCACGTCGGACATTCCACGGTTTAGATCCTTCAACTCTTCAAGGATCTGCGCCAGGTAGGAGACCACCATTTCGCGATACTCCCCTTCGGACATTTCTCCTTCGATCTCCGGCTTCGGTTTGGCAACTTTCTTCTTGGGAATGCCTCGAAACTTCGGCTTATCACCAGGCATTAACTTCTCCTGTTCATACTCGCTTGGAAGTGTGCAATGCGCGAAATCTTGGTTCCCCAAGGCTTCTTTTTGAAGCTGCCCGGAGAATGGCGAATTCACCAACTGACTCAAGCGGAGCGCATCATCGAGCTTCGCGAGGAACTAAAGAGATTGGAATCTTCATCCGTTGGAGGATCCCATCGTTCAGGAGAATCTCCAGATCATTCCGGTTGATCACGATGGACTCGCCGGAACACGTCTTCAGGACGCCGCAGGAATTCTTTGCGAGTAATCCCTGACCCTTGGGGCCAACCATGGGGAGGTCGTTGACCACCATGATGGAAAGCTGATCCAAATCGTCAGCGCGTTCTTGCAAGCGCTTTAACAGCTCGCTTGAAGATCCAAACTGCTCTTGCCGAGGTTCGGACGTCATGGCCTGTGCCTCCTCTGCACCTAGTGCCGGGCCTCCATGCCAGATTCTTCGGGCTGCTTCGTCGCAGCCACAACGGAGTCGCGTCCGTGAGCTCCGTCACCGATCGGTGTAACAACGGCCCAGGCTGGTACCGCACAGCCGGGGTCGCGGCAAAAGTGAGAGAGGGTCAGAAATCCAGTGACTGTGAAAGCGGAGTCCAAAGTCGAGTGGGCTCTTGGTACACCAGCCAGATCCCGCGGCCCTGACGGACGCGGACTCATCTCACCGCTTTTCCTTTCCAAGAACCGCAGGACTACTGATCCGGCGGCCCTTGGACTTCCAAAACCTGAAATTGGGCAAATTACAGGCTGTGGGCTGAAGCTCCCCGACTTGGATTCGAACCAAGAACCTACGGATTAACAGTCCGGCGCTCTACCGGTTGAGCTATCGGGGAATGCGTCTGAGAGTTTAGTGATCGGGCCAAATCATGCAAGTCAAACCGGGGAGGCAAATCACTGGGTAGGAACGTTGGTGGCAGGGTTCCGAGTGCGAGCTGTGAATTTTTCCTGACCGAGAACACATTACGGTTTGCCGGGAAGTTCCTTGAACCGTTCGGGCCAATCGGCTCCCTCGTTTACCCATTGTCGCAGCCGCTTCTTCTGGACATCGCTGGGACGATTCCCATCGGGCGGCATGACCACATCAGAGTCGATCCCTTCGACCAGCCGAATCAAGCGACTCTCATCGGGTTTATGGGGAATCACAACCGCACCACCATCTCCACCATTCAAGAAATCGTCTCGACGATCCAGTCGAAATCCCGATTCCTGCTTCTCCAGGCCATGGCATCTCACGCAGTGCGATCGCAGGATGGGAGCAATATCCTTTTCGAAAGACGTTGCCTGAGGCATCCGCTCAGCAGCCACCGCTTTCCCGCGATGGGCAGCCTGCCAAACACCAGTAAAAACGGCACCAATCATGAGACAGAGCATAACCGCTCTCGCGACTCGATTCATGGTCTTCAGGTCCAGTTTCAAATCAGCCCTTTCCGCCGATGTCATCGCATTTGAAAGCTGACCTTCGACAGTGAAGTCCCGTCCGAGAACCAACCCTCGGAATTCCAAGCGAGAGGTAATGGTTAACGAAACTGGGGACCAATTGGCCCCCAGTCAAGATCGCAGCACTACGGCGATTTCAACGCCATCGCTCTAAATGGGATCATTTCCCAGCGGTTTCCGATGCAGAACGGATCAATCCGGTTCCCTTCGTGGCGGGTGAGGGATTCTTCTCAGCCTTCTCCTTGGCGGCCGCGAGGAGCGACTGGGCTTGAAGCAGATCCTGCTGAGTGAAGACCGGTTGGCCGTTGGGACTGATCAGTGAACGATTCTGTTCGGCGGCAAGTTGCGCGAACGTCATTTTGTTGGTCAGGTGCCAAGCGGCTGCCTGAGCTGCTTGGGGGTTGACTTGGGGATTGGAGACATAGGTCAACAGCTCTCGCAACATCGGATCTGTCGAAAATCGTTCGACAGGCATCAGAGTATATTTGCTTTTGGGGGAAGGTTCCGGCTTGCCGTGCTCAAGGCAAACACTCTTCATGGGGATAGAAGCGATCTTCTCGGCAGGAATTGAGAAGATCCCACCCTGCTGACCGCCACCAAAGCCCCCCTGCTGGCCCCCTTGTTGACCACCGAGTCCACCGCCACCCGCCTGCTGGCCTCCGCCCTGCTGGCCACCCAAGCCACCGCCG
>PNLE01000193.1 GCA_013822855.1 Planctomyces sp.
CCGCCCTTGTCGGCGGAGACGAATTCAAAGCCTTCGGCGATGTTTTGAGTGACGCGGACATTCGTGGTGGGGACGCTGCCGTCGTTCTTGACCGTCACCACATACTTGGCGTTGCGGCCCTTGTAACGCAGGCCCGGCCCGTCGATGGCCACCTGGAGGGTGGGAGCCAAGACATTGATGGTCGATGTGGCGGAGTGGCCGGCGTCCGAGGTGCTCGTCGCGACGACGGTGACCGTCTGCCGGCCCCCTTTGACGGCGGCGACTGGGAGACGGACAGTCTGCGATTCACCAGCGTTGATCGAGCCGATGTCGATGACGAACTGGCTGCCTTTGCTGCATTCGAGACCTTCGCTGAGCGTCACATCGAGTTTGACATCGTGGGCGACGCCACTGCCGGGGTTCGCCACGACGACGGTTTGCGACGCAGGATCGCCGACCATGATGTCGGAGGGGCCTTTGAGCGAAACCTTGAGGAGAGGCTCCTCGACGCGGAAGGCGGCGGAGGCCGAGCCGGTCATACGGACGGTGGCGTTGGTCGCCAGCTCACCGCGTCGGCTGGGGATCATCTTGATGGTGACCTTGTACTCGCCACCCACGGGGATTGAGTCGATGTTCCAGGTGAGGTGATCGGTGATGGTCGAGGGCTTGGGGATCGCGCTGGTCAGACGAACCGTTGTGGGGAAGAACCCGTCAACAGCAACCTTCGAGGCTGGTGCGGTTCCCGTGTTGCGGACGACCAGATCGACGACGCATTCCTGGCCGACGTTGATATCCGAGCGGCGGATCCACTCGACACTCAGCGAAGGGATCTGCGGCGCAGCGTCCATCCGGGCGGCGGGCGAAGCTTTGGGATTGGCGGCGGCGGATCGTTCCTCGGTGTGGCGGACGGGCTGGATAAAGCTGTTGCTTCCTTCCGGCTTCTTGAAGGCTGCGGTCCCAAGAGGCGCGTCGTTGTCAGTCTCGCTGCTCCAGGCGGCTGTTCGCTCGGCACCGGAGCTTCCGGTCGAGGCGGATTTGCTCGAGGCGGGAGCGACTTTCGAGTCCTTCACGGGAGCGGCCTTGGGGGCGTCGCCGAAGAGCTCGTTGTACTTACTGCTTCCAGCCATGGGAGCTGCTGGACGGGTGTATTTGGTTGGGATGTCGGCCGACGGGGTGGCAGCGATCCGCCCTGTTCGTGGCGATGGTGTATCGGCGGCCGGGCACAGGCTGGGAGCGAGTGCAGCCGCTGCGGACATAGCGAGAACCCACACTCTTCGAGGCATTGAGATTGCTCCTTCCTTGAGCCGGTCAACGGCGTGTATCGCCGATGTTTGCCTGGTTCCTCCGGATGTGTCGTCACTCCGGAGCCATTCGTCATCATCTATCGGCGTTGTCGGGAGTACGGGTTGACACGAATGGAAGGACTGTGACGATTTTTCCGCAGGTTCCGTCCCAAGGCCTTTCCCTGAGCATCTCGAATCGAGCCGGAAAGAAGCTTGGGTGTATCGGTGGCAAATCTTGATGTCTCATCGAGTTGAGGTGGCTTTCGTGTTGCATTCACGCAGTGATGTTAGGATTCTTGGCTGCGCCGCTCATGGGCGACGGAGAAGTCATTACGGCCCGAGACAATTGATGGCCCTCAAATCAGGGAACAGCGCTGATGTTGTTTGCGGAAGCGTCCAGTCAACTGGTTCAAATCCCGGAAAGCACCCGGTGGCTGCTGGGAATCGTGTTGATCGTCTACCTGCTGCTGTTGGTGGGAGTCAGCTTCATCGCCACGCGGCAAGTCAAGAACGAAGAGGACTATCTCGTCGCGGGCCGCAAATTGCCTTTGTTTCTCTGCTGGGGAACCCTGATCGCCACCTGGTTCGGGGCTGCGACCATGACCGCTGCGGCGGAAGCAGCCAGAACCGAGGGGCTCTTGGGTGTCATTCTCGATCCTTTGGCCTGTGCGGCGACCCTGGTCTTCGCAGGGCTCTTCTACGCGGGGCCATTGTGGCGGTTGAAGCTGCTGACAACGGGTGACTTTTTCCGTCGCACCTACGGCAGATCGTCGGAGATTGTGGCGGGCTGCATTCAGGTTCCCGCCTACTTCGGCTGGATCGCGTTGCAATACCAGGCACTCGGAGAGGTCGCCGCCTTCTACTTCGGCATCCCGAAGGTGGTGGGCATCATCCTGGCTTGCCTGTTGACCTTGTCCTACACGCTGGTGGGAGGGATGTGGTCCGTGACGTTGACAGACACCCTTCAGATCATGATCGCCTTCGTGGGTCTGATCCTGCTGGCCTATCAGACTTACTCAATTTTCGGCGACGGCTCGGCCGTTGCCGGGATCGACAGGATGCTGGCCGAAACACCCCCCGAGTATCTAACCGTGCTACCACCGGCGATGACGGCCGCGATTCTGGGTTACTTCGGACTCTGGGCCACAGGGCTGTTCGGCAACATCCCCGGGCAGGATCTCCAGCAACGCATCTATTCCGCTAAGGATTCCAAAACCGCCAGCCAAGCCTGCATCTTGGCGGGTATCCTTTATCTTTTCTTCGGCGCGATCCCGGTGAGCATGGGACTGATCAGTCGCTTCACCCATCCCGAAGTTGATGGGAAGGGGATCCTGCAGTTGATGGCCGGATCTTTTCTGACTCCCTGGATGGCCGTCGTATTCATCGTGAGCTTCGTTTCCGTGGTCATCTCCACGGCGACCAGTGCCGTGCTGGCTCCCGCCACGATTCTTGGCCGAAATCTGCTCAGTCAGTTTGCATTTTTCCGTGGGCGAGGATTGATACTTGATCGGGCTTGCGTGGTTCTCATCTCCATGTGCGCCTTGGGCATGGCCCTCTACTTCAAAGATGGCGAAAAAATGTCCTTGCTGGACTTGGCCCTTTCGATGCAGCTTGTGGGGTTGTTCGTTCCCGTGACCATGGGGCTGTACGGTCGCCCGCGCAGCGCTTGGTCGGGAATCGCCCCCATCATGGTTGGAATCTTTTTCTACTTCCTGCGCTGGGTGCCAGAGGAGATCATGTTTCCGTTGGTGTCTAACCCGGATCAAGTGGAGTTCATTCCCTACGTTTCCGCCAATTACGGCAAATTTGCTGGCGACTTGATGGCACTCGATGCCAGCCTGCTGGGGCTGGTATTCAGCCTGCTGACCTATGTGGGGATTCAGGCTCTGCTGATGGGCAAGCCCGCCATCAACGATGACGTTCTCAGACAGGCTTGGCCGGGAATCGATTTGAAAGAAGCCGATTGATTTTTATTCGATTGCAAAGTCTCAGGAAGCCCCAGGTTTGCGGGTCAGCCTTCTTGAAATGAACGCCCGCTCCGATGTCGGTGCTGTGTTTTTCAAGAGATCGCATCGTCGTCCTCATGTGGTGTTGCTTTATACGGATCGCAACTTGAAATAGCGTGTTGAGGATCTCGAAAACATACTTGCCCAAAGCTGCAAGCATGGCACTCAGAGCGCTGCTTCAGATTGAAACACGCATGAAGGTGGCGTTGCTCCATTGATAAAAGCGGAACAGCGGAATGCGTACTCAGACTCTGAGTGACGCATTCCGCTGTTCGCGATTTGCTATTGAATTCGACGATGAAGGGTCATGCGGCCAAACTATTCCCGGGGCAGTTCGGGAGCGGCTGCCGTTTCCGTGGCGGCGGGCAGATCATGATCCACGGGCAATCCCGGGGCGGCGGTGGGGGGGGCCTTGGCGGGTGTGTCGTTCTTGCCGAGGGTGATGGTGCCGCGACCGACGGCGGCCGCGACGGCTTCCGTGATCTCCACACCGGGCGAGATGGCGAGCAACAGGCCGTCGTTCTTGGGAATCACCACGGAGTAGCCCTTTTCCTTGGCCAGTTCAGCCACGATCGGCTTCACCTGGTCGCGGAACTGGGCCACGAGTTTCATGCGTTCCTGTTCGAGCAAGGTCTTTGCCGTGTTGCGGGCATTGACGAGCGCCCGGTTTGCGGTGGCTTCGAACTGCTGCAATTTCTGCGTTTCTTCATTGGAAGGTTGCTCGCCGGCTGCGGCTTTACGGTTGTTCAATTCCTGGCGAAGCTTGGACTGCGCCGTCAGCAGCTCGTTGTTGAGCGACTTTTCGCGGGCGACCAACTTGCTCTTGATGTCTTCGGACACACCCGTCAGTTCGGCCACCTTGTCGAGATCGACGACCGCCACGGGAGCGGTTGGAACCTGAGTGCTGCATCCCGTGGCACCGGCCATCAAGAGGCCCGCTCCCAGGAGCGGAGCCGTCAGGGCCTTGCTGAGGAACGGCAACCGGGACGAACGGGTTGGCGACTTATCGGAGCTTGAGGCGACGAATTCTGACATGGGGATCGACTCTTCAAGGGAGAGTGTTGTTTTGGCCAATAACCACTCCGATGTGTGTCGTTCCTTTGAAAAATCTTGTCCAGATCGAGTTGGGGTGATTCATCCGACCAGCGATGCGAAACAGCGGCGGGACTTGCCTGTGAACGTGTCCCGCCGCAGAAATTGCCGGTTTTCTTGTGGAAATCGAGGTGGAGGATCCAACTCGGGATCACCCTGATCGCTAGGCGTTCCAGGTCGAGAAGATCTTATCCATGCGGGTCGAGATCTCCTTGAGGCGATCTTCGCCGCCACCGCCCACCTCGGCCGTCGCCCAACCAGAGAATCCAACGTCTTTGAGTGCTGTGAGGACGGCCGGCCAGTCGCAGTCACCGTCGCCGATTTCGACGCCGAAGCCGGCCCCCTTGCCTTGGCTGTTCGCCTTGGTGCGGCTGAACTCCTTGATGTCTATCTTGCCGATCCGGTGGCCCAGCGTGCGGATCCAATGCTCGGGCCAGCCGTAGTTCACAATGTTGCCGACATCGAAATAACTGCCGATGAGGGGCGAATCAAACTCGTCGATATACCGCGCGCATTCGACAGGACTGAGCAGGAAATTGTTCCAGACGTTCTCGAAGAGGATCTTGATGCCGAGTTCCTTCGCCAGCGGAATGGCCTTGCGGATCTCGATCTGCGAACGCTTGTAGGCATCTTCGTAGGAAATGGATTTGTTGACCATCGCAGGGACGAGCAGCACCGTATCGCCGCCATACAGCTTGGCATCGTGCAGCGATTCTTCGAGGGCGGCGAGGCCTTTCGCGCGAACCTCCGCGCTGGGGCTGGAGAGGGGTTGCGACCAGTGGTCGTAATCGACCACGCCATGCACTTTGAGGCCCGTCGACTTGGCCGCTTCGACGACTTCGTTCTTATCCGGAACCCGCGCGTCCATGTCGATGCCCACGAAGCCCGCCCCCTTCACAGCAGCAAACTTCTCGGCGAGCGTCCCCTTCACGCCCACCATGCTGTACTTGACGGCTTTGAGCAGCGGCCCCTTGGCGGCGGGGGTGGCGACACTCGTTTCGGATTGCGCGGACACGGCGACTCCTGGGCGTGAAAGAACGGCAGTGGCTGTGGCGGTCGCAGCTGCGGCCACCAGAAAGTTTCGTCGATCCAATTGGGGGTGATTCACGTTGAGGGTTTCCTTCGATCGGGGACTGGCTGGGAAGGTCATACGATCGCTTCCACTCGTTTCGCGGGGCGAATCTTTATCAAATGGTGGGAAGAATCAGGGCGTACTTGGAGCACCAACCTCCGACGATTTGATTCTCGAAGGGGCCAATTTTGGATTTTCCAAAACAGGGTCTCGCGATTCGCATCGACAATCTGGTACAGTACCGCTGGCGGAAAAGTCAATCCGCTTGGTTCCATCCACACCTGCCTTCTCTCTTCCTGCCGAGGTTTCGATGACAGAGACTCCCGTCAATCCGCCCGCTTCGAGCGCTTCCCGCCGCAACTTCCTCAAAACCTCGACGGCCAGTGCTGCCGCCGTCGTTCTGGCTTCCCAGATCGCGACGCGGGCTTATGCCGCTCCCGACGACACATTGCGAGTCGGCCTGGTGGGTTGTGGTGGACGCGGCACCGGTGCCGCTGCCCAGGCACTCTCCGCCGACAAGAACGTCAAGCTGGTGGCCTTGGCCGACACGTTCGGCGACAACATCGAGAACTCCCTCAGCAACCTGAAGTCGAATCCCAACTTCGCCGACCGGATCACCGTCGACGACGCCCACAAGTTCACGGGCTTCGACGGCTGCAAGAACATGCTGGCCTCTGGTCTTGACGTCATCCTGCTCTGTTCGCCACCCCACTTCCGCCCCGAACACATGAAGCTCGCCCTCGACGCGGGTGTCCACATGTTCGTTGAGAAGCCCATCGCCGTCGACGCCCCGGGTGTTCGCTCGGTTCTGGAAACCTCCAAGAAGGCGGCCGAAAGAAACCTGGCGGTCGTCTCCGGCCTCTGCTGGCGCTACGACAACGAGATGCGGGCCACCTTCGATCAGATCCATCAGGGAACGATCGGTGATGTCGTCGCCATGCAGTGCAGCTACGACACCCGCGGCTTGTGGCGCAAGCCCCGCAAGCCCGAGTGGAGCGACATGGAGTGGCAAGTCCGCAACTGGCTCTACTTCACGTGGCTCTCGGGTGATCATGTCGCCGAGCAGGCGATTCACAGCCTCGATAAGATGGCCTGGACCGTGAAGGACGTCCCGCCGGTTGTTTGTAGTGCCACCGGTGGCCGCCAGGTTCGCGTCGGTCCGGAATTCGGCAACGTCTACGACCATTTCGCCGCGACCTACGAGTACGCCAACGGGGTGAAGATGTTCTTCCGCTGCCGCCAGCAGGACGGCACCCAGGTCGACGTGAACGATCATGTCATGGGGACCAAGGGCCGCGCCGACATCTTCAAGCACCGCATCGTCGACAACGACGGCAAGGTGATCTGGAAGTACGAAGGGCCGAAGAACAACATGTACCAGACCGAGCACGACGAGCTCTTCGCGTCGATCCGCAAGGGTCAGCCGATCAACAACGGCGAATACATGTGCCACAGCACCATGCTGGCCATCATGTGCCGCATGTCGGCCTATACCGGCCAGAAGATCACCTGGGAACAGGCGATGAACAGCCAGGAAGTCCTCGGGCCCAAGAGCTACGAGTGGGGTCCCTTCCCCACCGAACCTGTCGGCATGCCCGGCCTCACACAGTTTGCGTAACCCGGAACCGAGGTGGATCACCCTTCTGCACGCGATCCAATATTTAAGCAGTAAAGGCGGGGCATGTCACACTCGACATGCCCCGCCCTTGTTTTGAGTGACCTATACACATTTTATTTGAAGCCAGCTCATCCGCGATTCAATCGAAAATGCCGCAGGTTGCCACTGCTGGTTCGCTAACAATGCTCCTCCCACCCGCCAAAAAGCTCTTCCCAACTGACAACTGACAAAGCCCAAAAAACAACCCGGCAGCCACTGTCACCAGCGCCCACCGGGCCGTTCTTCAATCATCCCACGATCGACCAGGGCCGCGCGGAGATTCGCCATCGCCAGGTTTCCCTCGCGTGGGACATCACCCGCAGTCTTGAACACCTTCCCACGGGTTTCGTGCTTCTCCAGAAAGTCACTGGCTGCGAAAGAGACCACAGCCAGCAGCGAATCTCAGAAGACAACCTGCCATCTCCAAGCCCGCCCGGTCGCCAGTGGAATTTCCCACTCACCACCGAAGAAGACTTCGTCTGACAGAACACACACACCCGTTTCGTTTCTCGAATTCGAGCCGGGAGCACCAAAGGCCTCCCAGTCCGGCACCATCTTTCGACGGCTCCGGCAAATCACGGCCCTGATCCAGCCGCGAATCGAGGAAACTTCTTCCGGATCGCAGGCCGGCACGAAGTACCGACCCACGAGGCATGCCCAGCGAAGCCCCTCTACCCTATCGCCACTCGATGCGCGGAGTTCCCGCCAGAGGATTACTTGCCAAGGGCCAAACAGCCTCGCAAACGCCACAGATGCGCCCTCTTGGAGACCTTCGCGCCTTCGCGTGAGAAAATCCTTTGCCTGACCCGGAATCCGAACGGCTCGCCCGCAAGTTTGCCCGGTCGATATCACAATGGCACAAGCCCCGAAACGCGCAACCACGCATTAACAGCATCGCGATGGTTTCCTCGGATTATGTCTAGATCCTCCGACGGGCGCTTCTCTCGTTAGTCAATTCGCACGCAAATTCGAGCTCGATACTTCTCGCAGATTTTCCCACAGACCCATGCCCACTCAAATTGGGTTGGGCATAGCTTCAATTTTTGCAATGCACAATTTCAAACTGCAATCCATCTCATTCAGCTTTCGGCTCTTCCAAATCCGGAATTCGATCTAAAGCCAGCTTCAAGGGGCAAGAGGTCGAATTGAACTCGCCACATCGGTAGCGGGCCAGTAGTTGCTTAGAACGCTGCGCCAGCATGCGGCGGACTTCGCGTCGCTTCCCCTTGACTCGGGGGATCACCATGTCGTCATAGCCGGTGGTTTGATGGCGCATCCAGGCGATGACTGCGGCCTCGGCCCTTTGCTCGACCGGGATGCGGGTCGTCCTCGCGACAGTGCCGCTCCCCACAGGTGTCGCATGTGAGGTGACAGCTTGGGCCAATCGTCGCGACAACTCGTGATGTGCGGGGTGGAACGACAGGAACTCCACAACCGCTCCCAGAAAATCTTCGACGTAGGCCTCCTGCTTGAGTTCCCGCCGTTTGGCGTCGGCGACCTTCTTTTTGGCGAAGGCTTCGCTGGATCGTTCGACTTCGAGTTCCCCTTGAAACTTCTCGATGGTGCTTGCAGGAGCCCAGACGCCGCGCGAGAACAGCTTACGACCCTTCTTTTCAGCGACGACAAAGTGCTCGCCCGCTCCCTTCACCCGGCGTGTCAAAGCTGCATCTCCGGGAGGCAGCAGGATCCAACCCGTGGGGATTTTGATGATTTCACCCGCTGCGGTGCGTATGGTCGTTGGCGTGGGGCCGGGAGAGTAGATCGCTGACTCGCTCATCCTTGTCTTCCATAGTGCACCGCGAGCCAGAGGGTCGGCTCGTCAGGCGTGGTCCATTCGACCCGATGTCTGGTGTGCGCCGGAATGTTGACGTGATCCCCCGGCGACAACTCAATGGTCTGATCGTCGATCTGAAGTCGGGCCGCTCCCGAAATGACCAGAACCCATTCATGCTGCGGCTGGTTGTACCAGAATCCGACGGGCGAAGATTGACCATGCGAAACAATCCGTTCAATGCGAAGGTTATCCGCCGTCAGCAATGTCGTGAAGAGTTCCTGGGGGAGCCGCTCGGGGATGCCGGCGAAGAAGTTGCTGTGCACGTTGCTGCCTCGAAAAATGATTCACAGAAATCATTTGGCGGGATCGCCATGGATCACTTCAAGAGGAGAATTTTCCTCGCCTTGAGGAGACTTGACACCTCGTTGCCAATCCTCAGGAATATGAAAACCTCCTTCCGAATTGATGTTCTTATCGCTTGCGGCACCAGGAAACGCGATGACCACCGAATATGAAAAGATGCTGGCGGGTGAATTGTACGATCCGTTCGATGGGGTGCTCGTCGCAGCGCGGCATCGGGCACGCGACCTGTGCCAGGATCTCAATGCCACCCGCGAATCCGATGCGGAACTCCGTCGCCGGATCCTGCGGGAGCTTTTTTCAAAGGGAGGGGATTCCGCCATGATCCACCCCCCTTTTTTCTGCGACTATGGCTCCAACATCCATCTGGGGGAGCGGGTTTTCTTTAACTTCAATTGTGTCGTCCTGGATGTCTGTCGGGTTCAAATTGGCGACTTTTGCCTCTTCGGTCCCCACGTACAAATCTACACGGCCATGCACCCGTTTGACGCCCGGTTGCGGCGCGAACGGGAGTTCGCCCGACCAGTCGAAATCGGCACCGATGTCTGGGTGGGTGGCGGTGCCATCATCTGCCCGGGCGTGACGATTGGATCGGGAGCGGTGATCGGCGCCGGAAGCGTCGTCACTCGCGACATCCCGCCGGG
>PNLE01000194.1 GCA_013822855.1 Planctomyces sp.
CGCCCCACCGATATCAACACCCACCGCGTTGAGGCCGCGTGTCCGAGCGATCGTCTGGAGGATGTTCCCCACCGCTCCCGGCGTTGGCATGATGGCCGTATCGGCCCATTCGATGAGCTTGTCGTAACCGGGGGCATGTGCCATGACATGCTCGAGAAATAGATCATGGATCGCATCGCGGGCACCGGCCAAGGCTTCCCGTTCGAGCACCGGCCGCACGTTCTCGACGACCGACAATTCGGTCACGTGCTCCAGCACCTCCTTCACCGCACCGATCGCCTGCCGGTTGCCCGCGTAGATCACCGGCATCTTGTATTGCCCGCCGAAACGGGGCTGCGGCTTGGCCGGTGCGATGAGTTCCGCCTGCGCGACGACATGCCGCACGGTTCCGCCATCCGTCCCGCCCGCCAGCAGGATCATGTCGGGCCGCAGGTCGCGAATCCTTTGGATGCGGTCGTGCGGCTTGCGGCGGTCGTTGGAAGTCATCGTCTCCAGCACGATCGCACCTGCCCCGAGGGCCGCCCGGGTGGCGCTGGCCGCCGACATCGTGGGCACCACACCGCAGACGAGCATCTGCAAACCACCACCGGCGCTGGAGGTTGAGATGTAGGCATCGCAGCCGACATTCCCCCGCGCGGGTCGGATGAGCAGCCCGTTCTCGTCGACGAGTTGCCTTCCCGCCAGTTCACCCACTTCGGTCGCCGCGTTGATCACGCCGATGGTGACGTCGGCGGTCGGTTCCTCGACGGTGGTGGGGGCTTCGCCGCGGTACGTCTGCCGATAAACGCCGTCCACCTTCTCGATGAGGATCGCCTTGGTCGTCGTGCTCCCGCAATCGGTGGCAAGGATGACTTCCAGATCGTTGGGATCAGCGGGAAGTCGCCGGGTGCCGGAGGTTGCCTGCGTCATGCAGTTCCTTTGTCGATGGATCACCACTGTCGGGAGGGAGTGAGCGGTCCGTCGGTGACAGACCGCGAGCACTACCACTCTACCGAGACGACGCCCTTCCGGCGACGCCTCTCATCCATGATCCCGTCAGTGTGTCCATTGGCACGGGTGGCCTGGCCGACTCGCGGCCAGGTCGCAGTGCGCAGCCACGGCGACAAGAAGCTACGCCATGCGTGTGAACCGCGGAGAACACGGTGACTCACACAAAAGACTTCGTCGTACCATCAATTCCGTTGGGAACAAACATCTCTTCAAGTTCGATAAAGCATCGACGCATCTACTGGATTGTAGACGTAGGGCGCGGCGTCTTGTGCCTGCGGCACCCGGCCACAAGGTGGCCGGGCCACCCCTAGCAACAACTACCGCCTCCCTTCACGCGAAAGGGCACACTATGCGGTCGACCGCGCCAGCTTTCGCCGGTGGGCGTACCACTTGACCCCTTCATCGGCCAGCACGCCCAGGAGCAGCACCGTGCCGATGGTGACGAACTCCAGCGTCGTGGGAATGCCCAGCATGTTGTTCGCGTTGTAAAGCGTCCGCAGCAAAACAGCCCCGATCACCACTCCCGCGACCGAACCTTCGCCACCCCGCAGGCTGCAACCTCCCAGCACCGCCGCGGCGATGGCGTACAACTCATACGCATTGCCGTGTGAACTGGGTTGCATCGAGTTCAAATCGAAGGCCAGCAGAATACCTCCCAGCCCCGCGATCGTCGAACAGATCACATACGCGATCAATTTCATGCGATTCGTGTTGATCCCGCTGAAGTGGGCCGCCTGCTCGTTCCGGCCAATCGCGTAGAGATACCGCCCCCACACTGTCTGGTTGAGGAAGATCGCCGCGATGATGGCGATGACCAGCATGTAGACCACGGGGATCGGCAACACGTAATCCTTATAGAGTGGGATCTTCCAGCGGGAGATCTCCAGCAGATAGTCGAACTTGTTGCCGAAACCCTGGTTATTGTCTCCGGTGATCCACCGAGCCATGCCGCGATAGATCATCAACCCGCAGAGTGTCACGACAAAAGGTTGCAGTTTAGCCCGTGTGATGAGCAGTCCGTGGATTACGCCGATCGTCGCCGAGATGCCGATCACGAACGGAATCGCGACACTCGGACTCCAATTGTGTTTCACGATGAGCAGCGGCAGCAGGCATCCCACCAGCCCCACGACGGAGCCGATCGAGAGATCGATCCCCCCCGTGATGATCACGAACATCGCACCGATGCTGAGGATGGCGAAATAAGCCGACCACTGAGTGACGTTCGAGACGTTTCGCGAGATCAGAAAGTTAGGTTCGGCGATGCGGCTGACGATGACTACGACGATCAGGATGCAGAGAATACCCAGTGTTCGCTTCATGCAAGGCTTCCCCCGGTCGCCAGGGCCATGATGGCCGCTTCGTTCAATTGATGTCGCTGAAGTTCGCCCGTGATCCGGCCTTCGTGCATCACGAGGGCGCGGTCGGACATGCGGATCACCTCCTCCAGATCGCTGGAGACGAACAGCACCGCCAGCCCCTTCGCCGCCAGCTCTTCCATGATCCGGTAAATCTCCTGCTTGGCCCCCACATCGACACCGCGCGTCGGTTCATCGAGCAGCAGCACCTTCGGTTGGGAAAGCAGCCACTTTCCAAGAACCACCTTCTGCTGGTTTCCGCCGGAGAGGAACTGCACAGCCAACAGGTCGCTGGCCGTCCGTGTTCCCAAAGCCGCGACCATCTCCCGGCTGTCGGCTACTTCCCTAGGCCGGTTGATGAAAGCCCCGGCATGAGCCGTCCGCCCGAGTGTCGCCAGCGTGTGGTTGTGCCGCACGGGCATTTCGAGGATCAGCCCTTCTCCCTTGCGGTCTTCGGGAACCAGGGCCAGTCCCGCGTTGATCGCCTCCCGCGGCGAGTGGATCGGCTTCGTTTGACCCGCGATTACCACCCGGCCTGCCAGCGGCCTGTCGATGCCGAAGATCGCCCGCAGCAATTCCGTCCGGCCCGCCCCCACAAGTCCCGCCATGCCGACGATCTCGCCCGCCCGCAGGTTGAACGTGCTGGCCGCCTGGGGGAACGCCTCCGTCACCAATCCTTCGATGCGGAAGACTTCGTTTCCCGGCGTATGCGCGACACGTTCGGAACCGGTGGTCAGCGCGCGGCCGATCATCATCGAAACCATCTTTTCGCGAGTCAGTTCGACTCGCTTGATCTCGCCCACGTACTGGCCGTCCCGCAGCACGACGACGCGGTCAGCCAGTTCGATGATCTCGCTGAGCCGGTGCGAGATGTAGATGACGCACACCCCCTCGGACTTCAGCTTGCGAACCACCTCATAGAGCAATTGGGTCTCGTGGTGCGACAGGCTCGCCGTCGGCTCGTCCATGATCAGAACGCGGGCACTGATCGACAGCGCCTTGGCAATCTCGACCAGTTGCTGCTGCCCGGTCGACAGCTCTCCCAGAATCGTATCGGGCGAGCACGTCAGTCCCACGCGATCGAGAAGCTCGCGCGATTTGCGGCGGATGGTGGCCCGGTCGAGCATGCCGTATCGGGTCGGCTCCCTCCCCAGGAAGATGTTGGCCCCGACATCGAGGTTTTCGGCCAGGTTGAGCTCTTGATGGATCAGGACAATGCCCCGCTCCATCGCATCGCTCACGTCGTTAAAGGCCACCACTTCGCCATCAACCCGCAGCTCTCCCCCATCCGGTGGTTGCACGCCCGCCAGAATCTTCATCAGCGTGCTTTTGCCAGCGCCGTTCTCGCCAAGAATGGCGACAATCTCGCCCGGCTCGAAGACAACGCTCACTCCAGCCAGCGCCTTGCAGCCGGGGAATTCCTTCACGATCCCGGTCGCACTGAGGAGTGGGCCGATGGTCGAGGCGGGAACACCGGGAGGTCGAATCAACGATGTCGGCACTGTCACGGAAGCCATGCTGCTACTTGCCTTCCGCCGGCTTCCCGACCTCTTCGGCTTTCCCGAGCAGCTTGTTGAGTTCCTTCCAGAACTCGTCGACGTTGGCTTTGGTGATCTTGCGGGCGGGAATGTTGACGAACTTGTCGGCGGGAATCACCGACTTGTCCCCGGCCTTGAGCTTGTCGAGCATCACGATCGATTGGTAGCCGTACTGATAGGGGTTCTGCACACAGGTGCCGTACATCACGCCGTCACGGATCCCCTGGAGAGTGCCTTCGTCCTCATCGAAGCCGAGCACCTGGATCTTGCCGACCATGCCGGCGTCTTTGACCGCGTCGATCAGCTTGGGAGGATTGTAAGCAAAGAGTCCCACCATGCAGTTGAGATCCTGGTGGCGGGTGATCGCATCCTGGGCGAGCGCCTTCGCCTTCACGAGGTCGAAATCGTCGGTGCGGGTGTCGAGAACCGTATACTTATCGCCGACGAGTTCCTTCCCCGGCTCGTCGTAGCGTTCGGGGTCGATCGACCGGCCTAGCAGTTCGTCGATGATTCCTTGGCGGCGCTGTTTCGCATTGAGTTGCCCCAAGCGGCCGACGAAGATCATAACCTTCGCACCCTCGGGCATCGCTTCCTTGATCATCTCGCCGCACTGGCGGCCAGCGAGGTAATTGTCCATGCCGATGTAGACGAGCCGTTCGCTTTTCGGGGCGTCGGAATCGTTGGTGATGAAGATCGTCTCCTTGGCGATTTCCGCCAGCAGATCGCCCTGGTTGTCGGGATCGATCGGCGAGATGGCCACTCCATCGACACCCACGGTGAGCAGTTCCTGCACCATCCGCTTCTGGTCGACGACGCCATCGGGCGGATGACGCACCTCGACCTTCACGTTCTTGCCAGCGGCGTTCAGATCCTTCTCCGCCTGCCGCACCCCCGCTTCGGCGACGTTCCAGAACTCGGCGACGCCGTTGGTCACATACGCGAACTTCAGCGGCTTGCCGGAACTCGCGCCGCCCGGCCCGGCCATCCCGGCGGGCTTGCTCTCACACCCGCTGGCCAGAAACAAGCCTCCGGCAATCACCAGGCCGGCGACAATTCGGTTAAGGATGGCGCAAATCGAATTCAACCTGTGGTGCGGCATGGTGGCGACTTCAATGAGGGGATAGACGTGAAGGGAACGGATAGCCAATCGAACGTAGATCTCAGTCGTGACGATTGACTCGTATCTGACTATCCCCACCGACCGATTGCAACAAAAGATCGGCATTCTTTAGCGCGTGGCGGGGGCGAGGTGATCCACCAGTTTCAAAACCGGCAGATTGTTCCCAAACCGTGCATGGTCCTTGAGTGTCCAGATGACCTTCTTCTCCGGCGTCACAATCAATGCGTGGGGCTGGTTGTCGCCGCCGTGGCAGTTGACGATCAGCGTGTTGCCGTCGGCGAGCCGCTCGACCATCGTGATCCACCCCAGCTTGATCCCCGGCAGTTCCGTCTCGGTCACTGACCAGACGATCTCCTTCGCGGGGTTGACTTCAATCACGCTGTGCCCGTTCCCCGTCCCGATCAGCGTGTTGCCGTTGGAGAGCCTCTCGGCAGAGTAGAGCGAACTGCCGGTGGAGTATTCCCAGACAACCTTCCCCTGGGCGTCGTATTCGCGGACGGTTTGATCCTTCTCGTGGCAGACGAGGTAGTGGCCGTTCTCCAGCTTGCGGGCCAGCCGACTGTCGCGATGGGTATCGGGATTCTTGACGACGAGGGGAATCTCGACGAGCACCTTCCCGCTGGCATCCACTTCAAGAATTCGGGCGGGGCCGCTCTCGACGATCATCGTCGAGCCGTCGGCAAATCGCTGGAACGCGTGAACTTCCACACGCCGATCGGCGTTGCCCGGCGACTTCTTCGCGTCGTAGGTCCAGACCGTCTCACCCTTCCCATCAAGCTCGACGACCGTCTGGAAATCGGTCTGTGTGAGGAGGTGTCCGTTGGGGAGAACCTGCAGGTCATGGACATCCCGGATCGTCTTCTTCCAGACATCGGCGTTGTCGGCTCCGACATGCGCCAACAGCTTCTTCGAGTAGTCGGCGGCGATGTAGCCTCGCGGCGTTCCCGTCTGCGTCGGATGCTCCGCCGCGACGAGCACGAGCGGGACAACTAGAACGGTCGCAACAACGGCGAACGTGTGGAGCGCAGTGGATCGGAGCATGGACGGTGCCTTGCAGGTTGATCGAAGAGGTGAATCGCAGGTTTTGATGGGAGTGGCGATGTGATTGCCGTCTAGACTGCCGGGCATTGAAGCTGCCGGATGAGCATTTGGGCTTTGAGAAAGCCCTCTAACGGAACGTGAGGAGCACTGCTGGGCGAGCCAGCAGTGGCCCCCGGAAATGGCATTTGCACCCGGTCACATGAAAGACGGCTTTAAGAGAACTAGCTGATGATCTGCTTGATCGGTTCGGCACCTTCCACACCGACCAGCTTCTGGTCGAGGCCGCCGTAGAAGAAGGCGAGGCGGTTCGGGTCGAGGCCCAACTGATGGAGAATCGTCGCGTGGAGGTGCTTCACGTGGAAGCGGTCCTTGACGGCTTCGTTCCCCAGTTCATCGGTCTCGCCGACACTCTGGCCCCCCTTGATCCCGCCGCCGGCACACCACATGGTGAAGCCGGCCACGTTGTGGTCGCGACCCGTCCCTTCCTTGTATTCGGCGATCGGCTGGCGACCGAACTCGCCGCCCCACACGATGAGCGTGTCCTTCAGCAGACCGCGCGCCTTGAGATCCTTGAGCAAGCCCGCGATCGGCTTGTCGGTGCGGCCCGCGTGGAGCGTGTGGTTCTTCACCAGATCGCCGTGCGCGTCCCAGTTGGCATCGTTGTGATTGCCACCGGCATACACCTGGATGAACCGCACACCGCGCTCAACGAGACGCCGCGCCATGAGGCACTGGCGACCGAAGTATTCCGTCTGCGGGTTGTCCATGCCGTAAGACTTGAGGGTCGCTTCCGTCTCTTGCGAGAAATCGGTCGCTTCGGGGGCGGTCGTCTGCATCTTGTAGGCGAGCTCGAAGCTGGCGATCCGGGCTGCGAGGTTGGTGTTCTCGCCGCGCGAGGCCTGGTGCTCGTGGTTGTATTCGTTGATCGTGCCAATGAGTTGGCGCTGGACGTCGTCGGTGATGTGCTCCGGCGGAACGAGATCGAGGATCGCCGGCCCTTTGGAGCGCATGACCGTCGCCTGGTAGCTGGCGGGCATGAACCCGCTCGACCAGTTCTTGGCACCACTGATGGGGCCGCCGGAGTGATCGAGCATCACCACGAAGCCGGGCAGGTTCTCGTTGACCGTCCCCAAGCCGTAGTTCACCCATGAACCCAGGCAGGGATAACCGCTCTGAATCTTACCCGAGTTCATCTGCAGCATGGCGGAACCATGCACAGGAGCTTCCGCCGTCATCGACTTGAGGAAGGCGATGTCGTCGACGCATTCCCCCAGGTTCGGGAAGAGATCCGAGACCCATTGGCCCGATTCGCCGTACTGCTTGAAGTTCCACTTCGGCCCGACGACGCGGCCTTCGTTGCGGGCACCGCCGCGCCCCTTAGTCTTGACGGTGATCGTCTTGCCGTCGAGGCCGTAAAGCTTGGGCTTGTAATCGAACGTGTCGACCTGGCTGGGGCCACCATACATAAAGAGAAAAATCACACTCTTTGCCTTGGGCGCGTGATGCGGCTCCTTGGGAGCGAGCGGATTGACGAACGGCGTAACACCATCCGCCCCGACAGCCTGCTTCGCGAAGAAGCCGTCCTTCTCCAACAGATCAGTCATGGCCAGAGCGGAGAACCCGGCTCCCGCCTGCCAGAGAAACTCGCGGCGGGTGCGCCCACAAAAATTGCGAATCGGCTGAGTCATGAAGAATGCTCCGTCGGATTGGTCCATTGGAGAACCGCGTATCGATGAGGTTATCTGAATTTCTCTTGGATGGGTGGCACGTCCCTGAGGCTTTGCGAAGGGCGTGGTCTTCCGGGCTTTGTTGTTACGCAATCCACGCCCTTCGGAAGACCTCAGGGACGTGCCACCCGATATTTCTCCAACTATTCTTGATCAATGAAACATGCTTCGAGATGCGGGATCGGCAACCACTAGTCGAGATAGACGAATTCGTTGAGGTTGATGGCGACAAGGCAGAAGTGCTCCAACGCCTGTTCGGGTGGAATCTGCCGTTGATCGCGAAGCGACTTGATCAAGCCCAGTCCGCGTTCCACTTCGCCGGTGGTGGGTGGTCGGCCCGTGGTGAGAGTCAGTCCCTGGATGACACAGCGTTCGAGCGACTTGTCCGACCAGTCGTCGACCTGCATCTCCTTGCGAATCCGGCTAGCGAGATCCTTCGCCTGCTGGTTGTAAAACGCACTGTTGAGGCTGGTGAGCGCCTGTGTCGGCTGCGTCGTGGCGAACCGCACGGGGCAACTGGCATCGGGATCCGGGAAGTCGAGGCTGGAGAGGGTCGGCACGAGCAGCGAACGCTTCACATGGATGTAGACGCTGCGCCGGTTCTGCTGCTCGGGGGAGGAATTGCCCCAGCCTTGGCCGGGATTCGATTGACCCGCGAGGACTTCCTTCGCCATCGCCGTGTATACGCTCGGCCCGCCGACTTCTCCGTTGAGCTGGTTCGTCACCGCGAGCAGGCCATCCCGCACTTCCTCGGCCGAGAGTCGCCGCATGTCGAAGTGCGTGTAGAGATCGTTCTGCGGATCGGCGACGAGCTGCTCGGGCGTGGGCCGGGACGACATCTGCCAGGCGTACGAATTGAGGATCAACCGGTGGATCGGCTTCATATGGAAGCCCCCTTCCACGAAGCGGGTGGTCAGCCAATCGAGCAATTCGGGATGGGTGGGAACATCCCCCTTGAGACCGAAATTGCTGGACGATTTCACGATCCCCCGGCCGAAGTGCATCTGCCACAGCCGGTTGACCATGACACGGGCCGTCAGCGGATTCTCTTTGGAGGCGATCCAGTTGGCGAGTACCAACCGCCGGCCCGAGGTCTTCTGACCGGGAGCGATGGAGGGCAATTGGGGATTACCTTCCGTGATGACCGTCAGGAACTGCGGCTCCACCGGTTCGCCCGGCGTCGCGGGATTGCCGCGGATCATCAGGGGAGTCACACGGGGAGGCATCTCGCAATTGTTGACCGAGAGCACCATATCACGCGGCGGCAAAGCCAATTTCTTGAGGCGTTCCAGTTCTGCCTTCAGTTCCTGGTAGTGAGCGAACTCGCTCTCATTCAAATGCTCCTTGAGCTTCTCTTTGAGAACTTTCTTGCGCTCGTTCCCCTCCGTCTTCCGCTGGTCTTCGCCCTTCATATTGAGGATGGCGGCCTGCTCGATGTCGTGCATCTGCCGTTCGAGCTTGCGAACCGATTCATCGCGCTCGGCATGGGCGGCCACGACTTCAGGGCTGCTGACATCGGTCTGGCTCCACGGGGAGTTCATCTGGTCGCCGCGACCGGCGTACGACTGCACATCCGCCATGAAGGCGAGCAAGCCGTAGTAATCCTTCTGGGGCATCGGATCGAGCTTGTGGTCGTGGCAGCGGGCGCAGCCGATGGTCATGCCGAGCATCACCTGACCGGTGGTGGAGACGATGTCGTCCAACTCGTCGTAGAAGGCTTGCCGCTGGTCGGCGGGTTCATCGTCCCAGGCGTTGAGGCGATAGAAGCCGGTGGCGATGATCGACTCGCGCGTCTTGTCGGGCAGCTCATCGCCCGCCAGTTGTTCGATGAGGAAACGATCGTACGGCTTGTCGCTGTTGAAGGCGGTAATCACGTAATCGCGATACTTCCAGGCGTTGGGCTTGGGATTGTCGCGTTCGAAGCTGTTGGTCTCGGCATAACGCACCAGATCCAGCCAGAAGCGACCCCATTTCTCGCCGTAATGGGGCGAGTCGAGCAGTTCGTCGACCACCTTGCCGAACGCCTCGGGAGAAGCATCTTGGACGAAGTTTTCCACTTGTGCCGG
>PNLE01000195.1 GCA_013822855.1 Planctomyces sp.
ACTTGTGAGGGTGCGGCAGCCATCTTCTCGCGCCACCGTCCGAGTGACTCCCCGAGGGAATCAAGTTCCGCTTGTGTCGGTGGCCTCACCAGAATCTGCTCGAAGAGCGATCGAAGACCCTCCTGTTCGGTGCCCGCAGCCTCATTCAACACGATGCGCGTTGCGAGCGTGCGGGCCGCTTCCAGATAGGTGATGTCGTTCATGAGTGCCAGCGCCTGGAGCGGTGTGTTGGTACGGCTCGTGCGCACCGTGCAGGTCTGGCGGCTGGCGGTGTCGAAGAACATCGTCGGGGCCACGATCCGCCGCCAGAACGTGTAGAGGCTGCGCCGGTAGAGGGCCTCCCCCTGATCGGGCTGATACTTTTTCGCACCAAAAGTCGCCTCCTCCCAGACACCTTCCGGCTGGTACGGCCTCACCGGCGGCCCGCCCAATTTCGGAACCAACAAACCCGATGCCGCCAGCGCCTGATCCCGGAGCATCCACGACGGCCAGCGGTAACGCGGCCCACGTGCCAGCAGCCGGTTCTCGGGATCCCGCGCATAGGCTTCCGAGGGGACAAGAGTTGTCTGAAGATAGGTGCGGCTGGTCACGATCTGCCGCACCAGTCGTTTGACATTCCAGCCATGGGCGCGAAAGTCGGCGGCCAGCCAATCGAGCAATTCGGGATGGCTCGGCTTCTCACCTTGAATGCCAAAATCTTCAGAGGTCTTCACCAGACCCATACCGAAGAACTGCTGCCACACCCGATTGACGATCACTCGCGCGACCAGCGGGTTGTCGCCATCCAACAGCCAATCCGCCAGCAAGCGACGATCGACGAGTGTGGACGACGACGGCTGCTTGCCAAGCAGGGAGGCCGACTTGAGGAACTCGGGCACATCCGTCCTCGCCGGCTCTCCCGGTTGGTTGTAGAGGCCCTTGTTGAGGATGAAGTTGTCGCGTGGCGCGGCGGCCCGGTCTTCCATTACCATCACGCTGGGAATCTCCCGGCGGATCGACTCGACTTCCGCAGCACGCGATTTCAACATGAGGAGTGACTGCGGCACCCCATCACTCCACTGGTTCCAAAACGCAATCAGCTTGTCCAACTCGTCCGGCTTGCGCTCGGTGGGTGGCTTCTGCCTCAGCGAGCGAATTTCAGTGGGCAGACCATCGGCGGGCTGCCACGCACTCGTCGCCCGCCCATTGGGATCTTCCAACGCGGGCAGGACGGAGACAGCCTGCGTCGAAAAGAGCGGCCCTTCCGCCGGTGCGAGGGAGTTCAGCGGGACATACTCCTCTTCCCAGCGGACGACATCGGCGGCGGCCGATTTCCGCAGCTTCCTCGCTTGCTCGTGTCGCTGCTTCTGTGACTCGTTGGGCCATTCCAGCACGGGTGCCGTCTGGGGATCGCCGCCGCCCCCTTCGACCGGCGTGTTGTTGAAAAAGCCGAACAGCTGGTAATAGTCCCGCTGTTTGATCGGATCGAACTTGTGGTCGTGGCACCGGCAGCAATTCATCGTGAGACCCAGCCAGACGGTGCCGGTCGTCTCGGTCATGTCCATCACATAATCGACGCGGTTCTCGGCGGCGATGCGGCCCCCTTCGCCGTTGATCATATGGTTTCGCAAAAAGGCCGTCGCCAGCTTCTGATTGGGGGTGGCACTGGGCAAAAGATCGCCGGCCAGTTGCTCGCGTGTGAATTGGTCGAAGGGAACGTTGCGGTTGAAGGCCTCCACCACCCAGTCCCTCCAAGGCCACATCGTCCGTTCGTTGTCCCCCTGATAGCCGTTGGTGTCGGCATACCGACCCGCTTCCAGCCACTCCCACGCCATGCGTTCGCCGTAGTGGGGCGAAGCGAGAAAATCGTCCACTACGCCACCCACATCCAGCGGCTTGGCGGAGTCCTTCAAGTAACGAGTGCGAAGTTCCGGCGTGGGTGGCAGCCCCGTCAGATCCATCGACAACCGCCGCAACAGCCGGGCGTTGTCGGCCTGCGGAGCGAAGTTCAGTCCCACCGCCTGCAACCGTTCGGCCACGAAGGCGTCGATCGGTTGAAGAGTCTCCGCGTTCGAGGGAACGGCAGGCTGTTGGATCGGCTCGAACGCCCAGTGGCGTCCCCACGGTGCCCCCTCTTCGATCCACGTCTTGAGTGTCTGAATCTGCTCGGGGGTGAGACGCCGCTTGATCTCCGGCGGCGGCATCATGTCGTCGGGATCGGACGAAACAACCCGCTCCCACAACAGACTGTGTTGGGTATCACCCGGCTTCACCACGACATCCAGGACCGCTTCTGGCCGATCCAGCCGGAGATCGGCCTGTCGGCTCTTTGCATCCGGGCCATGACAGTGGAAGCAGTGATCCGACAAAATTGGCAGCAGATCGCGCGAGAAGTTGACCGGCTTGCGGGGACTGGCAACGGGTGCAGTTTCCGCGGCAATTGCGTGCGGAGCAATGACCGCTGCTGAGGCCATCAGTCCAATGAAACTGGGAAGCCAACACGGTGTGCGAAAACGGGCACCCTGATTCCCCAAAGTCGCCTGCGGCATCTCCTCGCACCTCGCCCTTGACGCATCAACGATCATCCAAGTGTGATGATACGGGCCCTTCGAGCCAAAGGACAGTGGCGCAGGTCACGGTTCGAGGGGGAAGAAGCAAACTCGCGCTAGGCGAAAGTTTCCGCGTCAGCCAGAGGCTTCCCCTGCTGATCCTTGACCGACAGGATCGGCGGAACCTCCAGGGGCCAGGCGATGCCGATCGCCGGATCATTCCACTGGATTGCGCGTTCATGCTGCGGGAAGTAGGTATCGGTGCATTTGTAGAGGACATCCGCCACTTCGGACAGCACGCAGAAGCCGTGCGCGAAGCCGACGGGGATGTAGAGCTGATGATGGTTCTCATCGCTCAACACATGGCCCGTCCAGTGGCCGAACGTGGGGGAGGATTTCCGCACATCGACGGCAACATCGAAGATCGCCCCGCGGATCACTTGCACCAACTTCGCCTGCGACCGCTCGATCTGGAAGTGAAGGCCGCGCAGCGTTCCCCGGGCCGAGCGGGAGATGTTGTCCTGCACGAAGGGGCCAACGATCCCGGCGGCGGTATATCGCTCGACTTGATGCGACTCGAAGAAGAACCCCCGCGCATCGCCGAAGGCGCGTGGCTCGATCCTCAGCACATCGGGAAGCTTCGCATCGGGAATGACGTTCATTTCGCGGCCTGCTGCTGGCCTGACTGATACCGGCCCACCTGATTGATCCGCCCGTGGATGTCGTTGAGGATCCAGTGGAACAGGATCAGGTGCACGCACTCGACGATCCCCATATCGTCCAGCGGAATGTGCAGGTTCTTCTGGCCGAGGGTTTGCAGCTTGCCGCCGCCGTAGCCCGTGATCCCCCAGGTCACCATTTCCTTGCGGTTGGCCCACTCCACGGCGTTCAAAATGTTGGGGCTGTTGCCGCTGCCGCTGATGGCAATCAGCACATCACCC
The DNA here is from genome assembly GCA_013822855.1 of Planctomyces sp. Classification (GTDB taxonomy): domain Bacteria; phylum Planctomycetota; class Planctomycetia; order Planctomycetales; family Planctomycetaceae; genus Planctopirus. Next base: position 3,470 of record PNLE01000195.1, read on the forward strand.
GGCGAGGCAAGATTCTTGAGCTGCTCGACGAAGACGCGGTCGAAGCCTTCATCGTTGCCCCACGCCAGGATGTAAGGCGTGTTGTCGGTCAGCGAGAGGACCTTGAGCCGCTTGCGGTCGTCGTTGGTGAAATCCTTGCGGTCGAGCGTGCTTTTGCCGAGGTCTTCGCAGAAGTGCGAGCTGTTCGAGCCACTGCCACCATTGCCGCAGATGAAGACGAACTTGCCATTCTCGTAGGCGGAATAGATGTCATCCGCGAGTTTTTCCGTCTGCGTCAGGTCGAGTGTCTTGAACACCTGGGCGACGCGTTCGAGATAATCGGGAAGTTTCAGGTGAGCGCCAAGCATGAGGTTCCGTCCCGGCTGTGAAAGTCGTGGCCACACCAACCTGCGGCCATCGTGGCAGAACCATACCAATCGCAGAAACTCTTCACCAGTTCGGTTCGGAAGAGGAGCATCGGCCTAAGCTCGCTTCAAGAGCCAGGCGGTCGAAACCGTGTACCGTCATTGGTCATCGGCGGCCATCGCGTTGCGATCATCGGCATTGTGGCGGCTCCCCCAATTCGGAATGGTGGCGTCGAATGCGCTGTCGGGGAGCAGGGAGAAAAGAGCCAGAAGGCCAGCTGCCGCAATCCACACGATGCCCAGGGCATGCAGTTCTTCCCTGGGAAGGCCATGGAACGTCTGCCAGCAGGCGAAGATCAAGAATGCCACATGAGCCGCCGTGAGGTGCGCGACCCGCGCCAGCGCGTAGCGGCTTCCCAACCACCGCCATAACCCGGCCATCAAGGGCAGCGTCTGGACGGCGTGGAGGCAGGCCCCATGCGGAAACTTGAGGACGCCGCCCGGCGGATAAATGTGAGGTGATCGTCCAGCCCGCAGTTCCTCCCAGCCAATCGCCGAGATGAGGAATCCCAACCCCAGGGAAACGATCAGCAGCACCAGACCGGCTCGAATCGCCAGTCGCATGGCATCATCGGCGTTAAGAAACACATTGGGCAGGAGACAGCGGATAGTCAGCCAAAGAATCCCCACGCTGGCAGCAGTGATCAGCACCAGCATCGCCACCTCGATGAAGGCGTCCTTATAGCTCTCGTGGTTGAAGTGCGACGGCACCCCGCGCCATGTTTGCAGTGTGATCAAGGTCACTTCAAAGAGCAGGGCGAAGGCGGTGAGCCAGACAATGGCGGGATCGAACCAGGTGGTCTTGATCTGACCCCAGATCCAACTGATGGATACGCACGTCAAGCCCGTCGAGAGACCGAACAGGGCCGGCTTGCGGAACGAGAGGGGGCCATGCCAGTCGTCTTGGAGGGCGAGGCCAACAACCACATGGAGGATGCCGCTCAGCATCAAAGCCAAACCCGTGGCGAACATTGGCCAGAGCCAATCGTGCATGGGAAGAATCGCACGAAACGTAGTGCGGGCTGAGTGGAGTGACTGTGGGATGCTCATGCCGGATCATAGCAGGCGGGGCGGGCGGGAACGTCGTCCGATCCTTTTTGTGAATCGAAGCCTGCATGGAAAATGAAAAACGGCTGCGAATTCCAAATGGAACTCGCAGCCGTTTGTTTGCCAGGGGAGCGGTTGAGTGAACTGACGTTGCAGGTCGAGTTTCTTTCACCCCCGCTTCCGTGCGGGAAAACTCTGGCAGAAGGGGGGAGGCCGCATCTTGCTGCCTCCCGGTTCATGCACATCGTCGCAATGGACTAGTTCTGGATCACGAAGCCGTGGTAAGCCTCGTTGCCGTGTTCGCCCATGTCGAGACCTTCGATTTCTTCTTCGGGCTTCACTCGGAGACCAACGGTGTACTTGATGATCAACCACACGACAGCGGAGATGACCACCGTGTAGACACCAACCATCACGATACCAACCAATTGGGCAATCAACTGCTCGGTGCCACCACCGAAGAACAGACCCGCCTTCGGACCACCCGTGATGGGCGTCGTCGACAGGTCGACGGTGGTGAAGAGACCGACGCAGATCGTCCCGAAAATTCCGTTGACGAGGTGCACGGAGGTCGCTCCGACGGGGTCATCGACACCGACGCGATCAAAGGCCAACACGGAGAGAACAACCAGCACACCGGCGATGCCACCGATCAGCAAGGAACAAGGCAGGTCGGTGAACGCGGCAGGAGCGGTGATTGCCACTAGGCCAGCCAAGCAACCGTTGAGAGTCATGCCGATATCTGGCTTGCCGAGGAGAATCCAAGCCGTGGCAGTGGCTGTCAGGGCGGCGATAGCGGCGGCGGCGTTTGTATTCACGGCCACCTGGGCGATCAGGGCACCATCACCGACAGCCATGCAGCTACCAGGGTTGAAGCCGAACCAGCCCAGCCAGAGGATCATGCATCCCAGGAAGGCGGCCATCATGCTGTGACCGGGGATCGCATTGACCTTGCCGTTGGTGTACTTGCCGAGACGTGGCCCGAGGATGATGGCACCGGTGAGAGCTGCCCAACCACCGACCGAGTGGACGACTGTCGAACCGGCAAAATCCCAGAAGTTCCACTTGGCACCCAGGTAGCCGTAGCCCCAGATCCAGTGACCCGTGACAGGGTACATCACGATCATCATGACGAAGCAGAAGATGATGAACGAGTGGTACTTGATACGTTCGGCAACGGCACCCGACACGATCGTGGCGGCAGTGCCGGCGAACACGAGTTGGAAGAAGAACTTGACCATCAGTGGGACACCAGCCCAGGCAATCGAGCCGTAGTCGCCTTCGTAACCCAGAGTGGCGATCTTCGGGCTGTTGTCAGCTCCCTTGAGCATCATCACACCCTTGGCACCGAACCAGCCACCGTCACCCGACATGACTCCGTCGCCGCCACCGAACATGATGCCCCACCCGAAGAGGTAGAAGCCCAATGTGCAGACGGCGAAGACGATGAAGTTCTTCGAGAGGATGTTGACCGTGTTCTTTGAGCGGGCAAAGCCTGACTCAACAGCACCGAAGCCCGCGTTCATGAAGAACACGAGAAAGCCGCAGAACAGCACGAAGACCGAATCGAGGCCCACTGTCAGCTTGTCAGTGGTGGCTTGGAGAGTTGCGATCGGATCGGCAGGCGGTGCGGCTTCGGCGGGTGTTTCCGCCGCAGCTGCCACGGGGGCCGCAGGTGTTGCTGGAGCTTCTGCCGCCGGTGGCGGAGTCTCCTGGGCGAATCCTTGCCCCGATACCGACCAGCAACATGCCGTCAGAAGTAGTGTGAGTCCCAGGAGCGCCACGGAACGCGTCATTTACTATCCCCTCAATGGATATGAACCACCCAGCCACCCCCAGGTCACCGTCAATTGGCTCACACGGGGGCAACCACAACTTGTCTCCGGACGGACAGCGAAAGCGCATGCCGCCGACTGCGCGGCAAATAAGCAATGCCTGTGCCTTGATCGGGATCGAAGCTGACGAAAAAGTGGTTTCGCTTCCGGCGAATTTCGCCGCCGCGACTGTTTTTTCGACGTAAACTGAGGTTTTTCAACGAATCCACCGGCATTGTTGCGTACTGACGATGGGGATCTGCCCGAATGTCGCGCATCGGGAATTTCTTGATCATTCGCACAGAGCCGACTTGTGGCCACGGGAGATCTGAGTTGGGTGCCTGAATTGTGAGCGGCTGTGCTTCAACGACAGGCAAGTACTCTGCGAAGTGACTGTTTTGCACCGCTCCCTTACCAGATTGCAGAGACGAGATTGCCCGCTCTCCCGGCGACGGTGTTTGGGCACCCTTTTCCATCCCGAGTGATGCTCGTCAGAAACTTGGTCGTGATTGTGAAATGGGGAGGCATTCGGGCTATGGGCTATCCGTGGGGCCATGCCAACTTTTGCCACTCGAACCGTTGATCCGAAAGGGTGAGAAACCTTACACTTAAACGTGCTTTGATCCGTCCGGTAGGTCAACGATGCCCGCCGTGGTTTTTGCATCCAAACGGTGGCATTCGACCTCCCTCGCTCTGCGGGGATCGCCCGTCGAAAGCCTCGTCCGACCACCTCAGTTCATCTCGATCCGACAGCCCTCCCGAGGACTCGCCCCATGTCATTGAATCGCCGCAGGTTTTTGGAAGACAGTCTGGCTCTGGGAGCTGCTGCTTCTCTTCCCCTGGGAGCCGTGCTCGCTCAGGAGTCGGCCACGTCCAAGTCGAAGGGCGACAAGATCAACGTCTGTGTCGTGGGTGCGAACAGCCGCGGCGGCGAGCATATCCGCGGCTTCAGCAACAATCCCGATTCGATCGTCTATGCGATCGTCGATGTCGATCAGCGGGTCGGCGAGGCAAAGGCGGCCTTGATCGAAAAGGAATACAAGCATCGCCCCAAGGTCTACACCGACCTCCGCGAGGCCTATGCCGACAAGAACATCGATGTGGTGAGCATCGCCACGCCGAACCATTGGCACTCGCTGGCCGCCATTTGGGCGATCCAGGCCGGCAAGGATGTCTATGTCGAAAAGCCGGTCAGCCACAATGTCGTTGAAGGCCGCCGTCTGGTCGAGGCCGCCCGCAAGTACAACAAGATCGTCCAGTGCGGCACGCAGAGCCGCTCCAACCCGGGCATGCGGGAAGCGATCAAGTACATTCACGACGGCCACCTGGGCGAAGTGAAACTAGCTCGCGGGCTGTGCTACAAGCCCCGCAATTCCATCGGCCCCAAGAGCAACTACGAGCCCCCTTCGACCGTCAACTTCGATCTCTGGATGGGCCCCGCACAACTGGCCCCAGTCACCCGCAAGCAATTCCATTATGACTGGCACTGGCAGTGGGATTACGGCAACGGCGACCTGGGCAACCAGGGGATCCATCAAATGGACATCGCTCGCTGGGCTCTCAACGAGAACAGCATCGGCGACAGCGTGATGAGCTACGGCGGACGCTTCGGCTACGAAGACGCCGGCGAGACGGCCAACACCCAGGTCTGCTTCCACGGCTTCGGCGACAAGCGGCTGATCTTCGAAGTTCGCGGACTGAAGACCGATGCCTACATGGGAGCGAAGGTCGGCGTCATTGTTTACGGCAGCGAAGCCGACATGGTCATCCCTAGCTACTCCAGTGCCACCGTCTTCTCGAAGGACGGCAAGGAGATCAAGCAGTTCAAAGGGGGTGGCGACCAGAACCACTACAACAACTTCATCGAGGCGTTCAAGGCGCGGGACATGTCCAAGCTGAACGCGGAGATCCTGGAAGGCCATCTTTCCAGCGCGCTCTGCCACGTGGGCAACATCTCGTACCGATTGGGATCCCTCAAGAGTCTGGAGGGTTTGGAAGCCCAGCTGGCGGGTGATGCCGAGGGTCTCGAAACGACCAAGCGGTTCGCTGAGCACCTCAAGGCCAACAATGTGGACCTCTCGGGTGACAAGATCCAGGTGGGCCCCAGCCTCAAGATTCTGCCCAACGAGACCTTCACTGGTCCCTGGTCGGAAGAGGCCAACGCCCTGTTGACCCGCGATTATCGCGCTCCCTTCCTGCTCCCCACGACCGAGAATCTTTAGTCGTCAGGCCGTCGATTGATCAACAGGGGGCGGGAATTCCATGTGGAATTCCCGCCCCCTGTTCGTATTCAGCGTTGGTCGTTTGGTGCTGGTAGACCCTTGCTCGACTACTTCGTACCCACGGGAAGCATGGGGTGGCCATGCGATGCCCGATTGCGGAGATCCGCACCGAGGTTGTCGAGGGCCAGTGGCAAGAGTTTCTTAGGTTCCTCAGCCGCAACGAGGAAGAACCCATACGCCATCTCGTCGGTCGTTTGTTCGCCCCAAGTCACCCGTTTCGGAGGACGCGAGGGGTTGAGTGGGTTGTCGGCCGAGTTGTCCCAAACCGTCGTCATGCGGAGTGTCGCCCCGGCGGGGAGCCGCATCGGCTTCGCCAAGTGGAATTCGTCCTGCCAGGCGTATTTCCATTGGGAGATCTCGATGATGGGTTCGACACCACCATCCGGCAGCACGGCATCCGCCTTGAAGGATTTTCCCAACAGATGCATGTGGGGAATGACCCCCAGCAGTTCCACAGGCTGGGGCAGTTTGTAGGTCGACACCCGCTCGTAATGTTTCTCGCCGGCCGGGATATCGATGTCATAGCTGGCCGCCCAGACCGCTGCGGCGATGTTCTTGGGATTCTTCGTGAAGTAGATCCCCACCCGTGAGCGATCTTTCGTCGCCTTTCCCGAAGGATGGTAGTGAATCTGGATCACCAGGTCGGATCCCTTCTTCATGTATCTCCCCATGTGACCTGAAAGCCGCCGTGGCGTGTTTCCCGGCGACCAACCGCCGATCGAGCCGCTGGGAAGAAAGCCAGGACTCCCGAAACTGCTGTAGCCCGGCTCGGGTGTTTTGGCGTCCAGCTT
>PNLE01000196.1 GCA_013822855.1 Planctomyces sp.
CGCAGAGCGTGGGGTGCGTCTTTCCCGAGGGAACCACCGCCACCCGACCCGTGCGGAATGGAGTATAAGTGAAGGCTTTGAGCGTCGCAAGTTGACGGACGAATTGTCTGAACGGGGCCAAAACGAGCTGCAAAACAGACTTCCGGCTGAACGCTGTTGGCTCAGGGACACCTGTCTTCGGGGGCTGGTTCGGGAGGAATGTTCAACCGGCAGGGGTGGGGCGGTCGTCTTCCGAGGAAGACTGGAGTGGTCTGGGGGAAGTCGGGGTGTCGCTGTTTGGTTTTGCGCTCGGGGGTGTGGAATCGAGGGCTGGTGAGGGATTGGCGGGCTGTGGGGGAGTGACGGGTGGTGTTTTGTTCACAAACCAGTACTCCGGCAGGCGGTGTTGCGGCGGGAGCGGGCGGCGGTTGAGTCGCTTGAGGCGGCGGGCCCAGATCAGGACGAGCAGGATCAGCATCACCCCCGAGATGACAATCCCCGCCAGAGCCGCCAGTCCCGCCCAGGCCTTGGCCCGCAACTGCTTGCGGTTGGCTTCGGTCTTCATGGCCTGCTGGATGGTGGGGGCATCGGCGGCCGGTTGATCGGCTTCGGGATCATTCGTCGGCGAAATTGGATCTTGCTCTACTGCAGCGGAAGAGGCAGCGGGAGAGGGGAGGGAATCCGACGGCGAACTCTCCGTAGGGGTTGGCTGAATTTGATCGGATGCCTGCGGATCGGCGTTCTGCGAAAAAGAGGGGGCTGCAGCCATCAGGTGCGGGCTGGCCCAGATCAGCAGACACAGCATGCCGACGATCGAATGCCACCGAGCTTGCTTCCGCCAAAGTTGGTGTCTCATACGAATCCCAAGTTGAAACAGCGCGTTGAAAGCCATAAAAACATGCCCGCACAGAGCTGCGGGGCATGCCACCCGAGCACTATTTCAGACTGAAACGCGACTCATGACCAGATTCCTGTGCGGGGGGCGGCGTGGCCGTGCTGGAGAAGTTGCTCGTAGGCGGACTTTTCCTCGGGGCTCAGCGACTTGGGAACGACGATCTTCACCACCACGAATTGATCGCCGGGGGGGTTGGTTTTAGTGGCGGCGACCCCTTTGCCGCGAACCCGCAACCGGGCACCGGAGGATGTCCCGGGAGGGATGGTGAGTGTGATCATCCCTTCTTCGAGCGTGGGGACATCGACCTTCGCACCGAGAGCCGCTTCCGCCGGTGTGAGGGGAAGATCGACCAGAATGTCACGGCCCTCCCGCTTGAAGAACTTGTGCGGCGAGACGTGGATTTCGAGCAGGACATCCCCTTCGTTGTTGGGGCCCATCCCCGCCAGGCGGATCTTCTTGCCGGATTCGATTCCGGCGGGAATGGTCACCGAGACGTTGTCGCCACTCTCCAAATGCGGGAGATGAACGTCGATCTTGCCGCCGAGAACGGCTTTCTCGAAGGGGATGTTGACGGGCATTTCGATGTCGCGCGGCGCCCTGCGCGAGCGGGTGCGTTCGCCGCGTCCACCCCCGCCACCGAAGCCGCCAAAACCGAAACTCCCGAGCAGATCGTCGATGTCGACGGCCGAGGCACCCGCTCCGCCGGGTTGGCCACCGCCGAAAGGGGAGCGGCCATATTGTGCGCCGCCGTAGGGTGTTCCGCCCCCTTCGCCATTGGAGGCGCGGTAGAAATCGTGACCCAGTTGGTCGTACTTGCGGCGTTTGTCCTCGTCGCCGACGGCATCATACGCCTCTTGGATTTCTTTGAAGCGTTGGGCCGCTGCCGCGTCGCCCGGTTTGGCGTCGGGATGGAACTCCCGGGCTAGCTTGCGGTACGACTTGCGGATTTCGTCGGCCGTTGCAGATTTTGTAACCCCAAGTACCGAGTAATAGTCCTGTGCGGGCATGAAGGGGATCCCAAGCGTCGGTGAAGTCTCACTTTGCCAGAGTATACGAAGATTCGCTTCCAATTGTGGAGCATCGGGTTATGTTCCCGCAGCCAACGCATGGGGAGATCCTTTCCGCCGGATGGGCCGTGCGGGGAACGACAGTTGCACCTTCCCGCCTGCGGACATGACGTTTGCCAGTAGAGGCCGCCTCTGGAGGATCGCGGATCGCTCGTTCCGGCGGGATCCGGTTGATCATCAGCCAGGAATGCGGGGCCATCCAGGCCCTTGCATCCGGCTGCCACTCCTTGAAGAAACCTCGGCCAAAAGGGAGTTTGCGTTTCGCGAGAGGGCTGCCCGATCGAATCCGTTCACCACGTTGAAGTTCACGACGGTGAAATTGAGGGGAAATCGGCGGAATTTCCGCGAGACGGCAAGCTGCTGTCAGCTTGTGACGGTTCTGACGATGAGCGAAAGAAGGCAAGAAAGAAGCAGTTTGACCTGTGCACAGGGCGACCTATAGTCGTTTTGTCGGGGCAACGAAAGTTTCGTTAAAGAAACATTGCTGCTACCCGGTTCCACACGTCACGCTGATTTTGGTGGCATCGCAACGCGGGTCTCGCGGTGCCGTCTGATTGCTGACGCTCTTGTTCGATCCTTGAGGGGGGCTTCAAGGTGCATCCACCATTTGGACTGCGCTCAAAATCCGTTTGGACATACCTGGCTTTCGCGGCCATCGGCTGGGCGATCGCCTTTGCAGTGGAGGCGAAGGCAGCCGACACACCGCTCCCCGCGACGGAAAGCGCCGCCATCGAGCGGGCTGCCGATTTCGAGCGGAGCCGGCAGTGGGTCGAGGCCATCGGCCTGTATGAGAAGGCCCTCAAGCAGTGGCCCGAGAATCCGCAGCTCAAGTATGGCTTGCGGCGAACCCGCATCCAGTTCTCGGTCGATCGCCGCTACGCCGATCGCAGCTACACCGATGGACTGACGACCGTATCGATGGACGACGCACTCGTTTTCCTCGACGACGCGCTGCTCAAGGTTCGCAAGTACTACGTGGATGCCATCAGCCCGACGGCCTTCATCGCCCACGGCACCGAGAGCCTCTACATCGCCCTCGCCAACGAAAAATTCATCGCCAAGAACGCCTCCACGGTTTCACCCCGCACGGTGACCGCCTTCCGGGCCATGCTGCGGGATCGTTATTGGAACAAGCCGTGCGGCAGCACCGAGGAAGCCCGGGCCGTGGTCACGGAAGTCGCCCGCATGGCTTATTCGGAACTGAGAATCACCCCCGGTGCGACGGTCATGGAATATGTCTTCGGCGGGTGCAACGCCCTGGATGAATACAGCAGCTTTCTGACGCCCGGCCGCCTCGACGATCTGTACAACAACATCGAAGGGGAGTTTGTCGGGATCGGCATCGAGATGAAGGCCGAAGCGGGCAAGGGGATGCTGCTGATCAACGTCCTCGCCGACAGCCCCGCCGAGGAAGGAGGAGCCGCTCCCGGCGATTTCATCGTCGCGATCGACGGTGTGAACTGCCTCAACATGAGCACGGAGGAAGCCGCCCAGCATTTGCAGGGAGCGCCCGACAGCCGGGTGCGCCTCGATCTGAGGAATCCCCGCACCGAACAGATCCGCCAGGCCGAACTCAAGCGGCGGGCGGTGAAAGTGAAGAGCATACCCATCGTCCGCATCGTCGATCCGGTCAACGGCATCGGCTACATCAAGATGACGGGTTTCCAGAAGAACTCAGCAGCCGAACTCGACGCCGCCCTCGTGGAATTGCGGAGCCAGGGGATGAAGGCCCTCATCTGGGATCTTCGCGGCAACCCGGGTGGGCTACTGACCGCAGCCGTCGAAGTGCTCGACCGTTTCCTCGATGACGGCATGATCGTCTCGACCAAGGGACGCACCCAGGATCAGAACTGGAGCTACACCGCCACCAAGGGGAACGACTGGAACGTGCCGCTCGCGATTCTGGTCGATGGCGACAGTGCCAGTGCCAGCGAGATTGTCGCCGGTGCGATCCATGATCATGGGCGCGGTGTGCTGGTGGGCCGGAAGACCTACGGCAAGTGGAGCGTCCAGAGCATCCTGCCGGGAAGATCCTCGACCGGCCTGCGGCTGACGACCGCCAAGTTCTACTCACCGAACGGCAACACCTACGGGAAGATCGGCGTCGAGCCGGATGTGGCCGTCGCCGCCAGCGAAGAACAGTTCACCGGCTACCGCGGTCTGCGGAACGAGAATCCCGAAGACGACCAGGATCTCGCCGCCGGCATGAACTCCTTGAGAAGACAACTCGCCCGCAGGTAGGCAGCCGTCCGACACCCACCGCCACTCGTTACGCCCGGTGTTCTGTATGAACGCCGGGCGTTTTTGTTGATTGAGGCAACAGATGGCTTGGCACGAGTGGGTGAAGGAAGGTTCTTGTGCTTCAAGATGTCGGCCAACGCGTCTTGTAAATCATCGGAGGCGCGTTGCTGGCGCCGAAGTGATGATCCAACTGTGAGATGGTCTGATAGATGATTTGCTGGCTGCTGGCGTTCCAGTGGACGCGATGGCCGATGGTGCGGTCGGCCCAGGCTTTCGCGCTGCCGCCATCCTGTTGAAATTCCTGGGACATGGCGGTCCAGTCGCAGACCATCTCCATGAGGTCGACATCAGTCATGTCGTCGGGGTCGGCATGGAACTCGGGATGGTGACGATTGGTCGTCACATGGTGCTTGATCGCCGCTCGCACCTGCTCTTCCATTTTCTCCGGATATTGAAACGGCTCCCCGATCGTCCGGCAGCGATGGAACTCGGTCAGCCAGATGTACGGGATCCGCTCTTCGGAACCGAACTTGGAGGCGTCGTGCCGATCGGCCCGCTCTAGCAGTTCGCGACCATGGATCGAGGACGCCGCAAGCACTTCGAGGCACCGCCGGACCCGGTGGATATGCTCCGCGGTTCTGCGCTCGAAGAAGTTGATCATCTCGGGGGTGGGTTCGAGTATTGGCATACGAATGACTTTAACAGACCACTTTTCGGACTGAGGCTGAAGGGGGAGAGAAAAGGATCGATTTTCCAGGGGCTTAGGAATGGTTTGCGACCTTGGTCACAAGTCGCATTTAAGCCTCACTCGTACCGCGTGCCTCTTCACCTGATGTTCGTAAGCACCCACCAACAGAGACTTGATCCCACTCTCGCCCTTCACTCCAATACATCTGGCGATCAAAAAAATTTGGCGGGTGGCGGGGACGGTTTTCGCACTGAGTTGCAGGATGGGGCATGGCCCCTCACTCGGGCTGGAAATTTCACTCGCACGGATTGCCGGAGATCAACGATGACGTACAAAGTTTTGGGTCTGTGGGCGGGGCTGTGGCTGGTCAGAACAGGGGCGATGGGGACACTGGTGCTGGGAGCCGATGGGGCCGCCTCCATCCCAGAGGGCAAGAAGTTGGTGGCGTCGAGTGCGGCCGCTGATCAGGCCAAGGCGTTCGAGATCTTTCAATCGGCCAGCCGCAGCGGGAATGCCGAGGCCTGGCTCGAGTTAGGGAAGTGCCATCTCGACGGCAAGGGAACGGCCCCGGACGATGCGAAGGCGTTTGACTGTTTCAAGAAGGGGGCGCAAGCGGGCAATGGCCGGGCCATGTCGCTTTTAGGCAACATGTACCACTATGGCAGAGGCACAAAGGCCGACGCCGCCAAGGCATTCGATTCGTACCGCCAATCGGCCGCCACCGGGGATTTGACGGGTCAAACAAATCTGGCGCGATGCTATCTGGAGGGAAAAGGTGTCGCCAAGAACCAGGCCAAGGGTATGGAGCTGTTGCGTGAAGCGGTGGCCAAGAAGCATGTCGATGCGATGGTCACGCTGGGGGCCGTGCTGCTGGATTCCAAGACGGATAAGGCCGACCCTGTCGAGGCTTTCCGATGGATCCGTACCGCCGCCGAGATGGGGGATGCCCAAGCGATGTCGTTCGCGGGAACGATGCTGAGGGAGGGAGTCGGGACGACTGCCGACCCCCAAGCGGCCGTCGACTGGTATCGCAAATCGATTGCTGCGGGAAACCGCGAGGCCCACGTAGGATTGGGAGATTGCTACCTCCTCGGCAAGGGAGTTCCTCGGGATGTCCGCCTGGGTTTGGCTGCATATCGCAAAGCGGCGGATGCCGGGAATGCGTTGGCGATGAAGAAGATGGGTGATGCTTACCTCAATGGAAAAGAGGTTTCCAAGGATCTGCCGCAGGCGGTCGAGTGGTACGGGAAGGCGGCCAAACTGGGGCAGCCGGATGCACTCAATAATCTGGGTGTCCTTTACGTGACGGGTACGGGTGTCACGCTGGACGAGAAGAAGGCGCTGGAATACTTCCTGCAAAGTGCGAACGCTGGCAATCCGCTGGCGATGCTTCATGCGGCGAAGTTCTATGCCATGGGCCGCGGAGGCGTGAAGCAGAACTTCAAGATCTACGCTACCTGGGTTCGCAAAGCGGCCGAGTTGGCCTATCCCCAGGGGATGTATGAATACGGACTCTGCTTCGCCTACGGCGATGGAGTCAAACGAAACGACAAGACCGCCGCCATGTGGATCCGCAAGGCGGCGGACGCGGGGCATGGGCAGGCGAAGAAGGATCTGCCCGCCGCTATCGCCGGGAATCTGGCGGAGATGCAGATCATCGCCCAGTTCGGGCAGCAGATGGATCAGGTGCTGAACGCCTTCGACGAGATTGCCAAGTCGATGCCTGATTCAGGCCAGCCCGCTTGGGGAGGTTTCGGCGGCGGCATAGACGAGGCGACCAAGGAAGCCATCCGCGAAAACCGGGTTTGGAACGAGGACATCCGGCGGATGAACGGCTATTGAGGAGAAGGTGGCTCCCCTCTCTGAAGAAGTCGAATGAACAATCCCCGCCGCTTGACTTTGCCGGTAAGGTCAGGCTACAAAGTTGAGATTGAGTCTCACCCCCGCTTGCCCGCCCCTGCTCCCGCCCGTCAGTAGCCAGTGCCTCATCAGGCCAGCCAAAGCCAGCTTTATGCAAGATCTTTGGCTGGCGGGACTTTCGTTTCATAGTCGAAGTCCCTTTGATTGAGGTGGCATCTATGCCCGATCTCTCGGTCGACGTACGTCTACGTCGCGGTTTCACACTGATCGAACTTTTGGTGGTGATGGCCATCATCGGCGTGCTGGTGGCACTTCTACTCCCGGCGGTTCAATCCGCCCGCGAGGCGGCTCGTCGCACCCAGTGCAAGAACAATCTCAAGCAGGTCGCGTTGGCCACGTATCTCTTTCACGACGCTCATCTCCAACTTCCTCCCGCGTCCTATGGGACGAAGGGTGTCAATGAAGGAACTGCGTCGGTCGACTCGAATGTATTCATCAACTACACGCCGTTTCTGGCCATTCTGCCGTATATCGAGCAAGGCAACATCAGCACCAAATATCAGAAGAACCTGGCTCCCACCGACACCACCGACCCCGATGGGGACGGGATCACCAACAACTCGCTCACCAGTGCTCCACTCAGCGTGTTTTCGTGCCCTTCCATGCCAATTCCGGCGCTTCCGCCCCGTCCGGCATGGTCCAGCTACGGCTTCTCACGAGGCAACTATAGCTACGTGTCGGGCAGCGGCAATTCATCGGTCTGGACGGCGGACGACGGGGCCATCGGCTCGCTCTTCTACGGCAAGGTGCGGATGGCGGACATCGTCGACGGCACGACCAACACCCTGCTGGCCGGTGAGATGCACTACTCGCTGACCAACTTCCTCTACACCACGGGAGCGAACATCGGTCAGTTTCGAGGGGGGAACACCTGCTGGAGCTTCGGCCACCCGCATGGATACGTCACTGCCAGCACGAACCTGCGGATGAATGTTCCCACCGTCGTCGAGCGGACGGACGACCCGGACAACTATTGGCGGCGAAGCGGCTTGTTCGGATTCCGCAGTGTCCACGAGGGAGGCTGCCATTTCGCCCTGTGCGATGGCAGCGTGCGGTTCATCAGCGATTCGATCTCGTTCGATATCTATCAAGCGTTGGGCTCGCGGGCCGGCGGCGAAGTCATTGGAGAATATTAGCATGAGCGCCATCGAACAGATTCGGAAAAACGCGCCGGTCGCTGCCATGTCAGAATCCACGGCCAGGAGGCCAAGGAATCGCACGCTCTTGAAGCGAACCACGCATTTGATTCGGCGGGGTCACCTCTATCTGGGATTGTTTCTCCTTCCGTGGGCGATCCTCTACGGATTCACCGGGTTCTTGTTCAATCACCCCTTTTCGTTCCGCGGTACACCCAACGCGACCTATCGTCGAGACGCGCTGGTGGGGACTCCGATGGAAAATCCGCCCTCGCCGACGGAATTGGCTCGGCAGGTCGTAGCCCGGTTGAACGAGCAACAGCAGCCGGAGCAGCCCTATCAACTCGTGGGCGAGGGCACCTATGGCCCGCGTGGAGTGGCGTTTGTGACGGTCAAATACAAGGATCTGGTGGATCAGGTATTGAGTGTGTCGTTTGATCTCGCCCATTCGGCTGGCGGAATCCATTACGAAGCCAACCGCGAGCCGAAGCCGGTGCGGCCGGCACCTTTCGCCGCCGGGCCTGTGGTTTCGCCGGGTCGAACCGCACGGGGTGGTGGAGGTGCCGAGGGAGGTGGCCGGCGCGATGGTGGCTCCAGTACCGCCGGGCCGAAGGCTGCCATCAAGTTCGATGATCGGCTGGAGGATCGTCTGTTGGCGGCGGTGCCGGTCGTCCTGGAGCGAACGGGGTTTCCCCCGGCCGACAGCATGGTGGTGACGGCCATACCGAACCTCACTTTCACGATCGACAGCGGCGGCGAACGGTGGAACGCGGCTTACAATCCGCTCTCGGGCGGAGTGGGTGGGATTCCGGAAGGTGCCGAGCCGAAGACCGAGATGGGATGGCGAAGGTTCCTGACGCAGTTGCATCTCGCCCATGTCTACCCCTACGACTTGAACGCTCGGTGGTTCTGGTCGCTGATTGTGGATGCGATGGCGTTCACCATGATTTTCTGGTCGCTCTCCGGTCTGGTGATGTGGTGGCAGATCAAGGCAACCCGCCCACTGGGAGCCGTTATTCTGGTCTTGAGCGCCCTCTCGACCGTGGCGTTGGGCTTCGCCATGCACGCGGTGATGACTTCCTGAATCGGTCCTTCGTCCGGTTTCACCCAGAGTCTGACGATGTTCAATCGCCTGGGAGGTGGCCGTGAAAGCGAACCTTCGGCGGGAACTTGCCTGATCGGTGCACCTTCGGTGTCGGGTGGCCCCCAACGAGACACTCGCAGACAGACCAAAACCTCTAGTGCCGCCCTGCGTAGAACGTGTCGTCGCAGGTGGTGACCGCGGCAGGGCGCGCGCACCAAGGGCAGATAGGTTAGGGAGCTGCGGGTTGGTACCGGAGGCTGGGTTCCGGCCGTTATTCCCCGGTTCCTGAGGGGGAGATCGGCTGTGGCGAAGGCGAAATCTGCGGAGGAGATTCTCGAAGCGCTCCAAGCGCTGGTGGCGGAGACCGGGCCGGAGGTTTCGCTCCAAAAATTCGCCCGGCGGACGGGGATTTCGATCTTCCTCATCTACGACCGGTGGGAATCGTGGACGAAGTTGCGGCTGGCGGCGGGATTGACGCGTCGCGCCAAGGTGCCGCTGCATTACACCGACGACGAACTGATGCGGGAGTTGAACGCGGTCTGCCACCACTTCAACCGCTATCCCACAGTGGCGGAATTCAACCGCCAGTCGGCCCGGTCGTGGCAGACTCTGGAAGACCGCTTCGTGTCGAAGAAACTCATCTTCAAGAAATACCGCGAGTGGCTCAAAAAGCACGGCCGCCGTGAGCAGGTGAGGCCTGCCGCACGCAGGGGGTTGGCGGCTGCGGCAGCCGGAAGGGCGGATGCCGGACAGGAGGCGGTCACGGAGGG
>PNLE01000197.1 GCA_013822855.1 Planctomyces sp.
CTCAAGCCGGGCGATTTCAACTGGAACGAGATCTTCGCAAACGGTGTGAAGTGGTTCCACTCGGGCGGCATCTTCGCGGCGCTTTCGGAAACGACTTCGCAGGTGATCATCGAGGGGATGAAGGCGGCCAAGGCGGCCGGTGCCGTCACCTCGTTCGACCTCAACTATCGCGCCAAATTGTGGGCTTCGGTCGGTGGTGATGCCAAGGGCCAGGAGACGATCGCCAAGATCGTCGAAAACGTCGACTGCCTCATCGGCAACGAGGAAGATTTGCAGAAGGGTCTGGGGATCGAAGGGCAGGATGTCGAGCACAAGGCGAAGCTCGATCCGGATTCGTTCTTCCAACTCATCGACAAAGCTGTCAAGAAGTTCCCCAACGTGAAGCTCGTCGCCACGACTCTGCGGGAAGTGCACACGACCAACCGCCACGACTGGGCGGCCGTGCTGTGGCTCAACGGCCAGAAGTATGTCAGCCCGACGATGGCGCTGGATGTCGTCGACCGCATCGGCGGCGGCGATGGCTTCTGCGCGGGCCTCATCTACGGCCTGCTCAACGGCAAGACCCCCGAGCAGTCACTGCGTCTGGGTTGGGCACACGGCGCTCTGCTAACAACCTTCCCCGGCGACACGACCATGGCCAAGCTGCCGGAAGTCGAAGCCCTCGCCAAGGGTGGCTCGGCTCGCGTGCAACGTTAGAGTTCGGGTTTCGTGGGGAGCATGCCGGGTTGGAGCAGATCCCTCCCGGCGTGCTTCACTTCCCTTTCCCAATGGAACTCAGTCCAGTGATGTGACCTGTTCCAGTCATTGGCAGAACGCTTCGACCAAGAACTTCCAGCGAAGGTTTCGCGCCATGCATTTTGATCATCAGCAGGCCAGCGATGTCCCCGAACAAGGGGCCAAGTCGATTGCCTGGAATGCCCGGCTGGGACTATGGTTCTTCTTCATCTACACGGCATTTTATTGCGCGTTCGTTCTCATCAGCGCTTTCGCCCTCGCCTGGCTGGCGACTCCCCTCTTCGGCATTCCCGCTTCGGTGACAGTCGGTTTCGGCCTGATCTTCGGGGCACTCGTGCTGGCTCTGCTCTATGCGAGGGCTTGCACCTCGGATTGAGCGGATGACTCCCTTCGCCAGCTTCATGTATTCGCTTTCTGCCAGTCGACTTCACACCTCCCCGCCCAGCTAGAAGGCCATCCTGTGCTCACCGATCCCTCTCCCCTGGCGATGGTGGTGTTTCTGGTCTTCGTGGCGATCACGTTGGGCATCAGTTTCTGGTTCGCCGCCCAGAGCAAGTCGTCGGCTTCGTACTTCGCCGCCGGTGGCCAGATTCCCTGGTTCGTGAACGGGGTCGCGTTTGCAGGCGACTATCTCTCGGCGGCCTCGTTCCTGGGGATCTGCGGCATGATCGCCCGCTACGGCTACGACGGTTTTCTCTACTCGATCGGTTTTCTGGCGGGTTGGGTGGTCGCTCTGTTTGTGATCGCCGAACCTCTCAAGCGATTGGGGCGGTACACTTTCGCAGATGCCCTCAACAGCAAGTTCCAGTCGCGGGCAGTGACGTTCTCTGCCGGGTTGAGCGCGCTGGTGGTCAGCGCCTTTTATCTGATTCCCCAGATGGTGGGCGCGGGGGCGCTGATCATGCCGCTGTTCGGTCTGCCGCATTGGATGGGCGTGATCGCTGTCGGTTTGGTGGTGACGGTGATTGTCGTCTCGGCCGGCATGGTGAGCACCACCTACGTGCAGTTCATCAAGGGAGGGCTGCTGGTCGTATTCAGCGGGCTGATCACGATCCTCATTCTCAACCGGGGCTTGACAGTCACGACCGATCCCCTGGCAAAGCAACCTCAGGTGGTGACGGTCACGTCGACGGGTGCCAAACTGGTCGACGGTAAACCGTGGGGCACCGGTCCGGATGAAGCCCGGATTCGCGGTGTCGGCCAAGTGGCCTCACTCGGCAAATCGCCCACTGGCGAAGAAAGAACCAGCACCGGCCCGCTCAGTCCTCTGGGATTCCTCCAGGAACTCAACAACGCGGAGGTGATCCTCTGGACGGAGACGACCAAAACTTCCGAAGCGGGCAAAGACACGATCTACGCACCGGTGGTCGTTGCGGGCAGTGAAGTGCTGATGCCGGGCCGCAGTCCGTTATTTCAAGGGATCAAGTCCGATTCGCTGTGGCCCAAGCTCAACTTCATCTCCCTGATGCTGGCACTCTTTGCGGGGACGGCTTCGCTGCCACACGTGCTGATCCGGTATTACACAGTGAAGGATGGCCGGGCCGCCCGGCAGAGCACGGTCGTGGGAATCGCCACGATCGGCGTCTTCTATGTGTTGACGCTCTTCCTGGGTCTGGGGGCGATGACCGGTGGCAGCATCGACTTGACCGACAGCAACATGGCGGCCCCCCTGCTCGCCCGCACCTTCGGAGAGTTGCCGTTCGCGCTGGTCTCGGCGATCGCTTTCACCACAGTGCTGGGAACCGTGAGCGGGTTGATTGTCGCCGCCAGCGGAGCCGTGGTGCATGACCTGATGGTCGGCTGGCTCCAGATCCCGCTGACGGATCATCAGAAGGTGCGGTGCGGAAAGATTGTCGCTTTGCTGGTGAGTGTTGTGGCCATCGGCCTGGGGATCTGGTTTCAGAAGTTCAATGCCAGTTTTCTGGTGGGATGGGCCTTCAGCGTGGCGGCCTCGGCCAACCTCCCCGCGTTGGTGATGGTGCTGTTCTGGAAGCGAACGACGGGTGCGGGAGTGGCCGCCTCGGTGCTGATGGGAATGTTCTCCTCGCTGGCATGGATTCTAGTGAGCCAGGAATCGTTCCAGAATGTCTATGGCTACGCCAAGGCGGATGCCGCCGCGATGGCGATGGTTCCTTTCAGTCAACCCGGGATCGTCACGATTCCGCTAGGGTTTCTCACGGTAATCGTCATCTCACTGTTGACGGTTCGAAAGCAAGAGTCCACCGAAAACGCTGTTGCTTAGCGCTCGTCCCTTGAGGCAAGATCAAGAGAGACAACTGGTGAGAGATGGCTTCACCGGCTATTCCAAAGGGATCAACCAATAGAGGATCGCCAAGATGGAAGTCGTCTTCCTGGGAACCGGGGGGTATCACCCGAACGCCCGTCGGCATACAGCCGGCGTGGCGATTCCCGAAGCACGGCTGGTCTTCGACGCGGGAACAAGCGCCTTCCGCATCGCCCAGGTGATCCCCCCCGGCGAACTCAACGTCTTTCTGACGCATGCCCACCTGGATCATGTTTGCGGACTGACGTACCTGCTGGCTCCCTTGCTCACGGGGCACTTCACAGGCTGTCGCCTCTATGGATCGAAGAAGACGCTGGATGCTGTGCGAACGCACCTCTTCGCAGACGAGATTTTTCCCATTCTGCCTGCGTTCGAATTTCAAGAAGTGACAGCTGAGACGCGGGTGGGTCAGTATGTGGTTCGCTCGCAGCCGATGGTTCATCCCGGTGGTTCACTGGCCTATCGCGTCGACGATGCGGCATCCAGCCTGGCCTATGTCACGGATACCGTTGCCAGCAGTGCATATGTCGACTTCGTGAGGGAAGTGGACCTGCTGATCCATGAGTGCTCATTTCGCGACCGGGATGCGAAATGGTGCGAACCGACGGGGCACAGTCATACGAGTGCGGTGGCCCGGGTGGCCCGTGACGCCCAAGTGAAGCAACTCTATCTGACCCACATCGATCCGCGCGAAACGGGCGATGATCCTGTCGATCTGGCGCTGGCCCGGCAAATCTTCGCGGCGACATTCGTCTCGGAAGATTTGTCGAAAGTGAAGGCTTAGCACCCCACCCCCATTTACATTTGATTCCATGTTCATGGGTGGTTTTGGGTTCTGGCGTGACCTGCGAAAGTCATTGAAGGCATGGGGTTGTGTCGACAACGATTGCAGGAAATGGTGAGTGTACCAATAAATCCGATTGATTGTATCAACGGAACACGATACGTTTATGATGCTGGTTCGGAAATCTCCTATCACCTCCCTCGCTTCAGAGGGTTTTCCCTGAACGTTCTTTTCAGGAGTCATCTGATGTCTCTTTTGCCACGTCGCGCCTTCACACTCATCGAATTGCTGGTGGTCATCGCCATCATCGCCATTCTCATCGCGTTGCTGCTGCCAGCGGTGCAGCAGGCACGGGAATCGGCCCGCCGAACCCAGTGCAAAAACAATCTCAAACAGTTGGGGTTGGCGTTTCACAACTACCATGACACCCACAAGAGGTTCCCCGTCGCCGGAGTGGCGGGTGGGGTCGGCGCCAATCAGGATGCGACGCCCCGCTCCTGGCCGTGGTCCATGATGATTCTGCCGTTCATCGATCAGGCTCCGCTCTATACGGCGATCGGGGTGGGCAACTCGAACCTGGTGCCGCAGAACACGGCGAACATGACCAACGTCAATGACTACTCGACAGCCAATGCCGGGACCGTCGAGAAGTTGCTGACGACCAAGATCGCGGGCTTCATCTGCCCCTCGGCCAATGGGGGGGATCTCAATCCTTATCACAAGAACCTCGCGGTTCTCATGTACGCGGGAAACAACAACATCTTCCCGGTTCCCAATCCGCCGAAAGCCATTCCCATTTCGGATATTCTCGACGGGACCTCGAATACGGTTCTTGCTGGCGAGAAGGTGTTGATGACCGCGCCGTTCGTGGCGATTGGTTCCACCTGGGGAACCGCAAAGATGTGCCAGTTTCGATTGAGCATCGTCTCGTCCCACACCGAGATGAACACACCGTTCGACGGCACTCTGGATACAGCGACCAATTGCTACGTCGAGAATGGCACGCCTACGAATCTTTTTTCGCGGGTGGCTGTTGCCAGTCCTCACACCGGTGGTGCCCATCTATTGATGTGTGACGGTACGGTGCGCTTTGTGAGTGAGAATATTCAGTCCAACCCGGCACTGGCGACGGAGACTGGCAACTTTCTTTACCAGAATCTGTTTCAGATCAATGATCGCAACCCGCTTGGCGAATTCTGATCCAATATGGAATGACTCGTTGTGTTCAATATCGATGAAATGACGTCATTAACGCTGTCCTTCGATCCCCGCAGTAATCAGTTCCTTCCTCAATTTCTCATAAAGGTGCCTGCAGTGCACGCACTCTATTTAACTCGGTGCAATCCTCTTGCAGTAATCTTCACGGCTCTTTTAGTGCCGCTTTTGGTTAGTGGATGCGGCAATGGCCGGCCGAAGCTCGTCAAGGTGAATGGTGTTGTCAAGCTTGACGGACAGCCCGTCGAAGGGGCTATGGTCGTGTTCCAGAAAGCTGGGGATGGAAAGGACAGTTTTCAAAGACCTTCTTCCGGGATCACTGACAGCGAAGGAAAATTCACGGTTCGCACGTATGAACCTGGCGATGGCCTGCCTTATGGCAAGTACCTTGTCGGAATCCAGAAGCGAGAGGTTGTGGGCAAGCCACCGGTCAATCCGGGGGAGGAATCCAGCGCAGCCGTTAACATTACCTACAAATGGGTCATTCCCAAGTCATACTCCGAACCCGCCGGGTCGACATTGACGGCGGAGGTGACCTCTTCGGGCCTGACCCCTGCCGAATTCGCTCTGTCAACGGGTGGCAAGCCGGCCCAGATCGAAATCGTCGGTCCACGCGCCAGGGCGAATGATCCTTAAATCGAGCGATACATTTATCATTCTTGAGTTTTCAATGATTCGGTAGATGCTGGATATTATTTTTTGTTCAATTTGTGGAGACAGGTAAATGGCAATTTCATCGCGGCGTGGGTTTACACTGATTGAGCTTCTGGTGGTGATCGCGATCATCGCGATCCTGATTGCTTTGCTCCTTCCCGCCGTTCAACAGGCGCGCGAAGCGGCGAGGCGCACTGAGTGCAAGAACATTCTCAAGCAATGGGGACTGGCACTCCATAACTACCACGATACCTACAACACACTACCAGCGGCAGCTGTCGCGGCCAATGGTACCAACCCACCAGCGGTCACGAATCAAGACAATAGATTCAGTTTTCATGTGAGGTTACTCCCCTTCCTCGACCAGACGCCCTTATACAACCAGTTCGATTTCAACCGCTTCTACAATGACGCCCCGAACTTCGTGTTGAAGAGGAGTTCGATTCCAATGTTGCATTGTCCGAGCGCGTTGCTGGCCGACCGCACTGCCGACAGCGAGACGGTCACGTATGGGGCAACGAGTAACGTGACACATTCGCCCGTCAGTGTGCATTACATGGGTGTCGCGGGAGCCAAGGGTTTTTTGCCCGGATCGACGACAACTTACTATAGTTCATTCCCGGCGACTCCCAATCTGACAACCGATCATGGCGGGCTAGCCACCAATGGAATGTTGACCAGGAACGCATTCCTGCGATTTGCGGATTGCACCGACGGACTCTCCAACACGTTTCTAATGGGCGAAGTCTCATCGAACCAAGCCGCCGGTTGGAACCGTTCGTTTCGCGCTTGGACTCAGGGAACGAACTTCTTGGGTGACACCGCAGCCGTCTATTCGGCGAAGAGTGTCACTAGCCAGATCGCTCAAAACTCCGGATGGAGAGGCAATACGAGCGGCAGCTTGTTCAACGACGTGCGTTTCAGCAGCCAGCATGTCGGTGGTACCCATTTCCTCATGGGGGATGGAACGGTGAGGTTCGTCTCCGAGAACATCGACTTCGCGACTTATCAGGCGGCCGCCAGCCGAAGTAACGGCGAATCGACGGCACTGCAGTGAGTTTCAACCGGGAGGGATCTCCTGTCGAGTTTCTGCCGGGTGGTGTTTCCTGCTTGACGAGTGTCGCTTGAACAAGGTGGTGATGAAGATGATCTGCACTACGTGGCCGACCAGACGCTGCGGCCGCATGGCATTGGCGATGGTGATACTCGCCATCACTGCGGGGTGTGGTGGCGGTGATGGAGTGCGGCTGACCGATGTGCAGGGAAAGGTGCAGTTTGCCGGAGCGCCGCTGGCCTACGGACTTCTGGAGTTCATTCCCGACACTTCAAAGGGCCATAAAGGGCCAGCTGGCAATGCCGAAGTGGTCAACGGCGTCTATTCGACGCGGAACGGTGGCAAGGGTGTGATCGAAGGGCCGCATCTGGTGCGGGTGACGGGTTATTCACAGAAGCCAGCGGCTGGATCCGGAGATGAGACCGTGGTGTCCAAGCCGGAGCCGCCCCTCTTTCTGATGTTCACCATTCCTATTGAGAAGGTCTCGTCGACCTGCGATCTGGATGTTCCGGCGTCGGTGAAAGGGTTCGGCCTCGCCCCCAAGGGGAATTCCCGGCGAGCGAACGATCCCTAAGTCGACAACATCGACCTAGTGAGGTTCTGGCGTCACGGAGCGGTGTTTGTTTATAATTTGATGGATCGACCTTCCCTAAGTGTTCGCTCCACGTGAGATGGTTCCATGCCCTGTGAATTCACCGGCTGGCTGAAGCAGCTTGTTCGTCCGTCTGCCGCCCCCCTGCTTTGCCTGTGGTGTATGGCGTTCGGGATGGTGTGGGCTGGCGTCGCTTTGTGCCAAGAGGCGGATGGAGACTCGCGGGCTGCCGCCAAGACTGCGGCGGCAGCCCAGGAAACCTATGGTGCCGTGGTTCTGGCCGATCAACCGTTGGCCCACTGGAGTTTCGATCAGAAAAGTTTGAAAGACGCCAGCGGTAAGTTCGCATTGCAAGCCAAGGGGGCTGTGACGACGGGTGTGGCCGGTCCGTCGGGGTCGATGTATCCGCTGTTCGGGGCGTCCAATCAGGCGATCGATTTTCCCGCGAAAGCTGGTTATCTGATCCTCGACGACACACCGCTGGCGGAAGAGACAAACGCCGCCATAAGCAGCCCGTTGCGATTCAGCCAAGGGGATGCGATCACCCTCGAAGCGTGGGTGGATGTCCGGCAGATCGCCAACGGCCAGCAGATGTACGTTGTCGGCAAGGGACGCACGCAGCGGGCGGGATACGCGGCGGAAAACCAGAACTATGCCCTGCGGCTGGCGGGCAAGGATGGCCAGGCGGTCGTGAGTTTCCTGTTCCGAGACGCCGAAAACAAGAAGGGTTCCAGCGACAACTACCACCGGTGGAACTCGAACACCGGCTTCGGCAAAGCCTCGGGCTGGCATCACATCGCGGTGACTTACGAATTTGGTAAACCCGAGTCGATCCGCGGATACATCGATGGGGAATCCGTCACGGGGACTTGGGATTACGGCGGCGCGACGACCAAGCCACCCGTCGTCGATGACGATCAGATCTGGATCGGTTCCTCGATGGGGGGGAATCCCTCCAGCACCTTCCAGGGTGCCATCGATGAAGTGGCGATCTACCGCTCGGCATTGTCCCCCGAACGGATCCGCGCGCATGCCCGCATCATGATGGCTCCTTCCTACGTGACCGATCAAAAGCTGCTTTCGCGCGACAGGATTTTCGTCGAGGTCTTTCACGGCGTCCCCGACAAGCACAACTGGAGCTTCAGCCTGCCCGCGCCGTTCGAATCGTTCGAGCAACGAGACTGGGCACTGGTCGCCATTCCCCGGCTCTACAACTCGCACGCCGTCCGGGATGACCGCAGCAATCCGTTCGTGGTGCGGCTGAGCGGGCTGGTCGAGTTTCCCGAGGGAGTGAAGCGAGTCATGCTGCGGGCCCGCAGTGGCGCGCGGCTGTTCGTCGACGGGAGCCTGGTTCTCGACAATCGTCATCCTGGTCGGGGGAGCGACGGACACGGAGCGATGTACCGCGTCGAGAGCAAGATTTCATCCGCTATTAGGCCACTGCAGCCGGGTGATTACGAGCAGGCAATCGACTTCACGCCCACGCCGGGGGAGCATCGGGTGCAGGTCGATCTGTGGGTGGGTGGCAAGGGGCGACGGCCGGAGTTGGGTGAGATGTGCCTGGCGACGAGTACGGACGGCACGCACTTCAATGTGCTTTCCGCCAGCGAGGGATTTCCTCTGGACGATGCTTCTTGGGAGGCGTGGTCGCGGGGCGAGCAGCGGCGGTTGGAACAAGTCAATGCCCTACGGCGTCAGCGCGCGGGTGCCGCTTATGCGAAGTATTGGGAGCGTCGCCATGAGGACGCCCGCGAATATCTGGCGCAGCGGTCGGCAGGAGAGAAATCAGCGGTCACGGGGACGACAAGTGCCGCGCAAGATCCCTCCGCAAAAGTGGATCAGATCATCGAGTCGCGCCTTTCCGCTGAGCAGGTCGAGCAGCTGGAGAACGTCTCCGATGCGGTGTTTCTGCGGCGATCGACATTGGATGTGCTCGGAACAGTTCCCACGCTCGAACAGCAGAAAAAGTTCTTCGCCCTTCCCGAGGCGACGCGGCGTGGCGACTGGATTGCCTGGCTGCTGGAGCAACCCGGCTGGGCCGATCATTGGGTCGCCTATTGGCAGGACGTGCTGGCGGAGAACCCGAATCTCGTCAATCCGACGCTGAACAACACCGGGCCTTTCCGTTTCTGGATCCATGAATCGTTTCTCGACAACAAACCGTTTGATCGCTTCGCGACCGAACTGATCCTGATGGAAGGGAGCCCCTATTTTGGCGGCCCGGCGGGCTTCGCACTGGCGACACAGAATGACAGCCCGATGGCGGCAAAGGCCCACATTCTGGCGCAGGCGTTTCTCGGCATGGAGATGAAGTGTGCCCGGTGCCACGACGCTCCGTATCACGATTTCAAGCAGAAGGACCTGTTCAGCCT
>PNLE01000198.1 GCA_013822855.1 Planctomyces sp.
TGAGGCTTGAGTCGTCCCAGGAAGTGCCACAAGGCGACGGTTCGATTACGCCGGGGCACTCCGACTGATTGCCCTGCCCGGCTGCTAGCGGCTTGGAAAATCGAACTCGCCGATCAGCGTTTCGCCTGCGAGCGACGCCTGAGGATGCTGAAGAGGTTCCGGTATCGCGAAGAGAGTGCCGGCTCTTCATGGGCATCGAACTCGGAAGCCCCGTCACCCTCGGACGCAGCCGCCCCCGCCCCTGTCGTCGAGTGGGCAACAGTTTCACCCGCTCGCGTTCGCTGTCCGAACCGGCCCAAGCCACCGAGATGATTGGCCGCATCTTCCAACGCAGCTTCCGAAGAAGCATCGAATCGATTCAATGGGGGGAGTTCACCACGAGACAACGCGGCGGCCTCGCGTGCGGACTCCCACACCTCCTCGTCGAAATCGGGCTGCATGTCGGCCATCGTTTCCTCGACGACGGCCTCACTCGCCGCATTCCATTCCTCGCCGTGGAACGCAGCCTCAGAATCGTCCCGCCACTCCGCTGCCAGCTCGTTTGGATCAACCAGGGGGATGTCATCATCCAACGAAAAATTGGCCTCGGGCGGACTGGTTTTCGTGTGCTCTTCACCGATGGCATCAGCCCAGTCGGCACGGGCCTGTATCGCCGAGCGGGTATCGTCGGCCAGATCGATGGCCTCCGCTGCCAGGGCACGTTCACGGATCTCATCAAGATCGCCTGCGATGAAGCGGGCCAGCCTGGCGGCCTGACGATCCGACGCACTCATGCCGGGAATCGGATCGGCCTTGTGGGCTCCCTCGATTTCGGCTTGGTGATCGGCATCCGTCACACTGCTCGATATGTTCAATGCCGAGTCGGCCTCTTCGCGAACAATGTTTTCCGGATCGAGTGCCGTGATCCCCACAGCCTGATCCAAGAGGGGCACGAGGCGATCAATCGACGTTTCCAGCTGCGCTCCCGTCGACATCTCATCAAAAGCACTCGAAGGCGAGTGATCGTGGGAAGCCTGCATCTCTATGGGTATCTGCTCGATCTCAGCACTTTCGATGAGTGGTTCAACCGGAATCGGTTCAAATCCCGCCACGATCTCCCGGGGGCGATCGGCAATCGGCGTCTGCTCCGATAACGAACGAGGGTCGGAGAACGGAATGAATTCCGCCGTCCGATTTTCGC
This sequence comes from Planctomyces sp., assembly GCA_013822855.1. Classification (GTDB taxonomy): domain Bacteria; phylum Planctomycetota; class Planctomycetia; order Planctomycetales; family Planctomycetaceae; genus Planctopirus. Next base: position 1,181 of record PNLE01000198.1, read on the forward strand.
CGACCCAATCCGGATCCACAAACAAACTCGATGGGACAATAATTTCCGTATAGCTCGGCTGGGCATCTGATTCCACGGCCGGTGGGGGCAGTTCCAATGCCGGGCCACTCATTGAATCCTCACTGAAATGGACGCTGTGCGGCCCGGAGATGCTCTCCTGCTGTGTCGCCAGCCTCCACTTCAAAAGCATGCGATCCAGACGTTCCTCCAACGCCTCCTGCTCGGAGATGGCAGGTTCATGAGATCGCTGGAGCTCGCCTTCAGTGCCGGTGATGTCAGCGGCGGCTTCAGGGGGCAAGGTATCGGCGTCACTCATGTTTCGAGCGAAGTCCGAGGTGGGTGTGAAGTGCTGGCCCTTGAGTTCCGTCTCCGACCCCATAGCCGACCAGTCTTCAAACCGCCCGGGCAGACCCTGCACGCTGAAAATCTCCATTGGCGAAGCGGCTTCGCCCTCGATGCCTGCGGATGTGACCGTTTCGGCGAAGGAACTGACGGAATCGGCTTCCAGACCGGCACCAATCTCGATGCTGGAAAGCCCTTCCATCCCCCAGTCGTCCATGGGAGAAGAGATAAAACGTGGGTCACTCTGCAAGAGACTGGATTCGCCATCAGCGTGACCCGCATCTCCAGGGAGTAAGCCACGATCACCGAGTTGCTCAGCCTGCGATTCCGGTGGAACAGGGTGATCGCTCTCAGGAGTCACTTCGTGAGTCGGCTCGTGCTCGTCAATATCCGTTGACCGCGACAGTCTCAGGTTCCAGGGGAGTGAGAGATGCTTCAAATCGTTGAGAGCGGATTCCGCAGCGGAAAGTGAGACTGGCTTCTCCCCCATCGCGAAGGCGAGTAACAAAGAATGATCCGCCAGCAGACACAGACAACGGGGTGACCCGCCCGAAACTTCGACGATGAACGACAACGCCTCGGGAGAAAGTGTTTCGGTGGTGCGCCCGCCCGCCCATGTCAGACGGTAATCGAGAAACTCGTGCGACTCCGCCCGGTTGAGGCTTTCCAGCGCCGCATGAGTTGTGACGCGTTGCGCCAACGACTGGAATTCGGCCATGGCAAGACGCTCTTCCAGCTCCAATTCACCGGCGAGGAGAAGCCTGACCACCGACTGTCCATTGAAGTGGATATCGCTCAGCGCCCGGAGTTCTTCTAGTATCTTGTCATCCAGCAGATGGGCCTCGTCGCAGATGAGAAAGAAGACGTGCTGCTGCTCGGCCATCTGCCTGAGGAAATGCTCCAGTTCCTGGCGCAATTCCTGCTCGCTCAGTCGGCTGAAAGGAAGTTCAAGTTCACCAAGAATGGTTTGCAGCAAGGAGCGTCGTGTGGCGAAACGGGGATGCCTCAAGAAAACGACCGGGTGATCGCCCCCCAGTTTGCGAACCAGCCGTTCACAAAGCAGCGTCTTGCCGATCCCAGCGGCCCCGCTCAGGATGGCCACGCCCGCGCGTTCCCGCAGTCCCAGCAACAGCGCATCATTCGCGAGTTGCGCCAGCTCGGTGGAGAACCAGCAACCGGGATCAGGAGTGCCGACAAACGGCCGGCGCGCCAATGCAAAAAACGCTTCATACATTTTTCAAACATCCCTGTCGCCTCGTCATCCGGCCATCCTGGCCGGATCATTGGCAACCACATCACGCGGCGGCACCAATCCGCGTATCGGTAAAATCGAGCCGTCCGGGTTATGCACTTGATGTCAATTGCACCAAGAATGACATGCGGACAGACATGGAACCTCACTGATCCCACTTGAGTCTCATCGCTCCGGAATTCATGACAGGAAACTTGTCCCGGCCATGAGATTTCCGAACCTGATCTCAACGCCGGTGTCTCTTTTCGGCGGATTCCGCCGTCCCCATTTTCTTTTTGGGTATCCATCGGAAGTCGCGTGCCTAAGAATAAATGGGACACCGGTTGCATCATGGCGGTGTTGGGAACAGCACCTCTGTCGGAAATGCGCGAAAGAGATTTCCGACGGCCGACCAAGTTTGAAGATCGGATATCACAGTGGTTGGACAGACCGGAGACAGGATGACAGACAAGCGAATTCCCTTTCACAACCATGAGCAGTTACGCGTGCTGTTCGGCCCCAATGATCGCAATCTCCGCAAACTGCGGGAGAAGCTGCAGGTCGAGGTGGTGCTGCGGGGTGATGAAGTGCGGCTCTCGGGTTCCCACGAACAGGTGGACGCGGGAAGTGATGTGATTGGCGAACTCCGTGGCGTGATCGAACGCCGGGGGATCCTTTCGGATGACGAGTTCGACCGCATTCTGAACCGCCGCAGCGCCGAGGCGATCAGCGGGCCTGAGTCGTCAATCGATGTCTTCCACAAGGCCAAACGTGTCTTCCCGATGGGTCAGGGCCAAGCCGGATACATCGATTCGATCCGCCAGCATGATCTCGTCTTCTGCACCGGCCCGGCTGGTTCCGGCAAGACTTACCTCGCCGTCGCGATGGCGGTCAACGCCCTGCGGAACGAGCAGGTTCGCAAAATCGTGTTGGTGAGGCCTGCTGTCGAGGCGGGTGAAAAACTGGGCTTCCTCCCGGGCGACATGCTCGAGAAGGTCAACCCCTATCTCAGGCCGTTGCTCGATGCGCTGGGGGACATTCTCGACTTCGATACAGTGCAACGTTATCTCGATCGAGACGTCATCGAAATCGCGCCGTTGGCGTTCATGCGGGGCCGCACCCTCAACAACACATTCATCATTCTGGACGAAGCGCAGAACACGACCGCCGTGCAGATGAAGATGTTCCTGACCCGCATGGGCCAGCGATCGAAGATTGTGGTCACGGGAGACGCCACGCAAATCGACCTCCCCGAACATGTCACCAGCGGACTGGCGGATGCGATCGTCCGGTTGCGTGGTGTCGAGGGAATTTCCGTCGTCGAGTTGACGGGGGGTGACATTGTCCGGCACGCACTGGTGCGACGTATTGTTGCAGCATACGATGATGGGAAGGCTGGCGACCTCCGTGGAAACGGAAATCAGGCCAGTCATCGTTCGCCACCAACTATTGCCGGTACCGTGTTCCCCAAGGCGGAGTCTGTCACACGCAGCCTACCGACCACGGAAGATGAAGCCGCTGTCCAGGAGTGAAGCCCCAAACGGAACCAGGAACCGCCGCCCCCTCTTCATTCGACGAGTGCCTGACGGGAATGTTCCTGGTGGAACCGTGATCAAATGCCGCTCCGGCGCACTTTGATCGGGGAACGACGTTTATGGCACTGTTTTCGTCCCGCAAGACGCGGATCGGGCGAGTCGCCAATCTGGCGAACTCCGGCTCACTTTTGACGAAGTTGACATCGCGGCTCGGGCAGGCGGAGGTTCTGCTCCGCCTGTTGCTCGTGACGGTCGCCCTCGTGCTGATGGTGATCTGCGTGGAAGGCTGGGTCGCTCCCTTCCCATATCGATTGGGGCAGTACAGCCGCGACGGCATCGTGGCCCGCATCGATTTCAGCCGGCTCAACGAATATAAGACAGAATTGGAGCGTATGGAGGAAGAGTCCCGTACGCCGCCGGTCTACTTGTCACGCACCGCTCCCTGGCGTTCCCTGGTTGATGAGCTCAGGGAATCGCTGTTTGCCGTGCTCCATGCCGAGCGACCTTCTGAAGTTCCCACTGATGTCCTCGTTTCATTCGGTCTCGCGGTCGATATGAACGGCAATCTGGGTGAGTCCGCCAAGGATTGGGACGCCCTTCGTGCCGCCCTCGGCCCCAAGGAAACAGGCGAGCAACGGGTTGAACAGATCGTGGGCGAGTTCACCAAGTTTCTCGATCCACTTCGGCAGACGGGCACGCTGGATGTCGCAGAACTGGGTCGACGAGATCTGCGAGAAGATAAGATCATCCATGTCATTCCTGACGAAAACCCCGCCGACGAACAGGATATCGCGGTCTCACAGGTGCTGATGCGGGAAGCTCTGAAGAACACCGGCAGATTGGGACGCAGTTGGAAGTCCTTCGATAATTTACTTCCCCTGCAACCCCTGCTGGAACAGTGGCTTCGCAACCGCGCCCCCAACACTTTGGAGTATGATGAAGAACGCTCCCGGATCGCCCTGAACCAGGCGCGATCACGCACCGAGAGCATTGTCGATTCCTACAAGCGGGGTGCGCTCCTCGTGGCTCCGGGAACATCGATCAGCGAAGATGCCTTGAACATCCTCAAAGCCCAGCATGATACCATCGCCGCCGGCGTCCCCTGGTATGAAAGCCTGCTGCGGGCTACGACGGTATTTCTGCTGCTCGTCATCCTGGCCACCATCAATGGCTATTATCTCGTCCGTTCAGAACCTCGGCTGGTCACCAGCACCACCCGGCTGTCGGTTTATCTGGCCAGTTTGCTGCTGGCAATCGCTTTCGCCCGCTGGCTTTCGTTCGATCCCTGGCGTGCGGAAATCATCCCTCTGCTCTGCGTAGTCATGATTCTGACCATCGCCTATCAACAGGTTCTTGCAGCGCTGACGGGTTTCAGCCTGACACTCATTCTGGTGCTTTCCAACGGCTACGACACAAGTGAATTCGTGGCGATTCTCGGCGCGGTCTGCCTCTCCATCGTCAGCCTCGGGCAGGTTTCCTCGCGATCCAAGCTGATCAAAGTCGGGGTTGCCACGGCCGCCACCTACTTACTGCTCACGATGGCCATGGGAGTCATCGTCGGCCAAAGACTGGATCGGCTGTGGCTGGACAACGAGTTGCTGTGGCACGCCCTCCGGGGAGCCGGCTGGTGCATCGCGGCGGGTTATCTGGTCGCGGGAAGCCTGCCTTTCATCGAGTCGACCTTCGGCGTCGTGACCGATATCAGTCTGCTCGAGCTGAGTGATGTCTCCCACCCCCTGCTGCAGGAACTCGTCCGGCGTGCTCCGGGGACGTACAACCACTCGATCGGTGTGGCAACTCTGGCGGAAACTGCGGCGGATGCCATCGGGGCCAACGGCCTTCTCTGCCGGGTGGGAGCCTACTTCCACGACATCGGCAAGATGCTCAAACCGCAATACTTCGTGGAAAACATGGCGGCGGGCGAACTGAACCGCCATGAAAACCTCGCACCTGCCATGAGTACACTGATCATCATCGGCCATGTGAAGGATGGTGCGGATTTGGGCAGGCAATACCATCTCCCCGATACCTTGATCGACTTCATCGAACAGCATCATGGAACCACACTGGTGGAATACTTCTTCCACAAGGCTTCGCGGCATGCCGGTCAACAATCCGCAGATATGCGGCCCGATGTCGAGGAATCGTCCTTCCGCTATCCCGGCCCCAAACCGCAGTCGAAGGAGACCGGCATCATGATGCTGGCCGATGCCGTCGAAGGGGCCAGCCGCACCCTCAGCGAACCTGCTCCGAAGCGTATTGAAACGCTCGTCCACGATATCCTTCTCAAACGGCTGTTGGATGGCCAGTTCGATGAAAGCGGATTGACCCTGACCGAACTGGCGATCGTCGAAGACTCGCTTGTCAAATCATTGATCTCTATCTACCACGGCCGAATCAAATATCCCGATCAGAAAACGGCCTGATCAACTGACATCTCATTGATGGGATGTGAGACAGGCTGATCCGGGAAAACATGACAGGTTGGGCATGATCCAGATCGAAATCACGGACCAGCAATCCATCGCCGCCATCAATCCCGCGCCACTCATCCGTCTGCTGAATGATGTCTTCGTGGCCGAGGGGTTCTCGACCGGTGAAGTCAGCGTGGCATTGGTTGACGACGCGAAGATCCATGAAGTCAATCGGCGGTTTCTGGAGCACGACTTCCCAACTGATGTGATCAGCTTCCGACTCGACGAGCCCGGCTCCCCCGGTTCGGAATCGGGCATGCCCCACCTTCCCTCAAGCCTTGAGGGTGAGATTGTCGTCAGCGTGGAAACAGCGGCCCGCATGGCCCCCGAGAACAGTTGGTGCATCGAATCCGAAGTGCTGCTATACTGCCTCCACGGCGCTCTCCACCTTTGCGGATTCGATGATCTGACGGCTGGCGACGCACAACGGATGCGTGCCCGCGAAACGCATTATCTGGCACCCCTCGGACTCAACCCAATTGTTCAATAGCCTTGCCCTTGGATGGCAAACCTCCCTCCGAGGAGATTCGACCGGCAACAGGAGACCGGCGGCGCCGCCATGGTAATCTTCATCGTTGCAGTGGGCGGGTTTCTGCTGATGGCGTGCTGGAGCGCCTTGGGTTGCTACGCCCTACGGGATTTCTCCTACAGTCGCCTCGAAGAAATCTGCATCCAGAAAGGGCGGTCAGATCGCTTTAGCGAGGTTCTGAAACAGCAGGAAACGGCTCTCCTCGGCCTCGAACTCATGCTGTCGTTGTCGACGATGTGTGTCGCGGCGGCGGTGGGGATCGGCATCGGGTGGCCGCGTGCCCAGGAAGCCGCCCTCACACAGCAGTTTCCTTGGGAAATCCTCGCGGAGTACTTCCTGTTGACGGTCGCCGTGCTGCTGGTGGCCGACATTCTCCCCTGGAGCATTGCCCGCGTCGCCAGCGAACAATTCCTCTTCCGCTGGTGGCCGTGTATCAGCGGTATTCAGCATCTTCTCTGGCCATTGCTCGCGGTCGCCAAATGGCTCGACCGCATGGCCCATCGGCTGGTCGGTCGCGGGGAACCCGAGGATGACGACGCCTCGGTCCTCAACGATGAGATCCGGACGGTCGTGGATGAAGGTCAACGCGAGGGCTACCTCGAACAGGGAGCCCGCGTGATGATTCACCGCGTCATGGAACTGCAGGATGAGGACGTGGGGGCGATCATGACACCCCGCACGGACATGTTCGTGGTTCAAGTCGGTGCTTCTCTCGAAGACGCCCGCCAGAAGCTGATTGAATCCGGCCATTCCCGCGTCCCCGTGGTCGCCAACAGCCCAGATGACATCGTGGGACTGCTTTATTCCAAGGATCTGCTCAAAGCGCTCGATCCGGCCTGCCCGCGCGACTCACTTCCCAAGTTGTCGGAGATTCTCCGGGAGCCGAAATACATTCCTGAAACAACCGGGATCGCGTCATTACTCGAAATGATGCAACGCGAGCACTTCCAGATGGCCATGGTTCTCGACGAGTACGGCGGCGTCGCGGGCCTGGTGACAATGGAAGACATTCTCGAAGAGATCGTCGGCGAAATCGCCGACGAATACGACACCATGGAAGGTGAGTCACCCGTCAAGCAGATCTCGCCCACTATCACCGAGTTCGACGCGCGGATGCACATCGACGACCTCAACGAGCAGTTCCACTACGGCTTCCCCGAAGACGGCGATTTCGACACCATCGGTGGATTCGTCTTCTCGCAATTGGGCCGCATGCCCTCGGCGGGTGAGACACTCGAATGGAATCAGCTGAAGGTCACAGTCATCGACGCCGACAAGAGGAAAATCAACCGGCTGCGGATCGAGCAGCCCAGTGATGTGCCGGCGGAAACGCCCGGCGAGTGAGGCCCGCCTGTCTCTCCTCGGGGACATCTCCCTCTATGGTGAGCTGGCGAGCTTGTCGGATTCCAGAAACGCCCTTCGACAATCGCCGTTGAGCGAGAACAAGTCCTTCGCCAACCCCTTCACTTCTTCCGGCGATTTCTGGCCGATGGCGGCCTCGACCTCGCGGAGACGGACGCTCAAACGCTCCCGGGTTTCTCTCGCATGGGGGGGCACCGACCTTCCCCGAAGAATCGTGCTGGGCTCCAGCTTGTCCAATTGCCGATCCCAGGCATCGAGCCGCGTGGCGGCAACATCCAGCTGTCCTTGGTTGATCGCGGACAGCGCCTCCGCCCGGAGGCCGGAAATGTCGCCGAAGATATCTTCCACTGGCGGATAATAGACGTGGATCACAACCACCAGACCCGCCAGCAGACCCGCCCCGGCGAAGCCGCCCAGCCAGCGCGGAGAAAGGGGTTGATTCCAGAAAGATCCCGGGACTTGCGAAGCCGCTTTGTCGACGGCATCAACGACAGGAGGACGGACACCTTCAATCACCTGGATGCCGCGCCAGCGGAGCAGCGTTCCGATGCCGATTCCCGTCAGCACCAGCACCAGGCTCCATCCATTGGCGTCACTGGTGTATGTCGTCGCAGCGACCCAGATCTGCCAGGGTGAAGGAATGCTCGCATAGGATCCGAACGGCTGCGAGAGATTGTCGATCGCGTGTGTCTCGTCGTCGTCGGTGGGAATCAGCGGAATGGCGGCGTTCGACGCATACCCGATGGCCAGCGAGACCACCACGACCGAGAGCGAAACAGCCAGCATCCGGCGCAGTCCCAGCCATTTCCCCAACAGGACGAGGCTCGCGAGGCTCACGCCCACTCCCATCAGTTGCAACATCAAGGCGGCAGCGAGCGACCAATGCACCTTTTCCATCGCCGCAACTTGCATGATGCCGGTCGCCGGTGAAACGAACTGGGTGGTGACCGC
>PNLE01000199.1 GCA_013822855.1 Planctomyces sp.
AAGGTGTAGATGGGGATGAGCCGATTGGAATGGCTGGCCCACTGCGTGTACTTCTCGGGCTTGTAGCCCCAATGACCGAAGTCGGCCTGGTCGCGACCAATAGCCATCGTCTGCAACTCGCGGATATGATCCCTCTTCGCGGCTGCGGCTTTCTCAAACTCGGCGGCCGACAAGAAGGTCGTCGGCAGAACAGCCAGCAGTGACCCGAGCACTGCGGAACGAGCCCATTTTCGGAGTTTCGATGCCGGTGATGTCGCTGCCAAGGGTAAGGTCATGTCGGGGCTCGAATGAAGGCGCGAAGATCGTCGCACGGGCTGGACTGAAGGCTCACTTCACCTTGGTGGAAATGCTCAACCGCCCAGGCGGCAGGCGTATCAGGCGGGGAGTTCGTGTGGCAGGTTGATGTTTTGCGCGGGATTAGGCTTGCTTGGAGAGTGACGATCCCACCGGCCAGGTGCAAGCGAAGATTGCTTCACAATCCACTTTGTGGTTCCGGGAGAGAACGTCGTAAAGGGGACATCACAAACCGTAAGAGAGGCCCCAGAGGACCGCGAAGGCGATCGACATCGCGATCAGGATCGTCATGCACAGTCGGAAGGCGCGTTTGAGAATCACATCGGGCAGCTCGTACCGGCTCGCGCTGTAGACGAGGCTGATCACCATGGCCAGCGGCAGCAGATACCAGGTGGGAACAATCTCGGCGAGCAACATGGGAGAACCTTGGCCAATGCCGGATGATCGCGGCGGAAGACGGATTTTGGCGGATGCTGACTTTGGCTAAAGACAATGTGGAAAGTGGCGAAAGTCTCTCATTTGAGAGCATCACGCGGTGTTAAGTCCGCTGGACGATCGCGGGGGCAGGCTTTGTAGTGACGGATGCGGCGGTAGTAGCTGCCGGTAGCGTCGCCAGTGGACTATTGGTGGCTGTGGCGGTGCGTTCGCGGGGCTTTTCGTCGCCGAATCCATAGGCTGGCCCTTCGACGCAATCCCAAATCGCAAAGAGATTGAGCAGCCCCGCGATGAGGGTGAAGACGACGGCCATGTCGTAACGCGGGCCTAGGCGGCGGTAGATCTCGTTGAGCGTCGCCTGATCCGGCGGCGCCTCAAAAGAGTCGATGAACGATCGCGGCGTGGTGCCGATCAAGAGCCGTTGAAGTTCGGGGTGGTCGTTGGGATTCTTGCCGATGCTCGCCTCGACAGCCCGTCCGGCACCGCCACCAATGCGGGGCCCCAGCACCAGTCTCGAGCCACCCAGCGGAAGATCGACATCGCGATCGCCCACAGTCCCCTTGAAGCGTCCGCCGAGTTCGTAGCCGAAGGCGAGTCGTTCGGAAGTGATGGTCAATGTGCCGCGGGCCGGGCCGCCCACGCCATCGCGGCCGGGGCCGATCGCCTTGAGTTCGCCTTCGAAGGGAATGGTGATCGGACTGGTGATCCCCGCCAGATCGACGGATCGGTTGTCGGGATTGGCGGCCCTGAGTCCCTGGAAATAGGCGGGGATGGCGATGCCTCCCGCGAGAAGTTGTGTCGCGTACCAGAAGGTGGGGAAGCGGGTGTCGGCCTTGTGGTAGACGACGACTCCCTCGCCGAGCTTCATGCCGCCAATGAACGTGCCGAGGATGCAGAAGAAGTAGATCGCCCCCTTGAACCACCGCCCCTGGTAGAAGTGACCGGCACCGGGAATCAGGAACGCGAGGATCCCCGCGATCCACGGATTGGCCTCGAGCCACAGGGCGGGATGCTGTCCGTCAGCCGTTCCGCCGGGGGCGGGCTGTCCGGAAGTGGTGTTCGATTCGATCATCTCATCCCTGCTTGCGTGGCGTGGAGCTTCTCCCGAACTCGTCTTGGCACACGCCCGGAAGTGGATTCAGTCTAAACACCGGCCCCAAATCTGGCCAGCAGAGTCCTGAAAGCGGGTGGCCCTGGTCGTTGTCACCCTTTGAATCGCGGGACACAAGGCTGGGGTCATTCGCCGGGAACCGATTGTCCGAATCATCGCCAGACATTAGCTTCAAGAGTGTGGATTCGTTGTCGAGGAGTCCATTTTTCACACAAATGATCAACAGACGCCGCTGGCCAACCTTGGCGCGCCGTGAAGGGAATCCTGATGAAACAGCCATCGATCGCACGACTTCCGCGAATGCTCAAGTTAGTCCTTACGCGAAGAGCCGGTTTCGGCGTCCGCCTGGCCCTTGTCGGCGCGGTCTTCACCCTGATCGCCGGTTTTGGGGAAGCGTCCGCCCAGGCCCAGACGCAACTCGCCCTGAAGTTCAAGGCGGGCGACACCTACCAGCAGAAGGTGACCACGCGGACGATCTCCGGTGGGGAAGTGGCGGGTGAGCAGGTCAAAACGACGCTGCAGCAGGAGATGCTGATTTCGACGAAAGTCGAGAGCCTGACGGAGGAAGGAGCGGGGAACCTGTCGCAGGTCATCGAGCAGATCACGTTGGATATCGGCCTGCCCAAGGGCAAATCGATCGCCTATGACTCGAACCAGAAGGAGTTCTCCGACCCCATCCTGGCGTCGTTGCACAAGACGTTGGGAAAGCTGGCGGGAGCCCGCTTCGAGTTCACCACCACGACCAGTGGCGAAATCCTCAACTTCAAAATGCCGGCGGCACTGACTGAAATGGCCAAAAACCAGCCCGGCGGTGGCATGATGGGCGATAGCCTTTCCGAAGCGAACCTGCGGCGGATGTTCGAGGACGCGGGGGTGTCGCTTCCCAAGGAACCGGTCAAGAAGGGGGATTCCTGGACGCGGAAGGCGAGTGTGAAACTCCCCATCGGAGAGGTGACGAGCCACCTGGTCTTCACCTACGACGGGCCGGAGAACGACACGCTGGAGCGGATCGTCGTCAGCGGCGATGTCGAGATCGCACCGGCGGAGAAGTCGCCGCTTTCGGTGAAGCTCAACTCGACCAAGCTGACGGGCCTGACCTTCTTCGACAGGAACTTGGGCCGCGTGGATTCGAGTTCGATGTCGCAGGTGCTCAACGTGACGGTCGCCGCCGGGGGACAGACCAACGACCTGACGATCGAAAGCCAGGTCGAGATGAAGATCGTCCCGCCGAAGAAGTGATGGGTGCTTCCGCGACTCGAAACGGATGCGGGTCGAGAATTCCGCCGTTTAATAATGCGGCGGTTTTTCGTCGACGGGCCGTTCGGGGTCGAGGGGGGCCTCCATCGCCAGCAGCTTCCCTTCGAGGGTTCCCACCTGCCGATGGGTGACACGCAGCTCCTGCTGCAAGGAGAGCAGCACCTCGTGCATCTGCTGGACGTCGTTCTGCAGGTGGGCGAGCGCCATTTCGATGGAGACCAGCCGGTCGTGGGAAGTGTTGTCGCTCGACATGGAAGGCTTGATCCGGGACGGGTTGCGAAGTGAAGCGGGCCGTGGTGTGGAGGTCTGTTCGGTTCTAACGGAGGGCTTCGAGGGCCCGCAAGCGCAGGGCCGAGATCGAAGGCAGAAACCCACCAATGAGTCCCATCACCATGGCCAGCATCAGCCCTGAAAGCAGTGTGGCACCGGTGACGGAGAGTTCGAGCACCACCGATTTCCCCCCTCCCTGGCCGCTGGAGACGACGCTGTTGGCCGTCCAACCATCCGCGAACAGGCCGATCGCGCAGCCCAAAAGTCCACCGAAGATCGCCAGCAGCAGGGACTCCAGCACGAACGAGACGAGGATGTGCCGCCGCTTGAAGCCCATGAGCTGCAGCACGCCGATATCCTTGATCCGCTGCGAGACGGCGGCGTACATCGTGTTCATCACCCCGAAGCTGCCACCGACGGCCATGATGCAGGCCACGACGATGATCGCCACCAGGAACTGTTCGTTCGTCTGCGAAAGCTTCTTGTAGTATTCGGATTCGATCTCGGCGCTCAGTTGGGCCTTGCCGTAATCCTTGTTGAAGAATTCCTTGAGGCGGAGGGCGGTCTTCTCGTCGGCGGTCTTGGCGACGAGGGTCGTGTAGCTGGTCTTGCCGAACATAGGGCCGATGATGCTCTGTTTCCCCCAGATTTCGGAGTCGAAGGCGGAACCGGTCCTCTCGAGGATGCCGGTGACATACCAGACGCGGTCGTTGAGTTCGAAGCGGTCGCCCACGGCGAAGCCCGCCTGGCTTTCGCCGCCGGATTGCGCGCGGTCCCGGCCCATCTCCCCCGCGATCCCCGCCCCCAGGACGATCTCGATCAGCGGCGCAGCGTCGGGATTGTCGGGATCGGGACGAATGCCGGCTTCCGTGAACCACTCGCCCGCGGCGAGCTTCATGCCATGCACGGTTCCGGCCAGTTCGGGATCGGTCAGGCCCCGCAGTTGCAGGAAGCGCCGCTTGGTCGTGCCATCCGCCTTGGGAACGCTTTGAGCGGCGAGCAGGTAGGTCTCGCGGCTGACCAGCGGCGTCTTTCCCACGCGCAAGATCCCTGGCTGGTTGGCGATGTCGGAGGAGTCGGCCATCGCCAGGCTGCTGAAGGCCTCGTCGACGGCCCCCTCCGCGAGGATCATCAGGTTGCCGGGCTGTCCGCTGCTTTCCGTCAGTTTGTACATGCCGTTGACGAAGGACTGCATCACCGTCAGCAGCCCGATCACCATGGTGAAGGCGAGGGCTGAAAGAAGCGTGTTCCTCCAGCGGACGACCATGTTGAGGATGTTGTACATGACCGGAACGCGGTTCACGACAAGCAGCAGGACGAGGAGCGAACCCATCCCCCAGGCGGTGAACGCCAGCCAGGCCGGGATGGCCCAGTTGTCGATGGAGATCGCGAGGAGTTGACCCATGAGCATGGGACGCGGCTTTCTGAAACGGGCGATGATTGGCGAATGATTGGGATGCTGTAAAAACTGTTCCACATGGTCCGCACAGAGGACACTACGATGCCTGTTCGGAGTGAGGGTCAGGCGACCCGGCTGAAAACTTCGGAAACCTTCACAGTGCGGGCCGACCAGGCGGGGAGGATGCTTCCGAGCAATGCGGTTCCGCCTCCCATGACCGTCCCCCAGAAGATGGCGGAAGCCGGGACATCGAATGTCGGTAGGAAGCCGATTTTGAATGGCAATCCGCCCATCCCTTCGTTGATCACGAGGTAGGTGGCCGTCGCGCTGAAAAAGCCCGAGGTGAGGCCGATGAGCAGCGCCTCACCGATGACGAGGAGCAGGATCTGGAACGGTTGGAAGCCGAGCACCTTCATGACAGCGAATTCAGTCTGCCGCTCGCGGACGCTGATGCTGATCGAGTTGGAGATGACGAGGGCCAATGTGGCCATGCAGGCGGGGGCCAGGAGCCATTTCGCCCCCCAGAGGAGATCGCGGTATCCATCCAGGAACGATCCGATCCCCGAGGAGGCGGTTTCCACCTTCACCGCGGGCGAGGAGAACTCGGGCGAGTTGGTGATCTGGGTGGCGACCTGGTTGAAGGCCTCGCGGGTGGGGACGCGCAGCCACATCAGATTGAGCGATTTGTCGGCCAGGGGATGGGACGTCCCCTTTTCCTGCTTGTATTGGTCGAGTGCCGCGTTGAGATAGTCGCGACGGAAGACCGTGCTCCCGTCGTAGCGGCCGGCGGGAAAGGTGCCGACGATCTCCAACTCCAGATTGATATCCTTGTAGTTGCGGCTGTAGAGGGTGATGCGGTCGCCGACCTTGCGATTCAATTTGGCCAACCGCTCGAGGCCGACGATGATGCCCCGTTTGTTGTCCTGCAGGCGGTCGACGGCGGCTTTAAGTTCCTTGTATTCCTGGGAAGTGGGCGAGAGTTCGTCCAACTCGTCCATCATGGTGAGGATCTTCTCCGGCTCCATGACGAACGCGAAGAGGAACGAGTTGAAATCGCGGCTGGAGGCATCCGAGTCGGTGGAGCCGGCGAAGAAGCCCCACGACATGTAGTCCTCCGGCTTCACATCCCCCGGTTCGCGGGCGGCCCCTTGGGAGAGACCGGCAACGTAGCGATAGGGCATCTGGCTGGGGATCTGCCATTTCTCGGTGGCGATGAGCTTGAGGTTGGAGCTCTTTTCCTGAGTGATGCGGTCAAGGTTGTTAAGTACGGTATAGACCAGCGTGACGACCAGCACGAGGGCGACCGTCCCCAGCGCGGTGAGGATGGTTCGCAGCGGGTTGCGGAAGGTGTTGTCAAGCACCAGCCAGAGCAGCCGGAATGTCAGAGCGATCGTATTCATGAACGGTGGACCGGTGGTGGTGGAGTTCCAGGAACCTATAGATCGTGAATCAAGCGTAAGGATCAACTCAGCTGAAGGGCGGGGGCGGGCTTGAACTCGGTGTGGATGACTTCTTCGACGAGTTGCCCCTTTTCAAGATGGAGCGTGCGATCGGCACGGGCGGCGGCTTTGGGGTCGTGGGTGACCATGACAATCGTCTTGTTGAGCGACGACTTGAGGGCGACGAGCAGTGCGAGGATCTCCTCGGCCGACTTGCTGTCGAGGTCGCCGGTCGGTTCGTCGGCGACGATGAGTGCGGGATCGGTGACGAGCGCGCGGGCGATGCCGACCCGCTGCTGCTGACCGCCGGAGAGCTGCCCCGGCCGATGATGCATGCGGTCGGAGAGGTTGACGATATCGAGCGCCATTTCGACCTGCTTGCGGCGCTCTTTCGAGGTCATTGGCAGGAGGAGCAGCGGCAGCTCGACATTGCGATAGGCCGAGAGGACGGGGAGCAGATGGTAGAACTGGAACACGAAGCCGATGTTGCGGGTCCGCCAGGCGGCGAGTTGGCTTTCGGAAAGTTTCGAGATTGGTTCGTTCCGCACGCGAACCTCGCCGCTGGTGGGTCGATCCAGCCCGGCGATCAGGTTGAGCAGCGTGGTTTTTCCCGAACCGGACGGCCCCATGAGCGACAGGAATTCGCCCTCGGGAACTCGTAGCGAAAGCTCATCCAACACATGGACTTCCTCGCTTCCCCGGCGGAAGGATTTCTTCACGTGGTCGACGACAACACATTCGGTTCGAGCGGACATCGGGTGCACTTTCGACGGAGTGGCCATTCACCTATGCGGACACGGGTGGCGATTGAAGTCGGATGATCATTGTCGGTCGGCGGGCTTCGTCCATGGTGGTGGATCAAAGGATCAACCGACAGAGGAGTGGTTAACGACGAATAACTCGTTGTTGATACGAAATGATTTCATGGGGAGTTCGCGGGATGAATGATGTAACCTCTCTCCATATTTCAACAAGCTTCAGCGCCACTTTGGGATTGGTTCCATTTGGGCTTCAGGAACTTTTCGAGAGGGTGGTTCGTCTCACGGATCAGTAGCGACCCGGCTGATCCATCCACGACGCAAGAGCGAAGTTCTTTGGTCATACCATGGCCTCGAGTGAAATTTTCAGTAACGAACGGCGGGCCTCATGCGAGAAAATATCATACCCCTTCGCTGGAATGATTGGGCGGCTCAAAGCCGTGGGTTCTTGAAACGCAAGCTCTTTGGCTGGGCGATCATCGGGCCGGTGCTGATGATCTGCGGTTGTGGTGGAGGGACCTCTACGACCGGAGCCGGAGCGCCAGCGCCGACCGCGGAGACTCCCGCAGGAGTCGCTGCCCAAGGTGTCGATGGACGTGCATGGGAACTGGTGGAGAATCCTCGCGGAAAATCCCTAGCAGGGCGATTCGGTCGAACGCTGAAGGTGATCTGGACGAGCGAAGCGGCCGAGGCGGATGGGATGAAGCCGCTTTCCATGGCCGACGGCCCGGCTGAAACGAGCGATGCGGAAGGTGCGACGGAGCCGCCGAATGACAAGCCTGTCGTGGCGGCGCGGGACATGGGGCGGACTCCGGGAGCCGACTGGTATCTGTTAATCGACGGCGAACCGGTGCGCAGCGATGCGGGAACACTGCTGGCGGTGCCGTGTGAAGTGCGCGTGGCTCCGGGGGCGCATCAGGTTACACTCGCTCAGCCAGGATTGGACGATCTGACGGAACGGGTGTCGATCAGCGAAGATCGAAGTCTGGCGTTCGAGCGGCCGGAAATGCTCCCCGTCGGAAACTCTTCCCTCGACGGCCCGTGGTTCGACCTGAGCCCCGGCGAGGTGCGCCCGCTGGCTGCTGTGAATACTTCCGGGCGGGAATTCGATCCCTGGATGTCGGCGGATGGCCGCATTCTGGTCTTTGCGGGGGATCGCGCCGAAGGTCGTGGCATTTACATCGCGACCCGGCCCACGAGATCGCACGATTTCGATGCGCCGGAGATCATCGACGTCACCCGTTCGGGAGAACTAGCGACCTCGCCGGTTCTTTCGCCGGACGGGCTGAGTCTGGTCTACGTGCATCCCGCGCGCACCCGGATCTGGCTGCTGGAGCGGACGTCCACGGCGGAGCCGTTCGTGAATCGGAGGTCGTTGCGCAGTGTCGACAAGCCGGGTTTCGAATGGCTGTCGGCGCAGTGGATAGGAGGGGCCACCGGTTCTCGTTCGGTTTCAAAGGGAGAGTCCAATCTCGGTCGGTTGTATTGGCTGGAGCGGAGTGGGGGACAGGATCAAGGCTACGGGGCGGAAGCCGAGGCGACGGTTGCATCCAAGGCACCAGCCCAATTGATCGAACTTCCCGGCGGCCATCCGTTGCTGTCGACGACCGGCGATCGCCAGTTCGCGATCGAGGGAACCACGCTCCAGCGTTATCGCCGGGATCAATCGTCGCTCCATTTGGCGACACTCAGGTTTGGTGGAGCGGAATCGGTGGCGAGCCTGCCCGACACGTTTCCACCGCTGGTCAGGGGAGATCGCGGCATCTTTGTGACCGACGATGAACAGTGGTTGCTGGCGACCGTGACCACGGCAAGAGACGACGCGGGCGTCGGGGATCAACCGGGCGATCTTGTCGCGTTGCGACTGGCCGACGGCCCGCAGTGGGGTTGGTCACTCACGGGACGCTCGCTGGCCACGCCGCCGATGGAGTCCGAGCCAGCCGCTATTCCCGCGACGGTGGTGGGTGGGACGCCTAACGCCCCGGCTGCCATTGTTGCCATGACTCCCGGCATGGAGGTTTCCCCGGTTCCCGAAAAAGAGCCGATGGTCGCCATGTCTGCCGGTCCATCTCCCACCACGTCCGCTCCAGCACCTGGCATCAGCGGGCCCGCTGCGGTGACTCCACCGCAGAGTCTTTTCGAACAGTATCGCGAGACCTACGCTGCCTTCCAAAAGGCCCTCTCTCAGCGGGATCTCCAAGAGGCCGGCAAGCTCCTCGATGAATGCGAGGGCTCCGCCGCAGGGGAAAAGTTCCGGGCGATGACGGCTCTGGATCGCGCCTGGCTGGCGAAGATCGAGGAGTTTCGAGTCTTTCTGGAAGCGGGACTGGAGTGTCTCGAAGTCGGCACGCCTGTCCGATTGGGAACCACCAAACTGGAGTTTATGGACGTCAAAGACGGGACGTTGATCCTCAAATCACGTATCAAAACGATCGAGAAGCCGCTCTGGGAAGTCTCGACGGGGGATCTTGTGGCGATGGCCGAACAACTGGAAGGGGCCAACACGCAAAAGGTGGC
>PNLE01000200.1 GCA_013822855.1 Planctomyces sp.
GGTGCTTCGCCTGGGCTCGGTCAGGGCCTCTCGCCGGGGTGATGTGACAGTCGCCGCCGGTTGGGGTGCCGCGTTCGCGCGGTGCTCCACTCGAATTCGAGACGTTTGCTGCGGTTGTTCGGCTTTCAGCAATCACGATCACCAAACCTGAATCGCGATTGCCAAGGTGACAACAATCGTCTGGGTGAGATCCAACTCGCAACGGCTTTCCGCCACTTTTCAGGGCCCTTCTTTCGAGGGGAACCTGGTGATGGGATGTTGCGCGGGCTCTGACACGAACCGGGACATTTTCAAGACGCCCTCAGGCTGCTGGTGACAGTGGTCTGGGGGTGTTTTTTGTTTGGGGGTGGTCAGTTGTCAGTTGGGTTTTGTGGGTTGTTGGTTGGGAGTTGGGAGTGTGGGCAGAGTCGTTGGTAGAGAGGGATTGAAAAACGCCTGTGGTGCCAGCAGACTGAATTCGCTAGCGCTCACGCTTCAGCGGTCTAATTTGGGTTCTCTGGAAAGACGATGACAGTTCTGCGTGGATTTCTGATCACAATTTCAAGCGGTGCCGCATTCGGATGTTTCGGGGCTGTGGCGGGATATCTGCTTGGTTCCGCTGCTCCGGATTACTATCGAACTGTCTTCCATCTACCACCGGACTCTCCTATCAATCTGGCACAAGCCGGGCTGGGACTGGGCGTTACACAGGGGACTGCAGCTGGATTGTTCGTAGGATTGGTGATTGTCGTAACTGTCGCCTGGTACAACTCACGAACTGCTGCAGGTTCTCAGTAGCACAAAGAGCGACCCTGCAGTCAATAAATCATCGAGCCTTGTCTGGCACTTTCAAGCAGCCATCAACAGATATGTGGATTCAGATTCGCCGAGAATTGTGTTTAAAGCTGCCGTGCTCGAAAATCACAAGTCTGATCGGTTGGCACTTCAGATCAGATCAGTTGATCAATGACTTACGAGTATCGTTCTAATGAGCACAACTCAAAACGGCCCAGACTACGATCTGGTTTGTCCGAAATGTCGTCGGAGGTGCATTGGGAAGACCATCGCAGATGGGATTCGGGGGACATATCGCAATCCATATCTTAAGTATTCGATCTCCCGAATTGTTTGTACCCATTGTGGGTTTGTTCGCGAAAGTCGAGATGGAAGGGCCCTCGAACATCGATATTGGTACCGAATCCGCGTCGGTGCCCATGTGCTTTGGGCTGAAAACGCGGATCGCCTGCGAAACCTCCGCGATGTGCTTGCAGGCAAGGTGGATCGAAATGTCGCATACCTATACGCATTGCCCAAATGGCTTGTGATGAGTTCCAGCCGCGCAAAGATTCTCACCGAGATCGACAATGCTCTTGCCGATTCTTTTAAACGCCAAATCAGTGACACATAGTCAGTAATGCCCAAGAAGCCAATCATTGTGGATTGGTCTTCTTTGGCATCACTCTCTCGAAATACACCAACGTAAAGCCGTATTCCGACGAAGTTGCTCGCGGCTGACTGGAGCCTGATCACGCCAGTTCGAGGCCGCGCATCGTGCCGGTTGAGCTGGCGAAGCGGTCGGCTTCGAGGCCCATGCGCTGGAGCATGCTGACGAAGAGGTTGGGGAGCGGATAGTTGCGGTCGCGGTCGAAGCCGAGGTGCTGGCCGTGACGGAATCCGCCACCCGCCAGAAGCGTGGGGAGATTGGTCGTCACATGGGTGGAGGCGTTCCCCAAGTTCGAGCCATAGAGGATCATCGTGCGGTCGAGGAGCGGCTGGCCATCCTCCTTGGAATCCTTGAGCGAGGTGAAGAGGCCATCGAGCAGCTTCATGTGCCACTCGTCGATCGCCTGGAGCTGGGCCAGTTTCGCGGGGGATTTGCCGTGATGCGAAAGGTTGTGGTAGCCCTCGGTGATCTCGTGATCCTCCAGCTCAAGGACCGGCGAGTTGACGCTGTCGAGCATCAAGGTGACCGAGCGGGTCGAATCGCTCTCGAAGGCGAGGCGGGCCATATCGTACATGAGCTTTGTCTTGGCCATGTATTCCGCCGGGGTGGAGATATCGGTCGGGACGGGGCCTGGCGCGGCGGGTTTGGGTTTGCGTTCCCATTCCTTGCCCACGGCCAGCCGTTGTTCGAGATCGCGCACGCTGCCGAAGTATTGGTCGAGCCGCTCGCGATCGCGTGCGGGGAGCGACTTCTGGAGATCTTTGGCTTGTCCAGCGACGGCATCGAGGATGCTCTGCCCCTGCTCGAGCTTCCTGACCTGGGCCTCGATCTGCGCGGGCGACCCCTGGGTGAACATGGCACGGAAGATGGCGGAGGGCTTCTCCTCGCAGGGGATCAACACGCCTGATCCGGTCCAGGAGAGACTGCGCAGGCCACTGGAGGTGTTGACGCCCAGCGTCAACGAGGGAAAGCGGGTTTTGATGCCGATTTGCTCGGCGATGTACTGGTCGAGCGAGATCGTGTTGCGAAAGCCACCGCTGGAGGGATGGGGGGCGGCAGTCAGAAAGCAGATGTCGGCGGGGTGGCCGCCATCGACATCGGGATGAGAGACGCCGCTGAAGACGGTGAAGTCGTTGCGGTGGCGCTCGAGGAGCTTCAGATAGGTCGAATCCTCGTAGTCGCGACCAGTCCCCTGGGGAAAGAAGTGCTCTGGAAGCAAGCCGAGGTTGTTGCAGATGCCGAGGAACCGCCGGGGTGTCTCCGACTCCTTGGGAGCTTTCGCCAAGGCGGGGGTCATCGATTCCAGGAGCGGCAGTGCCAAGCCCACACCGGCGGCTTGAAGAAACAGACGCCGTGGCACGGCCATTCCGGTAATGCGATTCATATTGAGGAATCCTCGGTCCTGAACAAACTATCGCGAAACTTGAACTATTTACTGAGAAACAGGGGGCTTTGGACGAGTGCGTGAATGAGATCAGCCGTGCGGTAGTCGTTTGCCGCCGCCTCATTGAGTATCGACTCGATCGCCGGGCGATCACTGAATCGAACCGGTGCTCCGGTGGAATAAACGGTGAATTGACCGACGAGATTGCGAGCCAGTTGCCGTTCATCGGCGAGGAGAAGTTTTTTGAACTGGGTGATGTCCTGGAAAGATTCTCCGGTGGCCAACTGGCCGCTGGCATCGACGGGCAAGGCCTCCTTGAATTGGAGAGGTTGGCCGCTGCGGGCCAGTCCGGCGACGCGGGTCTCCTTCTCGGCGAGTGCGCGGTATCTCGTGCGGAAGCCGCCCGCGATATCGAAGCTTTCCAGGGCGAAGCCCGGCGGATCGATCTGGGCGTGGCAGCCGTTGCACGAGACCTGATTGCGGTGTTTGGCCAGTTGTTCCCGAATGGTGGTGGCACCGCGGAGATCAGGTTCGACGGCGGGAACAGGGGGCGGCTTGGGCGGTGTCTTTCCGAGGATGCGGTCCATGACCCAGGCTCCGCGAACAACGGGCGAGGTGGTGGTGCCGTTGGCGGTGACCGTCAAGATGCTGGCCTGTGTGAGCAGGCCGCCGCGTACCGAATCGGGAGGGAGCATCACCTTCCGCAATGTGGTTCCCTCCATGGCGGGGAGACCGTAGTGGATGGCGAGTCGTTCGTTGGCGAAGGTGAAATCGGAGTCGACGATATTCCTCACGGGAAGGTTGCCGGTCAGCATCTCTGTGAAGTAGAGCCGGGTTTCTTCGAGTGCGGAGTCGGTGAGCCAGTCGTCGAGGTAGTAGTCGCCGTAAAGGCCTGCATCGGGGGAGTTGTTGAGGATTTTGCGTTGATCGAGCCAGTAGTCGATGAACGATGTCACGAAGCGATCCCGGCGGGGGTCGTCGAGCAGTCGCTGGGTCTGTTGCCGCAAGACCTGGGGATCGCGCAATCTGCCAGTTTTGGCCACAGCGCGGAGTTCGGCATCGGGTTCGGAGTTGATGAGGAAGTAGGAGAGCCTCGAAGCGAGCGCGAAGTCGTCGAGCGGGCCTGGTTCGCTATGGCAGGTGGTGAATTCGGGCGAGCAGAGGACCGCCGTATAGCCTGCGATCATCGCCTCGCGAAAGGAGACTCCCAAAGCGAGCTGTTGCTGGATCACGGGGAGGAAACGGAGCTGTTCCGATTCAGGAACCGGTCGACGGTAGGCCCGCTCGACGAACTGTTTGAGTAATCGAGTCGCATCGGCCTGGTGATCCGTGGAGACGATTTCGACCGATTGACTCTTCTTTTTGCTTCCCGGAGGAAGGCGAATCGGCAGGTCGCCGAAGAGCAATTGATGCCCCCGCGGTGGCCAGATCTCGTGAATGGGGCCTTCGACCTCCAGCCAGCGATAAACCACTCCGGGTTGCCCGTCGGCCTCCGCCAACGGATTCTGCCAACGTGTCTCGCCGGGGCGCGAGCGGAAGAAGCGGGAGGCGTCGGGACGGATGGTTTCACCCGCCAGAAGATCGACTTCCAACTCGTGAATACCTGCTTCCGGCTGAACGTCGAATGCACCCAGACGTCGCAACTGCCGAGGTGGCATTTCGGCATAGATGGTCACCGGCTCGGAGCGTCGCCCCGCGCTGACATCATCCAGATTGGGAATGAACCATTTGGGCGACATGGCCTTGGGGTTTTTGAGATTGTGATTGGAGCCATTTGGCCCAACCCATGCCGAATGAGCCATGATCCGCAACTTGTAGCGGCCCGAAGCGGGAGCACGGAACTGGTCAAACTTCGGTTCGACCGGTTCATAGGCCCCCTGCACCAGACCGATCCCTTCGAGTTCCCGCGCCACCGGATCGGCGGCACCGACGGACATCGGCTCGGTGCCGTCGCGCACCTTGGGTTGGGCGGTATATCCCATCACGGGAAACGCGGCCCGCTCCGGGGCGGTGTTGAACTGGCTGAAGGTCATCTTGCGGGCGAATGTGCTTTGTTCACGCGCATAATACTTCTTTACGATGACTTCTGGTTGCTTCACTTGATCGACCACAACGCCGTTTAGGGCCCGATCAGCGGCTTCCAGATAGCGGGCCATCTGCACGTGGGAGACATCCAGCACATCACCGACTTTGTTGTAGCCATGCGCGACGGCATCCTCGGGAAGGATCGAGCGAATCGGCAGCCACGGGGCGTCCAGCAGATCTCGCAATGTGTTCTCGAACTCGATGCGGTTGAGGCGCCGACGGGTGGCACGGCCCTGGGCTTTGGTTTGCCGCTCTTCCTCGGTGGTGATCGCCTCGTTGATGACGCGGAGCAGCGCGGTGCGATCCGACGGTGTGATCGGGTCGCCATCCTTGGGAGGCATCTCGCCCGATTGAACGCGGTCATGAATCCTCACCCAGACTTCGGCGTTCCGTGGATCGGCCGGAGTGAGTGGCAAAGCGGAGAGATTCGGCTGACCCGGGGGACTCGACGCATCATGGCAGGCGAGACAGTTGGTCTTGAGCAGGGCGACCAGATCCTCCGCCTGAAGCACGGAGGGAGCGAGAAACAATCCGGCAACGAGGAAAAAGACCCTCAGCATCACAAAACCTTGGCAAGGGCCAAATCGAAATCTCTTGGCCATTAACTCGGGACCACTGCATTGCAAACACACCAATAAGCATGCGTTAATGTAACGCATGGCATAAGGAATTGCCATGGGAATGCGGCTCCGGGACGAGTTCGCCGAGAACCTATTCCGAGGCGAGGCGATAGCCGACGCCTTGTTCGGTGAGGATGTGCCGCGGGCGGGCCGGGTCAGCCTCCAGTTTGCGGCGCAGGCTGGCGACGAAGACGCGGAGGTAATGATTCTCCTGCGAGTCGAGCGGCCCCCAGACCTCCCGCAGCAGAAAGCGGTGCGTGAGGACCTTGCCCGCGTGCTTGATCATGGTGGTGAACAGCTTGTACTCGAGCGGCGTGAGATGAACTTCCTCCTCGCCGCGATGCACCAGCCGGGCCGCCAGATCAATGCGCAGGTCGCCGAGCACGACGGTGGTCTCCTCCGGGCCGACGCGGTGCGAGTGCCGAAGAGCCGTCCTCAGGCGGGCCAGCAACTCGCCGACACCGAAGGGCTTGGTGATGTAGTCGTCCGCCCCCAGGTCGAGCGCCTTGATCTTCTGTGGCTCCTGGTCGCGTGCGGAAAGAATGATGATCGGCGCGGTGTACCATTCCCGCAGACGCTGCAGCACGTCCTGCCCGTCCATGTCGGGGAGTCCCAGGTCGAGGATGACGACATCGGGAGGCTGCCGGATCGCGAGCTTCAGCCCCTCATCGCCGGAGGCCGCTTCATCGACGCGGTAACCCTCGCTCTGCAGAGACGCGCGGAGAAACCGCCGGATGGGCGTTTCGTCCTCAATGACCAGGATGTGGTGTTCGGTCATGGGTTAGTCCAACGCGACTTGCGGGGCGTCCTTGGGGGCGGGGAGGCGGAGGATGAATTCGGCACCGCCGCCGGGGCGGTGGGAGGCGTGGATGTCGCCGCCGTGGGCTTTGGCGATGGCGCGGCAGATGGCCAAGCCCAGGCCGCTGCCTCGGCCGCCGTCGACGGTGGGTGTCGCGCGGAAGAACTTGTCGAAGATGCGCTCTTCCGCACCGGCGGGCAATCCCGGGCCGTTGTCGGAGACGGAGGCGCGGAGCGTCTTGCCGTCGACCGCCGCGCCGATGGTCACCATGGTGCCGGGCGGTGTGTACTTGGCGGCGTTCTCCAGCAGATTGACGAAGACCTGCTCGAGAAGCAGGCCATCCACGAAGACGAGCGGCAGATCGGCGGGCAATCGCACATGAACCACGTGCTCCTTCAACTCCCGCTGTGTCCGCCTGAGGGCCGAGCCGACGATCTCTTCGAGCACATGCCACTGCTTGCTGGGCGTCGCCGCACCGGCGTCGAGCTTCGACATCTGGAGGATGTTTTCGAGCAGGCGATTGAGCCGGGCGGCTTCCTCCGCCACGGTTTCCAGAAGTTGGCGGCGCGTCGTTTCATCGAAGGAGGCGTTCTCGAGCAGGCTGCTGCTCGCACCGGCAATGGCGGCCAACGGCGTTTTGAGATCGTGGGAGACGCTGCTGAGCAGACTGCTGCGGACTTGTTCCGCCTCGGCCTGGACACGCGAGTTGGCCGCATCGATCGCCAGATGATCGCGTTCGAGGGCAAGGGCCAGTTGATTGGCACACGCTTCGATCAGCCGCCGCATCTCGGGCTCGAGGAGGCGCTGTGTCTCGGCGACGCGGATGCCGATCGCGCCATGTGTTTTCTGCGAGCCCATGAGTGGAAGGAAGAGGCCCACCGCGCTCGGCAGCGTGTTCGTCCCCGCTCCGGCGATCTGGTCGTGATCCATGACCCATTGCGCGACGGGGAGACTCACGGCATGTCGGGCGATAGACGACTCACGGCCGTAGGCCACTTCCGGCGAACTGCCCGACGGCCTGGGCAGATAGATCGCGACTTCGCCGCCAAGCATTTCCTCGATCTTCGCACCGGCGGCCGCTGCAAGGAAAAGATCGCCGTAGAGGGAACCGAGTTGCTTGCCGAGTTCATAGAGCGCGGAAGTATGGCGTTCCCTCTCGCGCGTGCTCTCCACTTGGGCGCGAAGCCGTGAGGTCAAGGTGCTGATGACGAGGCCGATAGCCAGCATCACCAAGAACGTGAGGAGATACTGGGCATCGGCGACAGCGAACGTGTAGTACGGAGGCACGAAACCAAAGTCGAAGGCCAACACCGCCAGCACACTGGCAAGGATCGCAGGGCCGCGACCGAACTGATAGGCCGCCCACGCCACACCCGCCAGGAAAAGCATCGCACTGTTCGCTTCCGTGTCGGCGACGCCCAGGAATCGCAGGCCATAGGCCACTGCTCCTGTGAGAGATATGGTCAAAGCCGCGCCGAAGTACGGCCGCTTGTCGACCTGCTTGCGGGAAGTTCGCGCTGGCGACGGATCGCGCTTCTCTTCTTCGCCGTGGATGACGTAGACATCGATCTCCCCGCTTTGCTCCAGGACTTCGTCGACGACGGTGCCGAAGACGAGTCGCTTCCAGCGGGGCTGATTCGTTTTGCCGATGAGGATCTTGGTGACGTTTCGCGAGCGGGCATAATCGAGGAGCGTGCCGGTCACGTTCTGACCGGCGAGGGTGAAGGTCTCGGCTCCCAACCGCTCCGCCAGCCGGAAGTGCTGGGCGATCTGTCTTTTCGCGGGCGAGTTGGGCGACGCGCCGGTCAGATCGACGGAGACCGCCAGCCAAGGGGCGTCGAGAGCGGCCGCCATCCGCTTCGCCGTGCGGATGACCCGCGCGGTCGTGGGACTGGGCCCCACACAAACGAGCAATCGATCGGCGGTGGCCCAGGGGCGAACAGCCGATTTCTCCCGCCGCGCCGATTCGACATCAGTGTGGATCCGCCGGGCGGCCTGCCGCAGCGAGAGTTCCCGCAGCGCCGCGAGGTTCCCCTTCTGGAAGAAACTGAGGATCGCCCGCTGGGCCTGATCCGGCAGGTAGATCTTCCCGGCCTTGAGCCGTTCGAGCAGTTCCTCGGGAGTTATATCGACGAGTTCGAGGTCGTCGGCGGAATCGAAGACCTGGTCGGGGACAGACTCTCGCACGATCACGCCCGTGATCTGGCCGATCACATCGTTGAGGCTTTCAATGTGCTGGACGTTGAGCGTCGTCCAAACGTTGATCCCCGCCGCCAGCAACTCTTCGATGTCCTGCCAACGCTTCTCGTGCCGGCAACCGACCGCGTTGGTATGGGCGAGTTCATCGACCAGCAGCAGATCGGGATGGCGGGCCAGCGCGGCGTCGACATCGAAATCTTTGAGGATCACGCCGCGATAGTCGATCTCCTTCAGTGGAAGCTGCTCGAAGCCCTCGACCAGCGCCTGCGTCGCCGGGCGGGCGTGCGGCTCGATGTAGCCGAGCACGACCTCGCGGCCTTCAGAAGCTGCCTGCCGTGCCGTTTCCAGCATGGTGTAGGTCTTGCCGACCCCCGCGACGTAGCCGAAGAAGATCTTCAGCGCGCCGCGTTGGGCTTCGGCTTCCTCGGCCTGAACCTGCGCGAGGAGGGCATCGGGATCGGGTCGCAGATCGGGCATCGCGGGCTGTTACTCTTTGCTGGAGCGGCCATCGAGGGCGAGGTTCAGACGCAGCACGTTGACACGTGGTTCGCCGAAGAGGCCCAGCGTGCGGCCCTCGGTCTGCTGACGGACGATATCGCGCACGGCCTCTTCCGTCAGCTTGCGGGCAGCGGCGACGCGGGGCACCTGGAATTCGGCGGCTGCGGGCGAGATGTGGGGATCGAGTCCACTCCCCGATGCGGTCACGAGGTCGACGGGGATGTTCTTGCCCGGCGAGCCCGCCGCTTCCAGCGCCGTGATCCGTGCCTGGACGGCATCCTTCAACGCGGGGTTCATCGGCCCCAGGTTGGAACCACTCGACGAGGCGGCGTTGTAGGGAACCGGTCCGGTGGCGGACAACCGGCCCCAGAAGTATTCCGGCTTCGTGAAGGCCTGGCCGATCAGTTCCGAGCCAACGGTCTTGTCGCCCTCACGAATCAAACTCCCATTGGCCTG
>PNLE01000201.1 GCA_013822855.1 Planctomyces sp.
TATTACATTTTATACATTGACATTGCGTTCATGTTGCAGTTCCGTTGTCGTCCTGCCCACTCGCGGATACGGTTCCGTGTTTATCGCAGTCGCCATCTAGTTTTATCAATGCGTTCGATTTCGAGAATTGCAAATTGGGTTGGGTATCGTTGGAATTTCGTATTGCGGAGGCACGATGGCTCTCACTGCTTCAGGTCAGGCGTACAGGTTTTTGATCGAGTTTTGTCCGACGTTTGATGGTGTTGATTCTGCTTGTTTGGCCGAGTTGGCAGTGGCTCGCGGCTACGAGGGCGTGACGGCGGAGTTGGTCACGGCGGCCATCGCCGACCTCCAAAAAAAGCTACGCTTGGAAAGCTTCGCCCGCGGCGTCGGCGGTGAGATCGGCAATTGTGTTCTCAATAGTGTCCGCAGCCAACTCACTGACAAAGAGATTTGCTACTTCATCCTCGGGCAGAGCGGCGAGCCGTACCACCCGTTGCAGGTCGAGATGGTTCGGGATCGCGCAGACAAGCTGGCGTAGCTACTGAAGCATCGAGAAAACGCCGCAATCCAGTGTCCCAGTCCCAGACTTCGGTGATAAAAAGTTCAATTGGCGTCCTTTCCTCTCCGCTGGAGAAGTCACCTGTCGATGCGATTCGTAACTTTGTTGTCAAAGAAAGCCAGCAGCCGATCACTCTGATTAGTGGTCAGCTGCTGGCTTTTTATGGGTGTGGTGAAAGTCTGATTGGCTTGAGGGCGGCCTATTCGGCTCTCAGCAGAAGGTTTTCCGGCAGTGGGGCGTGGTTGGGGCCGGGGCCTTGGAATTGGTGCCAGTAGGCGAGGTGAAAGGGGTTGATTTTGGGGCCGGGGATTTGTTCGTTCTCCATGCCCGGCAGAACGGAGGCCCACCACTGGTCGTAGGCGGCGTGAAGTCGTGCGACCTCGGTGGGGTGCTGGTCAGCGATGTTCTTCGACTCGGCAGGATCGGTCTTGAGATTGTAAAGTTCCCACTTGGCTGGGCCCTTGGGGACATTGGAAACCAGTTTCCAATTGCCGATCCGGATCGAGCATTTGGCGTACTGATAGAGGGCCGGTTCCTGCCGGGGATCGTGCTCCTTGGGCCAGCGGCCGAAGTGGGCGACGAATGGTCGGTCGGGCCACGCGGGTGAGAGGCCTTCGAGCAGCGGCACCAGGGAGCGACCCTGAATCTGCTCGCGGACGCCGCCATTGGGTGTCGCTCCCGAGAGGGCGATCAATGTCGGCAAGATGTCGTAGTGGCAGGCGAATTCCGTGCGGGTCTGTGGCTGCCAATGTCCCGACCAACGCCAGAAACTCGGCACGCGAATTCCCCCTTCATACGGCGTCCCTTTGCCAGCCCGCATACCCGCATTAAAGAACTTCGCTCCGTTCGCGGAACCGTTGTCGGTCATGAAGATGATGATGGTATTCTTCGATAGGCCGGCCTCTTCGACGAATTTCAGCAGTTGTCCGATCTCGCCATCCATCTGCGAGATCATCCCATAGAATTTGGCCACGTCCTCGGGCACTTTTCCCAGATAGGGGCGATAGTCCTCTGCGGGACAGTCCAGCGGGGCATGCGGAGTATTGGGTGTGATGTAGCAAAAGAACGGCTGCTGCTCCGATTGTGATTTGATCCAAGTGCGGGCCTGTTCGAAGAAGACGGTGGTGCAGTAGCCGGTTGTTTTGACGAACGTGCCGTTGTGGCGGATCACGGAATCGAAGTAGCTGTTTCTGGGGGCGTCGCCGCAACTGCCGGGATAGGACTGTCCGATACCGCCGCCACCGTGGATGAAGACCTCGTCGAAACCGCGGAGGCCGGGTTGATAGGCGTCCTCATCGCCGAGGTGCCACTTGCCGAAAATACCCGTTGTGTAACCGGCTTGCTTCAAGATCTGTGGGAGGATCGTGGGTTTGAGCGAGAGCCGTTCGCGTTCCTGGATCGTGTGCGTCACGCCGCTGTTGAACTCGTGGCGGCCCGTCATAATCGAGGCCCGCGTCGGGGCGCAGGTTGGGCTGACGTGGAAGTCGTCGAAGCGGACACTCTCGGCGGCCAGCTGGTCGAGATGCGGTGTTTTGAGGATCGGGTTGCCGTGGCAGCCCAGATCGCCGTAGCCTTGATCATCGGACATAATGAGGATGATATTCGGGCGAGCGACCGGCTCGACGGCTATAGCAACAGTTGAATTGATAGCGAGACTGGCCATCGCCAGGCAGGCGAACACAGTCAAGCGGCTGACGTTCGAGCGCATATCGTGGCTCTCCGGTTCGATGTGATACTCTAAAGTGCGAGAACTACAAATAGCGGACGAGAATGGCCTGGGAGTGGGCGTCGAGTTGTTTTTGATCCGGGATGCGGAACCGGAGGCCGTTGGCGTCGGAGAGGAGGACGCCGTTGGTATCGAGCCGACGGACCTCGTCGATCGACACGACTTCGATCTCAGTGGGGCCAGCGGTGGTTTCCACCGTCCATTTGCAAGGGGGCGAGAGGGGCTGCGAGGAGACGATGCGGGTGATCTCCGGCACGAAATCCCGCTGTGCCAGGTGCTGTTCGATGACTTGGCGAGCGCTCGGCGAAAGCAGGGCGATACTCGGGATCTGGGCCCATTCGTGACCGTTCCCATCGACGAGTACGAGATGGCTTTCCGGTGCCGACCAGGGGAAGCTCCGCACGGCTTCCACCGAAACTGGTCTTTGCCCCGGCCAGTTGGCCAGGAGTTTGCCGAAGGGATCGACCATCACCTCCAGTAGGCTCCAATCCGTCGCCGAAGTGTTAGCGGAAAGGGTGGTCATGATCGTGCCCGGAGTTTCATGGGACGTTTATGTTCTATCGAATAACAGTCACACGGAGCACTGCTGGCAAGCCAGCAGTGGCACCCCTTGGATATGCCTAGCTAGAGGGTTTGCTCCAGGCGTGTCAGCCGATGGAGGCAGCTGTCTTTGCCAATCAGGGCGATGGCGTCGAAGAGGCCGATCCCCACACTGCGGCCTGTCACGCCCAATCGCAAGGGGGCGACGACCTGACCCATTTTGAGACCCTGCGACTCAGCCCATTGATGCACCAGCGGATCGATGGTGGCCGCTTCCACATCAGGAGCTTCGGTCAGCAGTTTCTTGAGCGAGGCGACGATCTCGCGGGCTTGTGGCTGCGTGCGGATTTTTTCGAGGGCCTTGGCGTCGAATGCCAGCGCGTCATCGCTCACGAAAAACTCAGCGTAATCGAGGATGTCGCTGAAGACTTTGAGGCGATCGGCAATACCGGGGAGAATCTTCGCGAGGTGGGTGTCATCGGCGGGCCAGCCGACCTGTTCCAGATAGGGCTTCACGCCAGCGATCTTCTCGGGCAACGGCAGCACGTTCATCCAGTGGGCCTGGAGCGATTGCAGTTTGTCGCCGTCGAAACCTGCCGAGCTTTTGACAATGCGGTCGAGCGTGAAGTGCTTGACGATCGTCTCCAGATCCATGATCTCGGTCTTGTCGTCGAGCGACCAGCCGAGGCGGGCCAGGGCATTGAGGATTCCGACAGGTAAATAACCCATCTTTTCGTAGTATTCGACCATCACAGGGCTGAGCGACTTCGAATCACCGAGGCCGAGCTTGGGGAAGACTTCATCGGCCCGGTCGAACAGTTTCTTGAGGGCGGGAGTGTTTCGCAGCTTGTCGAGATCGCGTTTGCTGAGCTTCTTAGTGGAGCCGGGAGCCGTGATGAACGGGATATGCGCGAAGACTGGCGGCTCGCTCCCCAAGGCCCGGAAGAGGAGGGTCTGCACGCAGGTGTTCGTGAGATGCTCTTCGGCCCGGATGATGTGGGTGATCTCCATGGCCGCATCGTCGACGACGGAGGCGAAGTTGTAGAGGAAGCTGCCGTTGGACCGCATGAGGACGGGGTCGGGCATGGTGCCGCAATCCCAGGTGACTTCCCCCCGGACGGCATCGTGGATGGTGACCGACTGATCCCGCGGCACGAGCAACCGCACGACGAATGGCGTGCCCGCGGCTTCCAGTTCGGCGAACTTCTCGGGGGTCAGTTCCAGCGAGCGGCGGATGTTGACGTAGTTCCGCTTCGCCGCTTCCGCCTCAGCACGGTCCTGCTGGACCACTTCCGGTGGATCGAAGTCCTTGAAGGCTTGGCCCTCGATCAACAGCTTTTTAATGGCGGCGCGATAGATGTCCGAGCGCTGCGACTGATAGTACGGAGCATACGGTCCTCCCTTCTCGGCCCCTTCGTCCCAATCGAGACCCAGCCATCGGAAGGCGCGGAAGATCGGCTGCAGGGCCTCGCTGACGTTCCGTTCCTGGTCGGTGTCGTCGATCCGCAGAATGAAGGTGCCGCCCGTGTGGCGGGCCCAGAGCCAGCAAAAAAAGGCGGTTCGCATGCCGCCGATGTGCATGTAACCGGTGGGGCTGGGGGCGAAGCGTGTGCGGACAGGTCGAGGGGAGGTCATGCGGGCCGTTTCTGTGCGAGCAGTCGGAATCGGGGCTGTGGGCCAAGTTGTGGGATTCGCCCATCTGTGAAGCTCCCTCACTTTAGCCGATCAAACGTCCCGACCCCAGCCAGCAAGATATCTGCGTTCAAATGCTGTTCCCAAAGACTGTGGGAGAAGCCGTTTTTGAAGCAGGTATCGCGGATGGAGCGGCTTCTTGTCGCGGTGGCTGCGCACCGCGACCCGGCCGCAAGTTGGCCGGGCCACCCTTTGATTGAGAACCTGTCACCCTCGGTGCCATGCGTTTCAGAGCGTTCGTAGGGGCGAATCACTTGCGTTCGACGTGCTTGCCGAGGAAGTCACGCATCAGGCCAGCGATCTCGTCGCCGTTGGATTCGAGGGCGAAGTGACCCGCGTCGAGGAGATGGAACTCCAGCGTCTTGAGGTCTCGTTTGTAAGGCTCGGCACCGGCGGCGGGAAAAATCTGATCATTCTTTCCCCAGACGATGAGCATCGGCGGCTGGTGCTTACGGAAATACTCCTGCCACTGGGAATAAAGGGCGGGATTGCTGCCGTAGCTGAGGAACATGTCGAGCTGAATCTCGGCATTGCCGGGGCGGTCGAGGAGAAACTGATCGTGGGCAGCTCCATCCGGGCTGACCCGCTCCGGCTGCTTCACCCCATGCAGATACTGCCACTTGGTGGCGTCGTAGTTGAGGACTCCCTTGAGGGCGTCGCGCTTCGTCTGGCTGGTGGGATCGTTCCAGTAGGCCTTGATCGGCTTCCAGAAGTCGTTGTCGAGACCTTCATCGTAGGCATTGCCGTTCTGGACGACGATGGCCGTGATGCGTTCGGGATGGGCACTGGCCAGACGATAGCCGATCGGCGCGCCGTAGTCCTGTACATAGAGGGCGTACTTCGTGAGGCCGATCTTTTGCGTGAATTCGTCAATCACCTTAGCCAGGTTGTCGAAGGTGTAGGTGAATTTGTCGTGGGTGGGCATCGAGCTATGGCCGAAACCCGGATAGTCGGGGGCGATGACGTGGTACTTGTCGGCCAGCGCGGGGATGAGGTTGCGGAACATTTGCGAGCTGGTGGGAAAGCCGTGCAGCAGCAGGATCGTTGGCGCGTCCTTCGGACCAGCCTCGCGATAGAAGATGTCAAGATCGCCGACTTTAACCGTCTTGTGAAGGACGGTGTTGGTCTGAGCCTGGGCTTCACCAAGGGTGGGCCAGCCCCATGCGGTGAACGCCGAAAGAGCCACAACCATTGCGAGAGAATTCACGCGATACATGATCAATACTCCAAATCAAGAGAGAGGGTAGGAAACGAGTTTCATGGTCATTTAGCGGACTTCGGGAATACCCGGATGATCCGCCGGGCGTGGGCCGGGGGCGGGCCAGAAGAACTTGCGGCTAGACTCTTTGATATCGACGTCGTTGATGCTGGCCTCGCGGTGACGCATCAATCCGTGTTCGTCGAACTCCCAGAGTTCGTTGCCATAGCTCCTGTGCCAACCGCCGAGGAGATCGCGCCATTCATACTGGAAGCGGACGGCGATGTGGTCGTCGGTGAAGGCCCAGAGATCCTTCACGAGCCGATAGTCGAATTCCCGTTGCCATTTACGAGCGAGAAACTGCTGGATCTCTGCGCGACCTGTGACGAATTCGCCCCGATTACGCCAGGTGGAATCCTCCGTGTAGGCAAGGGAGACACGCACCGGATCACGGGAGTTCCAGCCATCCTCGGCGAGGCGGACCTTCCGTATCGCGGTTTCCCTGGTGAAGGGAGGAGAGAGGATGAGTGGAGGCTCTCCATTGATTGCGTTGGTCATGATTCACACCTAATGAGAATGTTTTAAGAAGATTTTCATGTCGTCAGTGGCGACCGTGTGGAGTCAAGTCGAACCTATTGCCTTCTCAGGTAGATTTTCGCGGAGTCAGCCATGGTGACGAGGGCCGCCCCCGCCATGATGGCATCCTTCACAACCAGTCGACCGGGTCCCGAGAGGAGCGGGAAGCCATGCTCCGAACTTCCCAAGGCCGGAACCCAGCACTCGGGGGTGGTGATCAGGAACGAGAGTGTCACCAGCGACATTCCGAAGACTAGGAAGCTGCCGACCGCGGCCACGCCGGGTAGCCAGGGATGGACCGCGATCAGCACTCCCAGACCGACGATCACCGTACCGAGTCCATACGCGAAGAGATAGGTGCCGTTTTGCTCATGCCAGGCGCGGTTGGCGGGTACCAGTTCCCCTTCGCGGTTCATATGCCTTTTATAGTCGCCCTCAGGCTGTTGATAGAAGAAACTCATCAGCGGACTGTTGGCAACAAAAGGGACGATCCCCTCATCCTCGTAGCGATACATTTTGAGGCCACCGATCCACACGAGGACGAGGACCAGTCCGACCCGCGTCACCACCAGGCCCGCGCGGTCACAACGCGCGGCGAATTCGAACAAGGTATTGATTGTCGACATGGGGTATCTCCCTTTAATGGCAATTCGCGGAATGGACGGTCTTGATCTTGTGAAGTGCCTACAAAGGATTTACAGGGCAGGAGCGCGGGGAAAGTCGACTTCGGTGGCAGCGACGATGTTGAAGTAGTTGGTGAAGATGTCGAGGGCGACACCGGCCACCACTTCGGCGATGACGCCGTCGCCAAAGCCCGCGTCGCGGACGGCCTGCACATCGGCATCGCTCACACGGCCGCGTGTCTCGACGACCTGGCGAACGAAACGCAGGAGTGCGTCCGTGCCGGGATCAACCGCTTCCCCCTGGCGGCTGTCGCGGAGTTGATCGGCGGTCAGGCCGACCATCTTGCCGATGGCGGAATGGGCGGCGAGGCAGTAGTCGCAACCATTGGCTTGGGCGACCGCCAGGGCGATCTGCTCGCGGACTTTCGCACTCAGTTGGCCGTGACCGAGGGCACCGCTGAATTGCAGGTAGCCTTCCAGGACCGCCGGAGCCTGGGCCATCGTCCGCATCATGTTGGGGACCATCCCCAGCTTGCGGCCGACTCCTTCAAGCAGTTCTTTGACATGGCCCGTGGCATGCTGTGGGTCGAGAGCGGTGATTCGTGGCATGATGATTCCTCCAAAATTCCAGGCGTGCGGTGAGTGTCACCAAACCCATTTGATGACGGAGTGGAGCTATTTCATTTCGCGTGCCACCCACATTCGAAAGACACAACATTATGTGAATAAGATGTTTATGGCATTTCCATTGACTGGCAGTGTGTTACGAGATATCGTTAATTGACAAAAAATCGCGAACTTGTAACGAAATCTCGTGAGTAATCTATGGCTGGAGTCGGTCTGCCGCCGCTGATGGACAATCCCAAGCGGTTGCTGTTGGATCTGGCGCGGGAACACGCCGTTGAAAGTCTGATGCACCTCATTGTGAGCCGCCTCACCGAGCAGGGACGGGTGGCTCTGGCCCGCATCTGGTTGGCGCAGCCGACGACACAATGCACCGGTTGCCCCTTGGAGCATGCCTGCCGCGAGCAGACGCAGTGCCTCCAGCTCGTCGCCAGCGGCGGTCATTCGGTGTCATCTGCCGAGGCCCCTTGGACGGCCATCGACGGGGCCTTCCAGCACATGCCTTATGGCGTTCGCAAAGTGGGACGGATCGCCGCCACGGGGATGGCCCTCGAAGAACCAGAGCTGAGCGAACCCTTGCCGGAGTGGATCGCGCGGCCGGAGTGGGTGCGGGCCGAGGGGATCCGAGGGTTCGCCGGTCAGCCGCTGATTCACCGGGGCGAAGTGTTGGGTGTGCTGGCGGTCTTCGCCCGGCAGACGATCGGCGAAGAGTGCATGGGCTGGCTGCGGATGATCGCCGATCATGCGGCCGCCGCGATCGCCACGGCCCGCGCCTTCGCCGAGATCGACACCCTCCGCAAGCGGCTGGAACTGGAGAACGAATACCTGCGGGAAGAAGTGACGGGGAGCGGCGCGTTCGGCGAACTGATCGGGCAGAGCCCGGCTCTGGGTGCGGTCTCGCAGCAGATCGACCTGGTGGCACCGACCGATTCGGCGGTGCTCATTCTCGGGGAAAGCGGCACCGGCAAAGAGCTGGTGGCCCGCGAGATCCATCGCCGCAGCCGGCGATCGAATCGACCGCTCATCAAGGTGAACTGCGCCGCCGTCCCGCGCGAACTCTACGAGAGCGAGTTCTTCGGGCACGCCAAGGGTTCGTTCACCGGCGCACTGCGCGATCGCGTGGGGCGCTTTGAACTTGCCGAAGGGGGAACGCTCTTCCTCGACGAGGTGGGCGAAATTCCGCTGGAACTCCAGGCCAAACTGCTGCGAGTGTTGCAGGAGGGGGAACTCGAACGGGTCGGCGAGGAACGGACCCGCCGGGTCAACGTGCGGATCATCGCGGCCACGAATCGCGACTTGCGGTCGGAATCCGAAGCGGGGCGGTTCCGGCAGGATCTCTATTACCGCTTGAGCGTCTTCCCGGTGGAAGTGCCGGCACTCCGCCGCCGGAAGGAGGATATTCCCCTCTTGGCGAACCATTTTCTCGGTGTCTCATCCCGCAAGGTGGGGCGTCCCCAACCGCTGCTGACTCTGGCTGGGGTGCAGCGGCTCCAGCACTACGATTGGCCGGGGAATGTGCGGGAGCTCCAGCATGTCATCGAGCGGGCGGTGATCACCTCGACGCACGGACGACTGAACATCGAGCTTCCCCAAGCGACGAAGGGAGACCGCTCGCCAATCGTGCCAGTCACCACTCCCCACCCGCCCGCGACTCCACCGCTAGAGACCTCACCGACGGAGACACCCATCCGCACCGATCTCCAGATCCGGCAGCTGGAGGCTGAGAACATCCGCGCGGCACTCAAGGCGAGCCACGGCCAAGTCTCCGGCCCGAGGGGGGCGGCCGCGCTCCTGGGGATCAAGCCGACAACGCTGGCCTCGCGCATGAAGGCACTGGGGATCAAATCACTTCCACGCTATTCGACGGGAGAGGCTTGAATCTGGATG
>PNLE01000202.1 GCA_013822855.1 Planctomyces sp.
GGCGACCTGCTGGTTGTCGCCGGAGAGCATGATCATTCTCTTGATGCCGAGTTCCTTCAGCCGTCTGACGACGTCCTTGGCAGCGCTGCGGGGAGTGTCCATGAGGCCCAGCACGCCCAGGTAGGTATCGCCATATCGGACGATCATCGTCGTCCGCCCCCCTGCCTTGAGATCTTCGGTGGACTTGCGAAGTGAGTCCGGGAGCGACGGACCTGCGATTTCGCCGAAGAGGCTGTCTTTACCGATGTAAACAGCCTGACCATCAATGGTCGCTTTGACGCCCCGGCCCGTGATGCTTTGCACGTCGTGGGCCTGCAAATTCGAATCGCTCTTGAGACGTTCCTGGCCCCCATTGACCACGGCTGCGGCCAGCGGATGGTCACTGAGCTTCTCCACGGCAATCGCCACCCGCAGTAACTCTTCCTCCGAGCGGCCATCCACCGTCACGACGTCGGTGAGTCGCGGATTCCCTTCCGTCAAGGTGCCAGTCTTATCAAAGGCGATGGCACCGAGTCGTCCGAGATTCTCCAGCGGTCCACCGCCCTTGACGAGCACTCCGCCTCGGGCCGCCCGAGCCACTCCGCTTAACACGGCACTGGGAGTCGAGATCGCCAGAGCACAAGGGCTGGCCGCCACCAGTACCGCCATTGCACGATAGAACGAATCCCGGAACGGCTCGTCGATCACGGTCCAGGCAAACAGCAGCAAGACAGCAAACGCGATGACCGCCGGGACGAAGATTCGCTCCAACTTGTCGGTGAACCGTTGCGTCGGTGATTTTTGGGTCTCTGCTTCGTTGACCATTTGTACGACGCGGGCAAGTGTCGATTCACTTGAGAGTTTTGTGACCTGAATCTCCAGAGCGCCGCCGCCGTTAATTGTACCTGCAAAGGTCCGATACTCCGCTCCGAGGCGATCCGGATTCGTGGCTGCCTGGCCGGGGTCATCAACGGCTCGCTTGTCCACAGGCACACTTTCGCCGGTAATGGGGGCCTGGTTGACGCTGCTTTCCCCCTTGAGCACGAATCCGTCAGCGGGAATCCGCTCGTTCGGCTTGACGATGACCACATCTCCCAACTGCAACTGCTCCACCGGCAGCTCTGCGGGTCTGCCATCGCGGCGGACCAGTGCGGTTGGTGGAGCAAGTTCGGCGAGTGCTTCAATCGCACGCTTGGCTCGTCCCATGGCATAGTGTTCCAGGGAGTGCCCCAGGCTGAATAGAAACAGGAGCAAAGCGCCTTCCGCCCATTCTCCGAGCGTGGCGGCACCGATGGCCGCGACAAGCATCAGCAGATCGATCTCAAGACGGTATGCGCGGATATTCTCGAACGCCTCCCGGAAGGTGAAAAAACCGCCGAAGAAATAGGCCGCCACATAGAAGCTCCAGGGGAGCCATGACGAGACATCGAAGATCATCGGCAGTAGCCATCCGACAAGCAGCAATCCGCCGCAGATCGCTGCAAATACGAGTTCCGTCGGTTCGCCGAACCAACCTCCGTGTTCATGGTCATCTGCTTCCTTCGCGGCCTTGCCCTCCACCTTGCCGGATTCGACAGATGCCGCCTGTTTCGACTCTTGGCGAATTCGCACACCCTCTTTTCGAAGCTCTGCCTGAATGGCTTCTTCCGTGACGACCGGCCGATCAAACTCAATACGCACGACGCCGGCGGGTGAAACCGCTGCCTCCAGGACTCCAACGATTCCCCGTGCTCGCAACTCCACCGTGCGGGCCCGATGGCCGTGCATGGGTTCCGTATTGAGCAACAAGTGCCCGTATCGTTGCTCCAGTTCCGCCCCTGCACGGATGGCTAATTCGCGTACCTCGCCCATCGAGATCTGTTCAGGATCAAAATGGATGCAGAATTGAACCGACTCGTTCTCGCCATTGTCCACAAGGTGTGCGGCCTCGACTCCTCCCTTCGCTTTCAGCAAGTCGGCCAAGCGCTCGACGCAGGCATCGCGCATGTCTAGTACGGTGGGTAGGAGCAGATTGACTTCTATTCGTGTTCTTTCGCTCATTTTAACCTTGCCGCCAGTCTCGTCAGTTCGGGCATCTGGACAGAGTCGCTGGGCGGACACGCCATACATAATCGTGGATGTCGAATATTCTCGCCGCTCACCGTTTGTGAGAAATCGCAAGTATATTGTGCCGCTTGTTAACGTTCATGGCGACCGCCAGAGTACCGGCAATGTCCCTATTGATACTCTTACGATGTGGCTGCGGAAAGGTCCGCAACCTGGACATTGACTTTGTCTCTTCAGCCTCGATTTGAATCGATTCCTCATGTGTTCTTCATGCCAGAAAAGGAGCTGACATGAAGGCATATCGTTAAAGAGCACTCTCGATGACTTGTGAGGAGAGGGGGATGCGTTTAGTGCTTATGGCCTTCATGATCATGTTCGATCTTGCCAGTGTATTGTTTTCCGTTGATCGTGACGACCAGTTTGGCTGCACTCCCTTTGGCGTCCATGTCATTTGCAAGATGTAAATCGCGAGATATGAATCGCGACGAAGTGCCCGCAGGATCTTCCTTGTCGGGAGATGCGGCGAGCTTGAATTGCTCCGCCTTGCCTTGGTGAGTCAGATTGACGGCAACGTCTGGGCTTTCAATCGGAACTGCTTTCTGACCGCTGCCATCCAGAATATAGATAGTGACTGTAGCACTATTGTCATGCACAACTTCTGCATGATACTCCTCATTGCCCAATTCCACGAGGTGGCCATGATGCGGCCCTTCCTCTGGGTGGGCATGATCGTGGTCGTCGTGTGCCCCGGCACTGGATGACGGGGCTGGAGCTTTGCCGGAATCAGGAGCGGTTCCACAACCTGCCAGCAGGAGTGTTGCAAGACAGGTTGCCGGAAGGGTGCCGACGATGAATCGCTGAAAAGTGCGAAAGCGGACAAGCATCAGATTTTCCTTATCGAGGTGAGAAACAGGGACATCCCTGTTGCTAGTGATGGGCGCATACATGCTGCGCTCGTTACGCAGACTGTCTCTGACGGAGCGGGACGGTATCGCAACTCTGAAGGACACCCTGCCGGAGTGTGAGCGTGCGAGAGGCTCGACTCGCGGCGACCGGATCGTGTGTCACCAGGATCACTGTGCGTCCTTCCTGATGCGTCGTGTCAAATGCTCCGAGAACCGTTTCGCGACTTTCGGGATCAAGATTTCCCGTTGGTTCATCCGCGAGAATGATTTGGGGGTCGTTGACAAGTGTCCGGGCGAGCGCGACACGTTGTTGTTGCCCAACACTGAGTTCCGCCGGGCGATGGTGCAGCCGTTCTCCTAATCCAAATCGGTTGAGCATTTCCGCAGCGCGGCATTCTTGTTCTGCCCGATCTATTTGGAGTAAACAAAGAGGAATTTGCACATTTTGCAGTGCCGTCAGATAGGGAATCAGGTTGAAGGTTTGAAAGACGAAACCCATCCGCTGGCTCCGTAAAGCGGATCGTGCGGCAGCGGGTAATTCGTAAATTGATGTATCTTCCAGCCACACCTGCCCAGCCGTGGGAGACAACATCCCTCCCATCAGAGACAGCAGGGTTGTCTTGCCGCTCCCACTGGGGCCGACGATCGCGACATATTCTCCCTTCTCGATGGAAAGGTTCCCGCAATCCAGGGCTGTGACTTGCTCGCCACGCCGCGAATACTGCTTGATCACATTTTCGAATCGAAACATCTTAGACCTCCTGAAAGCAGAGACATGGGTCGAGAGTGGCCGCCTTCCGTGCTGGCCACCAAGCCGAAAGAATCGCGAGACAGGTGGCGATTAAAATCGCCAGGAATGAGGTTGTCGGAAGAACGGAAACGGCGACACCGGCCCAGGCAGGCCCAGCCGCAATAGCGACAATCAATCCGACCACGCAGCCAAACGTTCCCGCGACGAGTCCGAGAACCAGAGCTTTTCCGAGGAACAACCTCTGCACGAAACGGGGTGTCGCTCCCAAGGCCATGAGCGTCCCGATTTCGCGACGGCGTTCCCGAACATTCGCGGTGATGGCTCCCGCGAGGCTGGTCCCGCCGACGATGACCAGCACCGCCAGCACAAACCAGGAGGTGTTCGCCATGAGCCGGTTCACGCCGACTTGCGTCTGGACCACCTGTGAAATGGTGACGACCTTGGTGTTCGGCAAGAGCTTGCGAAGCTCGGGAACGAGTCCTCCCGCCGCATCCTCGCAGCAGCCGATGACTTCGATGGCATTGCAGACAGGACCGCTGCCGGAGGCGTCCTGCACTGTATGCAGGTGAGCGAAGACCCGCGAATCATCAACTGTTCCAGTGGCCGGAAGAATGCCGAGGATCTTGAATGGCTTGCCCAACAGTTCCACCGTGTCACCGGTGGAGAATGCGGATCGTCCAGCGACATCCGCTCCCAAAACCACCTCATCGGATTTGAGATTTTGAATTGCCCGGTGCGTGACCAGCGAATCGGTACCTTCCAGCTGAGCGGCTGTAAGCTTCGCCTTCTCACAGCCCTCATGGGCTTTGGGCGCCGTAAACAGGGTGGTGGTCTGCCAGGTCGTCTGAGCTGCCAGTTCCGACTGAGGCAAAATCCCGGTCAAAGTGACAGGGATGCCTCCCAGGTTGGCTGGGACGTTAAGCCGAGGCGAGACCTGCTCAACACCCGTCAGACCCGCCAGATAAATCTCCGAGACATGCTCCTCGGGAATTGTGCCGCTGTTTTGGTCAGCAGCGTAGTAATCCTGCAACGTTGCTTCGGGGGGCAACACCAGGATATTGGCTCCGAGTTGAGACAGTTGTCGCGAAACATCCTGCTCGGAAGCCAACGTAATATGCCGGATCGCGACCAGGGCAGCGACTCCCAGAAGAATCGCGAGACCATTGGAAAAGGCTGCCCAGGGACGAGACCGCAGTTCGTTCCAGATCAATGATTGCAGCGTCATGCTGAAATCCTCCTGTCAGAGGGGTGATGGGAAGTGGGATTACTGGCGTTTGCCGCCAGGTGCGGTGGCTTGTGGGGCATGGTTGTGCTTGCAGTTCTCGTCCTCGCAGCACTTCCCAGCCTTATGGATGGCTGCGGCAATCTGCTCGGCACTGGCTTGGGTATCGAAGTGGCCAATGAGTACTCCGGGAGGTGCAATCAGGACGGCATACGGCCCGTTCACCTGATTCGGACTCAGTTTCATTTGCTGATAGAAGCGGGCTTCGGCAGGATCGTCGAGACGCATTCCCACCAACGAAATCCGGTCTTTGAACTGCGGGAGTTGCTGAACTGTCTGGACTCCCTTCGGAACGTCAACGCGATCTGTCCGCGTCAGGCAAACAAAGACCAACTTCTGATTCTGAAGTTCCTTCATGCACTGCATCATTGTGGGGGGAACGATGGCCGCAGCGACCTGCTCCGAGGTGATTGCCCGGGGAAACAGCCCCGTGACGGCACCGTTGGGAGCGATGACCACCGCCATCGGCATCGGGGCCCGGGCAATCCCGAACTTTTCCACCAGTGCCCGTTCGGCCGGGTCATCGACACGAGCCGTCGTCAAGACAGTCTTGTCCGCGTGCGAAGTCAACTCAGCTCGGGCTTGTTGATGGAAGGCCCGAGTCGCCTCGCCACTATCGCGATAGAACACGACGAAAGTGAATTTGCCGGATTGCGCCGACTGGCCGAGCGTGGACTGTAGGGGGCTGGTCGCTCCGGGCTGTTGAGCCACCGCCACGCTGGCCGAACACCACAAACAGACGACCGTCAGGCACACGTGAGACACAGCAAATAATTTCATGTCGAACTCCTTTTCTTGGGGTAAGCGGTTCCTTGCGAAATCAAATTCACAACGGCTTCTGCAGTTGACTTCAGTGAATGAGGGGCGTTGTCGGGCTGAGATTTGCTGACAACGATGAAGGCGCAATCGCGTCGTGTTCCACCAGAGGAATCTCTTCATGAGATTCCCCGACGACTCGGGCCGCCGATTTCAGCCCAAACAGCCAGAACAAGGCTGGATGAACGAAGAAGTCGAGAAGTGTGGAACTGATGATGCCACCCAGAATGACGGTTGCCACCGGGTAGAGAATTTCCTTACCGGGCTCATCTGCTGCCAGCACTAAAGGAACGAGGCCAATACCAGCGGTGAGGGCTGTCATCAGCACGGGAGCCAACCGTTCCAGGCCGGCACGGATGATCATCTCCTTGGTCCAGTCTTCCCCTTCATACCGCACCAAATGCAGGTAGTGATTCAGTAGGAGAATGCCATTTCGAGACGCAATCCCGGTCAACGAAATGAAGCCCACCATGGCGGCAATCGTCAGTGTCTGTCCGGTGATCACCAGCGCGACCACAGAGCCGATGAACGCCATTGGCAGGGCCGTCATGACCTGAAGAGATAAATTGACGGATCGGAACATCGAGTACAGAGCCAGAAAGACGCCCATCAGCGAGATCGCGAACAGTACAGCAATGAGCCGACTGGCCGACTGCTGGCTCTCAAACTGCCCGCTGTACTCCACGAAATACCCTTCCGGGAGACTGGCAATCGTCGGGGCGACTTTCCGCTGAATGTCTTGCACGACATCTACGACGCCGCGATCGGAGACATTGCACTGCAACACCACACGACGGCGCACATTCTCGCGGTTTACGGTATTCGGTCCGCCCGATTGATATATTTTTGCGACTGACTCCAAGGGAATCTGTCCTCCTTCGGGCAGATCAATCGTCAATCGCTTCAGGGCATCCAGGTTCTCCCTGGCATTTTCGTTAAGTCGGACCAGCAGGTCGAATTGCCGCTGTCCGATCAGCACTTCGGAGACGACCTCTCCATTCATGGCCGTCGCGATGAACTCGTTGACATCGCTCACCGACAAGCCATTGAGCAGCAGCTTGTCACGATCCACCTCGATCCGCAGTTGCGGAATGATGACCTGGGGCTCCACCAGCGGATCTTTCACGCCGGGAACGGACTTCATCACTGACAGCATTTCCTCGGCTTTGCGGCGCAAAACGTCGAGATCGTCGCCGTAGATCTTGATCCCGACCTGGGCCTTGACGCCGGAGATCATGTGGGAAATCAAATGGGCGATCGGTTGTTCTGCGGCCGTGACGATGCCGGGAATGTCTGCCATGGCTTCCCGAATCTCATTGAGCAATTCTTCGCGGCTATGGGGCGATCCGGGATCCAGTTCAATGAGATATTCACTCATGTTGACCCCTTCCGCGTGCTCATCCAGTTCGGCACGACCGGTCCGGCGGCAAAAGGAGTCAATGTCTTCGATGGCCTGCAAACGCTGTTCGACCTTGCGGTTGATCGCGTTGGATGTCGCCAGTGAGATTCCCGGTGGCAAAACGACGTTGAGTTGGATCGTCCCTTCGTTGAAAGGCGGCAGAAAATCCTTCTCCAGGTT
This sequence comes from Planctomyces sp., assembly GCA_013822855.1. Taxonomy (GTDB): domain Bacteria; phylum Planctomycetota; class Planctomycetia; order Planctomycetales; family Planctomycetaceae; genus Planctopirus. Next base: position 7,359 of record PNLE01000202.1, read on the forward strand.
CGCGACAAATAAACCGGCAACCGCCACAAGGATGACTGTCACGGTGAGATTCAGCCGGGGAAATGTCAGGCTGAAACGAATCACCTTTTCGGCAACCCATTTGAGATTTCGCAGGATGAAGCCGTCCTTGTCGTGGTCCATGAGCTTGGCATTTCCCAGTAGCCAGTAGGAGAGCACCGGAGTGACCGTCAGCGACACCAGCAGCGACGCCATGATCGACACGATGTACGCCACGCCCAGGGGAGTGAACAGCTTCCCCTCCATCCCAGATAGGGCGAACAACGGAATGAAGACCAAGCACACCACGATGGTGGCGAAGACTACTGAGTTGCGCACCTCGGTGCTGGCTTGAAAAACCACCTGCAACGGGTGCTTGGGATGCGCGGCGTGCCGGTTTTCCTTCAACCGGCGAAAGATGTTTTCCACGTCCACGATGGCATCGTCGACGAGTTCGCCGATGGCAATCGCCAGTCCCCCCAGCGTCATCGTGTTGATCGACAACCCGAAGATTGAGAACACCACGGCTGTCAGTGCCAGCGAAAGGGGAATGGCTGTAAAGGTGATGAACGTCGTGCGGAAGTTCATGAGGAACAGAAAAAGGATGATGACGACGAGAATCCCGCCATCTCGGAGCGCTTCGATGACATTCTCGATCGCCCGGTCAATAAAATCCTTCTGGGAATAGGTTGGTTGAATGCGGATATCCGGCGGCAGTCCTGATTTCAGCTCTTCGACCGCTTTGAGAATGTTTTGGGTGATGAGCCGGGTGTCCGCCCCTGGCTGCTTGTTGATGGTGAGGACAACCGCTGGCCCGCCTGAAAAATCTCCCGTAGCACGTGGCGAAGAGTTCTGGCTCGAATCCTCGTTGTTTCTTCTGACAAAGACGCTGCTGTCGCCCCGTTTGACCTGTGGTCCTTCCACGACTTTGGCAATCTGAGCCAATGCAATCGGCTGGTCATTCCGAATGGTGACGACCACCTTTTGCAAATCTTCGATTGTCTGAATCCGGCCCAACGCGCGCACCAGCAGTTCGTTCGGCCCCTGCTGATCGAGGTAGCCTCCCGTGGCGTTTTCATTGCTGTTGACGACCGCCTGTTTGACCTGTTGCAGCGTGACGCCATATCTCAACAGGGCATCGGCATCGACAAGCACCTGAAACTGCTTTCTCCCCCCGCCCATGGTGAAGACCTGCGACACACCCGGCACCGTCAGCAGACGCTGTCGAACGACCCAGTCAGCCAGCGTTCTGAGTTCGACGGGATCGGTGGTGCCGCCGTCACTCCACATGCCGAGCATGAGGATCTGCCCCATGACAGAGGAGATGGGAGCCAATGTCGGCAGGACGCCGGGCGGCATGCGGTCTTGAATGAGTTGCAGCCGCTCCATGACAATCTGCCGGTCGGTGTATATATCGGTCCCCCAGTCGAATTCGACATAAATGACCGAAATCCCAATCCCCGACGAGCTGCGAACAGCCTGGACGCCGTTGGCACCATTGATGGCCGTTTCGATGGGAAATGTGACGAGAGTCTCGACTTCTTCCGGAGCCAGGCCGGGTGCCTCAGTCATGATGACCACGCGAGGCCGGTTCAGGTCAGGGAACACATCGACGGTCGCGTGCAGCGCCTGCCATGTGCCATAGCCCATCAGGAATACGGCCAAGGCCATCACGATCATCTGTTGACGAAGTGCAAAGCGGATAATGGCATTCAGCATGATGGCGCTCCTGATCAGTGATTGTGCCCGGCATGCGGATCTGCCCCGCCACCGGACTTGTTCTTGAGGGCCATCTGCAATTGATGCGCACCACGTTGGGCCACGATATCCCCAGGGAATACCGAGCCGTCATTCTTGATGATGGCATAAGCCTGATCGCGATAGATCACCTGGACCGGCACGCGATCGAAATGGTTTCCGTTCTGCTGGAAGACAAACGCTTCCGCTCCTTCCTGGGCAATGGCGTCGACAGGAAGAACGATCTGCTCTTT